>CAWCEB010000017.1:0-17261 GCA_963794105.1 uncultured Actinomycetes bacterium | reverse complement strand
GCTGCTGGCTTCTTTCCGAACTGCCGTCGTCGTCGTCAGCGCTGTCGCGCTGTAGCGAGAAGGTGCCCGACCCGGCGCTGCGGCCGCCGGCCTTCGCGATCGCGAACGGGCGACCTGCTCGACCTCGACGAGGTCGCCGCCGATCTCGTCGCCGCGGGCTACGAGCGCGTCGACCAGGTCGACGACCGCGGCCAGTTCGCCATCCGCGGCGGCATCCTCGACGTCTACCCGGCGACCGAGGAGCGGGCGGCCGCATCGATCTGTTCGACATCGAGGTCGAGACGCTGCGCTGGTTCTCCACGTTCACCCAGCGCTGCCTGGGCGAGACCGAGCAGGTCGAGATCGCGCCTGCGGCGGAGCTCGCGGCCGAGCACCGCGAGATGGCCGAGATCGCCGCGCTCGAGGACGCCGACGAGCGCCCCGGACGTCGCCGAGCTGCTGCCCGTCGACCGCTTCCACGCGTTCCTCGACCTCGCGCCCGCCGACGCGCGCGCGTGATCGTCGCCGCCGAGGAGGAGGTCGAGCCCGCGCTCGCCGACCACTGGCAGGACGTCTGCGCCGCGCTTCCACGACGAGGACGCCCACCACCTCTACGTCAAGCCCGACGACGATCGCGCGCGGCGCTCGACGAGCGCGCGCGGATCCGGCTCTCGAGCTCGATCAGCCGCCGACCAGCCCTTCGAGTTCCGCGCGCAGGCCGCCGACCTCGCCGCGCGCTCCCTCAAGGAGGCCGAGCCCGAGCTCGAGAAGCTCGTCGCGCTCCGGCTACCGGACGGTCGTCACCTGGCCGCGCCGCGGCGACGGCGAGCGCGCCGCCTACAACCTCGCGCGCGTGCGGCCGAGCTGGCGACGGACGCCGGCCCGCGAGCCGCAGCTCCGCTTCGCCGAGGCGCAGCCTGCGCGACGGGTTCATCGCCGCCGGCGCTGAGGCTCGCGGTCATCCCCGAGCACCGGCTGTTCCGCCGCCGCGCGCGCCGAGCGCCCGGGGGCCGCCGGCCGCGCCGCGGCGCCCTGCGCTCGTTCGCCGACCTGCGCACGGGCGACATCGTCGTCCACGAGGACCACGGCGTCGCGCGCTTCGCCGGCTTCGAGACGAAGACCGTCGCCGGCGTCACGCGCGACTACCTCGAGCTCGAGTTCGCCGGCACGGACAAGGTCTTCATGCCGGTCGACCAGCTGGCGAAGATCAGCCGCTACGTCGGCGCGGGCGGCGCGCACCCGGCGCTGTCGCAAGCTCGGCGGCAAGTCGCTGGGAGACGCTCAAGGCCCGCGCCCGCCGCGCCGCGCAGGAGCTCGCCGGCGAGCTGATCAACCTCTACGCCGAGCGCAAGCGCCGCCAGGGCCACGCGTTCCCCGAGGACTCCGAGTGGCTGCGCGAGTTCGAGGCGGCGTTCCCGTGACCGGAGACGCCCGACCAGCGCGAGGCGATCGAGCATGGTCAAGGCCGACATGGAGGCGCGCGCGCCCGATGGACCGCCTGATCTGCGGCGACGTCGGCTACGGCAAGACCGAGGTCGCGCTGCGCGCCGCGTTCAAGGCGGCCGAGGACGGCAAGCAGGTGCTGATGCTGGCGCCGACGACGATCCTCGCCCAGCAGCACTTCGGCACGTTCTCCGAGCGCCTCAAGGACTACCCGTTCACGATCGAGCACGTCAGCCGCTTCCGCACGCCAACGCAGCAGAAGGAGGCCGTCGCGAAGTTCAACGACGGCACGGCCGACATCCTCATCGGCACGCATCGCCTGCTCGGCCGCGACGTGCGCCCGAAGGACCTCGGGCTGATCATCGTCGACGAGGAGCAGCGCTTCGGCGTCAAGCAGAAGGAGCTGCTGCGCCAGCTCAAGCTGAAGGTCGACGTCATCGCGATGAGCGCGACGCCGATCCCGCGCACGCTGCAGATGTCGCTGGCCGGCCTGCGCGACATCAGCGTCATCGAGACGCCGCCCGAGGGCCGCCGGCCGGTGAAGACCTACGTCGGCGAGTACGACGAGGAGCTCGTCAAGCAGGCGCTCGCTGCGCGAGAAGCGCGCGCGGCGGCCAGGCGTTCTTCGTCCACAACCGCGTCGAGACGATCGACGAGACGGCCGAGCGCCTGCGCGGCCTGTGCCCGGGGATGCCGCTTCGAGGTCGCCCACGGCCAGATGGACGAGAAGGACGCTCGAGGCAGCGGATGCTGGCGTTCCTGCGCGGCGAGGCCGACGTGCTCGTCGCGACGCTCGATCATCGAGTCGGGCATCGACATCCCGCAGGCCAACACGCTGATCGTCGAGCGCGCCGACGTCTTCGGCCTCGCCCAGCTCTACCAGATCCGCGGGCGCGTCGGCCGCTCGCGCGAGCGCGCCTACGCGTACCTCCTGTACCCCGAGCACGGCGGCCCTGACCGAGGAGGCGATGAAGCGCCTCAGCGCGCTCAGCGACTACACCGAGCTCGGCGCCGGCTTCAAGATCGCGATGCGCGACCTCGAGATCCGCGGCGCCGGCAACCTGCTCGGCGACGAGCAGTCCGGCCACGTCGCGGCGCTCGGCTTCGAGCTGTACCTGTCGATGCTCGACGAGGCGGTCCGGCGATGGCGGGCGACGGCGCGGCGACGAGGGCCCGAGCCGGTGCGCCTCGACGTCAACGTCGACGCCTACGTCCCCGCCGACTACATCCCCTACGAGCAGGCGAAGATCGACGTCGCACCGCCGGATCGCGGCCGCGCGCGAGGTCGCCGACGCTCGCGCTGCTGCGCGACGAGCTCGAGGATCGCTTCGGCCCGGTCCCCGAGCCGCTGGCGAACCTCATCGACCTCCAGCAGGCGCGCATCAAGCTCGGCCAGGCGGGCGCGCGCGTCGTGTCGTTCCGCGGCGGCCGGCTCGCGGTGACGCCGATCGACCTCGACGACGAGCAGGCCGCGCGGTTGCGCAACGACCTCCCGGAGGCGCTCTACGAGCCGGGCGCTCCCAGGTCTCGCTCGGGTTCCCGAGGATCCGCAGCGAGCGCTTCCCGGCGGTTGTCCAGGCTGCCGATACCTTGCTCGCGGTGGTCAGCGTCGGGACCGTCTGAGCCGCGTCCTCGCGGGTCGCGACCGGCGTCTCTCATGCAAGCTTCGACGCCCCGTTTCCTGGCGCTTGGCGCCTCTTTCGTTGTCGCGATCGCCCTGCGCCTGCGTGCGGTCGGTTGCGCCAGCGACGTCCCCGGCAACTCCGTGGCGAAGGTCGGCGACACCTCCATCACCAAAGACGACTTCAACCACTGGCTCCGCATCGCTGCGATCTCCGCCCAGGCCAGACGAACCCCGACATCGCGTCCGGCAAGGCGCCAGGCGCAGATCCCGGACCCGCCCGACTTCAAGCAGTGCATCGCCAAGAAGACGCAAGACCGCGCCCAAGCCCGCCAAGGGCCAGCCGACGCCGACCGACCGCCCAGTTCAAGCCGCAGTGCCAGACCGAGTACAACGGCTCTGCGCGACCAGGTCCTGCAGTTCCTGATCTCCGCGCAGTGGATCGTCGGCGAGGCCGACGACCAGGGCGTGAAGGTCACCGACGCCGAGGTCAAGAAGCAGTTCGACACGACCAAGAAGCAGTCGTTCCCCAAGGAGGCGGACTTCCAGAAGTTCCTGAAGTCCTCCGGCATGGCCCTCGACGACCTCAAGTTCCGCGTCAAGGTCCAGGCGCTGTCGGACAAGCTGCGCACGAAGGTGACCAAGGGCAAGGACACCGTCACCGA
The DNA here is from genome assembly GCA_963794105.1 of uncultured Actinomycetes bacterium. Lineage (GTDB taxonomy): Bacteria > Actinomycetota > Thermoleophilia > Solirubrobacterales > Solirubrobacteraceae > AC-49. Next base: position 13,553 of record CAWCEB010000017.1, on the reverse strand, counting down.
CGCGCAGGTCAGCGCCTACTACAACAAGAACAAGTCGCGCTTCGCTCAGCCTGAGCGCCGTGACCTGCTGCATCGTCCTGACCAAGACGAAGGCCCAGGCCGACGCTGCGGCCGCCGCGCTGAAGCGCGGCCAGAGCTGGAAGGCCGTCGCCAAGAAGTACTCGATCGACCAGGCCTCCAAGAACCAGGGCGGCAAGCTGCTCGCGGTGGCGAAGGGCCAACAGGAGAAGGCGCTCGACGACGCCGTCTTCAAGGCGTCCAAGAGCAAGGTCTACGGGCCGATCAAGACGCAGTTCGGCTACTACGTCTTCAAGGTCACGAAGATCACGAAGTCCAGCCAGCAGACGCTCACGCAGGCGACGCCGACGATCAAGCAGCTGCTGCAGTCGCAGAACCAGCAGAAGGCGCTCGACAGCTTCGTCAAGGACTTCCAGAAGCGCTGGAAGGACAAGACGAACTGCCGCCACGGCTACGTGACGCAGGACTGCAAGAACGCGCCGAAGCCCAAGAGCACGTCCACCGTGCCGCCCGGCGGCGTGACGACGCAGAACGCGCCGCCCGCGAACCAGGGCACCACGACCAGCGGCGGGTGAGCCAACCCGACGAGGTTGCGCAGGCGGTCGGCCGGCTCGACGAGCTGACCCGCCGCCTGCGGAAGGAATGCCCGTGGGATCGCGAGCAGGACGAGCGATCGATCGTCCCGCACACCGTCGAGGAGTCCTACGAGCTCGCCGACGCGGCCCAGCGCGGTGATGACCGCAAGCTGCTCGACGAGCTCGGCGACGTGCTCTTCCAGGTGCACTTCCTGGCGCTGCTGCTCGAGGAGCGCGGCGCCGGCTCGATGACCGACGTCGCCGAGCACTGCCGCCAGAAGCTGATCCGCCGTCACCCGCACGTCTTCGGCGATGTGGAAGTTGCACACGCCGGCGAGGTGCTGCGCAACTGGGACGCGATCAAGCAGGGCGAGGAGGGGCGCGAGCCGGGGATCTTCGGCGAGGTGCCGGAGAACCTGCCCGGGCCGCTCTACGCGCGCAAGGTGCAGCGCCGCGCGGCGACGTCGGGGTTCGACTTCGACGACGTGCCCTACGAGGCCATCTCCGCTGAGCTGGAGGAGCTCGAGGCGGCACAGACGCGCGAGGACCGCTTCCACGAGGCCGGCGACGTCCTGTTCGCCGCGGTCAACGTCGCGCGCAAGCTGAAGGTCGATCCCGAGCTGGCGCTGCGCGCCGCGGCGGACCGTTTCCGCGGCCGCGTCGAGGCCGCCGAGGGCCTCGCCTCGCGCGCGGGCGCGAATTGGAACGATCTGGACACCGAGCAACAGCTCGGCTTCTACGCACAGGCACGACTGAACGAGGAACCGAACCGATGAGCCAGATCGAGAAGGTCCATGCCCGCCAGATCCTCGACTCGCGGGGCAACCCGACGGTCGAGGTCGAGCTCGCGCTGCGCTCCGGGGCCGCCGGCCGCGCCGCGGTGCCCAGCGGCGCGTCGACCGGCGAGTTCGAGGCCACCGAGCTGCGCGACGGCGACAAGGCCGCATATCTCGGCAAGGGCGTGAGCAACGCCGTCGGCAACGTCAACGGCGAGATCGCCGAGGCGATCCACGGCCGCGACGTGCTCGACCAGCAGGGGCTGGATCGCGCGCTGATCGACCTCGACGGCACGCCGAACAAGTCGCGCCTCGGCGCCAACGCGATCCTGGGCGTGTCGCTCGCCGCCGCGCATGCGGCGGCCGCGGAGGAGGGCCTGCCGCTGTGGCGCTACCTGGGCGGCGAGGCCGCGCACGTGCTGCCCGTGCCGATGATGAACGTGCTCAACGGCGGCGCGCACGCCGACAACAAGGTCGACTTCCAGGAGTTCATGGTCGTGCCGGCGGGCGCGCCGACCTTCTCGGAGTGCCTGCGGATGGGCGCGGAGGTCTTCCATGCGCTCAAGGGCACGCTGCACGACCGCGGCCTGGGGACCGCGGTCGGCGACGAGGGCGGCTTCGCGCCCGACCTCGGCTCCAACGAGGAGGCGCTGCGGATGCTCGTGCGCGGGATCGAGGCCGCCGGCTACCGGCCCGGGGAGGACGTCTTCATCGCGCTCGACCCCGCCACCAGCGAGATCCGCTCCGGTGACGTCTACGACCTCGAGCACGAGGGCCGCAAGCTGTCCTCCGACGAGCTGGCCGCCTACTGGGCCGACCTGGCCGGCAAGTATCCGATCGTGTCGATCGAGGACGGCATGGACGAGGAGGACTGGGACGGCTGGAAGACGCTGACCGACCGCATCGGCGAGACCATCCAGCTCGTCGGCGACGACCTCTTCGTCACCAACGTCGAGCGCCTGCAGCGCGGCATCGATGGCGGCATCGCCAACTCGATCCTGATCAAGGTCAACCAGATCGGGACGCTCACCGAGACGCTCGCCGCGATCACCCTCGCGCGCTCGGCCGGCTACACCGCCGTCATGTCGCACCGCTCGGGGGAGACCGAGGACGTGACGATCGCCGACCTCGCCGTGGCGACCGGCTGCGGCCAGATCAAGACGGGCGCCCCGTCGCGCTCGGACCGGGTGGCGAAGTACAACCAGCTGTTGCGGATCGAGGAGTCGCTGGGCTCCGACGCGTCCTTCCCGGGACGCAGCGTTTTTCGCATTTAGTCCAGGCCGGCAGGAGACGACCGGGCGGGCGCGAACGCAGGCCCAATGGCCGCCGCTCGCGCCCGGAACAGCCATGCCCGGCGACCCGCTCCGCGGGCGCGCCAGAAGCCGCGCGCGATCACCGGCGGCCGCATCCGCTGGGACCGCATCAGCCGCCTGGCGCTGCTCGGGGTGATGGTCGTCCTCCTCGGTCTGTTCATCGGCCCGGCGCGCTCGTACGTCTCGACCTGGCAGAAGTCCAAGCACGAGCGCGCCGTTGTGGCCTCGCTCAAGCGCGAGAACGAGCGGTTGCGGGCCCGGCGCGCCGCGCTGACCCATCCCGCCGTGCTCGAGCGCGAGGCGCGCGGCCTGGGCATGACGCGGCCCGGCGAGCGGATCTTCGTCCTGCGCGGCCTGCCCAGGTAACGCGCGCTCGCGCGGACGCTACCCTGCGCGCGATGGCGCTGTTCGACACCGCGATCCAGGAGTGGCAGGACGGCACGCGCCGCCTCGAGGCGACCCCAGATCGCGAGCGCGCGGCACTGGAGCTGGTCTCCGACGCGGCGGTCGCCGAGCTACGCCGGCGGCTGGGCTCGGCCTACACGGTCGACGAGCTCGTCTCGCTCTACGACCGCGGCACCAGCTGGGTGCTCGACCTCGCCTATCGCGTCGCGCCCGAGGCGCCCTGGGCGTGGGACGAGCGAACGGTCGCGGGCGCTGCCTTCCTTCGCTACCTGCGCGGCGCTTCGGACTTCGCCGGCGGCCGCCGCCTCGAGTCGCAGCTCTAGCGCGCCGCCGGATCGTAGGACGGGTGCTCCGGTCCCAGGCGCGTGAACGACCAGATGCGGCCCATTGGGCGGAAGCCGAGCTTGGCGTAGAGCTCCTTGGGCCAGTCGTTGTCGTCGGCGGCGATCCAGATCAGGTCGGCGTCGGACTCGCGGGCGATGTCGGTCGCGAGTGAGACCATCGCGCGGGCGACACCGCGACCGCGGTAGGCCCGCAGCGTCGCGACGTCCTCGACCTGGGCGATGTCGCCTTCGATGTAGACGGTCGTGTTGCCGACGTGCCCGCCGTCGGCCATGCCTCCGATGAGGCGGCACTCGTCCACCGTGGCCTGGCGCGCTGCACGCGCGTCCACGAGCATCTCGCGCACCTCGGGATCCTTGGCGAACGGCTCCTGACTCAGCGTCCTGCGCTCTACGGCCCGTTGCTCATGGGCGCTGACCTCGGCCGCGAGCGAGGCGTCGGGCTCCCGGTCGCGCGGCTCGCGGAGTGCCATGTAGACCGTGGTGTCGACCTCCCAGCCGCGATCGCGGAAGCCGTCGGCCAGCCGCTCTCCCTCGACCTCGTCCTCCACCACCACACGCCGGTGCTGGAGCGCTCCGTAGTGCTCGTCGAGGATGCGCACGAGGTCGTCGATGTCACCCGCCGGGCCGGTGACGTGCAGCTGGTTGTGGACCCACACGCGCGGCCGAGCGTCGTCGAAGAGCAGCACGCCCAGCGGATGAGGTTCGGAGCGCTGCGCAGCGCCGGCCAGCAGGCCGCGCTCCATGTCGAGCGCGCGCTGGAAGTCCTGCCGATCAGTCGTCGTCGTCATCGCCGGCGTCCTCGCCGGCGCGACGGATGACGATCTGGTCCTCCTCGATCGTCACCTCGACGGGCCGATGGCCGGCCCAGTGCTCTGCGTACACGCCGCTGTCGGCCACGGCCGGGTCGAGCCACAGGCCGTAGCCCTCCTCGCCGTGGTCGAACGTCCCCTCGAAGGTCGTGGCCGAGCTCTTGTCGCGGGCGCCGCCTGCGCGCCGCCCGCGCCCGCCCCGGCGCCCGCGACGGCGCTTGGGCTTGTCCTCGTCGTCCTCATCGCCCTCGCCGTCGTCGCCCTCGTCGCCGTCGTCGCCCTCGTCCTCGGCCCGCGCGGCCTCGGCCTCGAGCTCGGCGGCGATCAGCGCGTCGTCCTCGGCGCGCAGGTCGATCTCGTCGTCGAAGTCGACCCCGGCGGCGCCCTCGGGCGCCTCGCCCTCGGGCGCGAGGTCGTTCTCCCGCTTGAAGGCGGCGATCTGAGTCACGGTGACCTCGAGCTGGTGCGCGATCCAGGCGTCGGTCCTTCCCTGGCGGACCCAGGTCCGAATCTGATTCAGGTGTGGGCGCAGCGAACGGCGTGCCATTGAGCGCGGCACACTAGACGATTCCGAATGTGGTGGCCGCGTGGGCGGCCACCGCGATCCGGACTCGCTCGCGCAGCGAACCCGTCGCTTTGTCACGCCTTGGCGCGCCCATACGACGCAACCGCGATGTGATGGGTTTCAGGCTGCTTGCATGTGGGCAGCGAGGCTGCCAAAGTCCGTATCGGTCCACGGAGGGAGCCAGCCGTGCTCGTCCTGACACGTAAGTCCAACCAGAGCATCATGATCGGCGACGACATCGAGGTGTCCGTCCTGTCGATCATGGGCGAGAAGGTCCGGATCGGAATCCAGGCCCCTCGTGAGGTTCCGGTCTTCCGCAAGGAGGTCTATCTCGAGATCCAGCAGGAGCGCGCGGCCGAAGCCGCGGCGTCCGGCGGGGTCCGTGCCGAGGTGGACGCTGCCCTTGCGAAGCTGAAGCGCTGACCCGGCCCGGCCGGGTTCAGCCCATCACGTAGTAGAGCGTCTCGAACATCGCGACGGTGACCAGTACCGCGGTGCCGATGAGCACGAGCACTAGCACCCAGAAGCGGGCGCTGCCGTGCTTGTGGACGCGTTCGACCTGACGCTGGCGAGCCCGCTGCACGGCCTGGCGCCGCAGTGCCTCGCGGCGCATGCGGTCAGCCTGGGTCTCCTCGAGGAAGGCCCGCTCGAACTGGTTGAGGCTCTGGCGCATCTTGGTGGCCATAACGTGGCCCCAACCGTACTACGCGCACGCGCTGCCAGAGGCCCAACCCGGCCTCTCGGGCGCGGCTCGCCAGGCGCGCGAACTCGTCCGCATGCGCGACGTTCGGTGGGATCGTGAGCGTGCGCGCATATCCGCGTGCGACGAGCTCGCGGTTGACGAAGCGCCCGCCGGCGTACACGTAGGCGAGCAGGCGCCCGTAGCGGTCCCGTGCCTCGGCGTCCGTCCGGAGCGTCACCTCGCGGCCGCTCACCAGCGCCGCGTTGAAGTGGCTGGCCTTCTTCGCGAAGCACTGCACGGGCGTGTCGGGCTTGACCGACTCGGGCGTGTCGATGCCGATGTAGCGCACCCGCTCGGTGCGGCCGTCGTCCAGGCGCACCTTGATCGTGTCACCGTCGGTGACGCGCACGACGCGGCCGTGCAACGGGCCGGTGGGCTGATCGCCCCCGCGCCCCCGGCCCACGACGAGGGCCGCGAGCGCGACGGCGAAGACCAGCCATGGGATGACGGTGCGCGAACGCATGCGGGACGACCCTAGGGTCGCCGGCGGCGTCACGCAGCCGACGTTGCAGACTCGTTACGCGATCGTGATCTCGTCGTTGAGATAGACGTCCTGGATCGCGTGGAGCAGCTCCACGCCCTCGTCCATCGGACGCTGGAACGCCTTGCGCCCCGAGATCAGGCCGGTGCCGCCGGCGCGCTTGTTCACCACGGCCGTGCGGACCGCCTCGGCAAGGTCGGTCTGGCCCGACGACGCGCCGCCGCTGTTGATGAGCCCGGCGCGCCCGAGGTAGCAGTTCATCAGCTGGTAGCGCGTGAGGTCGATCGGGTTGTCGGTCGTCAGCTTGGAGTAGACGAGGTCGCTCGTCTTGCCGTACGAGACGCCGTCGGCGTTCAGCGCCACGTAGCCGCCGTTGTTCTCCGGCAGCTTCTGCTTGATGATGTCCGCCTCGATCGTGACGCCGAGATGGTTGGCCTGGCCGGTGAGGTCGGCGGACACGTGGTAGTCGACGCCGTCCTTCTTGAACGCGCTGTTGCGCAGATAGCACCACAGCACCGTGTACATGCCGAGCCGGTGGGCCTCCTCGAAGGCCTTCGCGACGTCGACGATCTGGCGGCGGCTCTCGTCGGAGCCGAAGTAGATCGTCGCGCCGACGCCCGACGCGCCCAGCTCCCACGCCCGCTGCACGCTCGAGAACATGATCTGGTCGTAGGCGTTGGGGTACGACAGGAACTCGTTGTGGTTCAGCTTGACGATGAACGGGATCCGGTGGGCGTACTTGCGTGACATCGCGCCCAGGACGCCGACCGTGGAGGCGACGGCGTTGCAGCCGCCCTCGACCGCGAGCTGAACGATGTTCTCCGGATCGAAGTACAGAGGGTTGGGCGCGAAGCTCGCGCCGGCCGAGTGCTCGATCCCCTGATCGACCGGCAGGATGCTCACGTAGCCGGTGCCGCCCAGGCGCCCGTGCTCGTGGAGCGCCTGCAGGTTGCGCAGCACCTGCGCGTTGCGGTCGGTTTGGACGAAGACCCGCTCGACAAAGTCGGGGCCGGGGAGGTGCAGATCGGACGCGTCGAGCGTCGTGCACTTGTGATTCAGCAGACCCTCGGCCTCGTCGCCGAGGAGCTCCTCGAGGCGCGAGCTGGTCAGTTCGGCAGTAGCCACGGTTTCATCCCTCCGGTTCGGTCTCAACTGAGTGTATGCGTCGACGGGTAAGCTCGCCGCCGGATGGAGCACCACTTCACCGGGCCCAGCTACACGATCGGGATCGAAGAGGAGCTGATGATCTGCGACGCCAGGTCGTTCGACCTGGTCAACGCGATCGAATCGCTCCTCGAGGACTCCCCCGAGGGCGAGATCAAACCCGAGCTCATGGAATCCGTGCTCGAGATCTCGACCGATCCGTGCGCGACCACCGTCGAGGCGGGCGAGCAGCTGCGGGCGCTGCGCCGGCAGGTCAGCGAGGCGGCGGCGCGCAAGGACCTCGTGATCGGCTCGGCGGGCACGCACCCGTTCGCGATGTGGGAGGACCAGCGGATCGTCGCTCGCCCGCGCTATCGCGACCTGATCAGCGCGCTGCGCTTCGTCGCGCGCCAGGAGATCATCTTCGGCCAGCACGTGCACGTCGGGCTCGACGATCCCGACAAGGCGATCCACGTGGCCAACGGCATGCGCGTGCACGTGCCGATCCTGCTCGCGCTGAGCGCGAACTCGCCGTTCTGGCGGGCCGACAGCACCGGCCTGGCCTCGACGCGCACGCCGATCTTCCGTGCCTTCCCGCGCGTGGGCATCCCGCCCGCCTACCGCGACTGGGACCACTACGAGCGCGAGATCCAGTTCATGGTCGAGTCCGGCGTGATGGAGGACTACACGTACCTCTGGTACGACGTCCGCCCGCATCCCGAAGTTCGGCACGATCGAGATCCGCGCCTGCGACAGCCAGACGCGCGTCGAGCACGCGGTGGCGCTGGCGGCGCTGATCCAGGCGATGGTGAAGGAGCTGGCCGAGCACTACGAGGCGGGCGAGCACCTGACCGACTACCCTGGCAGATGCTCGACGAGAACAAGTGGCTGGCGGCGCGCCATGGCCTCGACGGCGAGCTGGTCGACCTGCCGAGCTCCGAGCGCGTCAGCTCGCGCGCGCTCGCCCGGCGGCTGGTCGATCGGCTGCGCGGCCACGCGCAGGACCTCGGCTCCGGCGCCGAGCTTGACGGGATCCAGGATCTGCTCGATCGCGGCAACGGCGCCGCGCGCCAGATCGTGGTCTACGAGGCCAACCACGACCTGCGCGAGGTCATGGCGGAGATCGTGGCCGCGACGGCCGGCCGCGCATAGGGCGAACGCGCCGGGGCGTACCTGAGACAATCGGGTCGAGCGTGTCGACCGAGCCGGATCTCTTCGTCATCTGCAAGAACTGCAGCTCCGAGGTGTCTCCGTACATCACGGAGTGCCCCTACTGCGGCCACCGCCTGCGCAAGCGCGCGCCGAAGATCGAGCGCTCGGGCCAGGTCAAGCGCCCGCGCGGGGCCAAGCAGCGCCGGACGGTTCGCGCGCCGGCGTTGCCGGCCTTCGGCGTCGACGAGACGCGGCGGCCCTACGCGACGCTGGCGCTGCTCGGCGCCTCGTTGTTCTTCATCCTGCTCGTGGTCTTCGTGGACCGCGCGGACCTCGGGCTCGTCGCGCACCTCTCCGACGACCCCTGGAGGGCCGTCACGTCGGTCTTCGTCTACCAGAACGGCTGGTACGAGTTCGCCGCGCTGCTGGCGATCGGCGTCTATGGCTGGCGGCTGGAGCTCCGCCACGGGCCCGCGGTGGTGATCGCGCTGTTCGTGCTCGGCGGCGTGGGCGGGATGGCGGCGGTGAGCGCGCTGGACTCGACGCCGTTCGCCTACGGGGGCAACGGGCTGGCGCTGGCGCTGCTGTGCGCGTGGGCGGTGCCCGACCTGCTGCGCGCCCGCGCCGGCGAGGAGTACGACGGGGACCTGCTCGGGACGCTGGTGATGGCGGTCCTGCTGTTCGCGATGTCGGCCGCCACGCAGCAGGCGTCGATCATCGCCGCGGTCACCGGCGCGCTCGCCGGCCTGGTCGTGGGCCTCGTGCTGACGCGCGTCGTCAGACGACCGTGATCGTGCCCGGCTCGCCCTCGACGAGCCGGCCCACGACCCAGCCCTCGTCCATCGCGCCCGGCACGGCGGCCAGCAGGCCGCCGGAGGTCATCGCGTCGCACACCAGCCAGCGGCGCTCCTCGGGCACGTCGCCGGCGAACGTCGCAAACGTCTCCGCGTGATCGCGGTTGCGCCGCGTGCCGCCGGCGATCGCCGCCGTCGTGAGCGACAGCACGTCCTCGATCGCCGGCACGTGCTCGGCGACCACCTCGGCCGCGCACCCGCTGGCGAGCGTGAGCTCGTGGAGGTGGCCGAGCAGCCCGAAGCCCGTGACGTCGGTCAGGGCGTTCGCCCCGGCTGCGCGGGCGCTCGCGGCGCCGCGGTCGTTGAGCGTCGTCATGATCGCGATCGCCTCGTCGATGGCGGCGACGAACCCGCGCTTCGTCGCGGTGACCACGAGCCCGACCCCGAGCGGCTTGGTCAGGACGAGCGCGTCGCCGGGGCGGCCGCCGGCATTCGTCAGCACCGCATCCGGGTGCACGGTTCCCGTGACGGCGAGGCCGTACTTCGGCTCGGGGTCGTCGATCGAATGGCCGCCGACCACGCTGGCGCCGGCGGCGATCACCGCGTCGGCGCCGCCGCGCAGGATGTCGCCGAGCATGCTCCCACCGAGCTCCTCGAGCGGGAACGCGACGAGGTTGATCGCGCTCACCGGGGTGCCGCCCATCGCGTAGACGTCGCTGAGCGCGTTCGTCGCTGCGATGCGCCCGAACAGGTAGGGGTCGCCGACGATCGGGGTGAAGAAGTCGGCGGTCTGGACGAGCGCGAGGTCGTCGGTGAGCTTCACGACGGCTGCATCGTCGGCGGTCGAGGCGTCGACGAGCACGCGCGGATCCGTCGGCCCGGGGAGCCCGGCGACGATCGGGGTCAGCTTGTCGGCGGGCAGCTTGCAGCCGCAGCCGGCGCCGTGGGACAGCTCCAAGAGCCGCATCGTCATGCAGCCTATGATCGCGCAGTGCCCGAAGCGAGCTATTCCGCCGAGCAGGTCGACGTCGCGGTGGCGGCGCTGGCCGCCGATCCCGAGCGCCTCGGCCATGCGCAGGAGGTCGTCACCCACGCGGCCCCCGGGCTGCAGCGGATCCTCACGGAGGCGCTCGACGCGGGCGGCTGGTTCGGGGCCGCCCATGACGAGCAGGTCGCGCGCGCGGCTGCCACCCCCGACGACGACGAGCGGCTGCGCGCCGTCCGGACGCTCGTGGCCGAGGAGACGCGGATCGGGATGCTCGTCGGGGTAGCAGTGGGGTTCGAGCTCGCACGCGAGCTCTCACGTTCCACGCAGACCACAGAGGGAGACTGATGGAGATCCGGTTCCTGGGCCATGCGGCCTTCGCGCTCACCGAGGGCGACACCACCGTCCTGATCGACCCGTTCCTGACGGGCAACCCGAAGGCCGCGGCGGCGGCCGGCGAGATCGACGCCAGCGCGATCCTGCTGACGCACGGCCACGCCGACCACTACGGCGACGTCATCGACATCGCCAAGCGCACCGGCGCGCCCGTGCTGGCGATCACCGAGCTCGCGGGGGAGGTCGGCGAGGAGCTCGGCGGCGACCACCAGGTCTTCGACCCCAACCTCGGCGGAACGGTCGCCTTCGACTGGGGCTCGGTCCGCATCGTCCCGGCGTGGCACACGTCGACGACGCCCAAGGGCACCATCAACACGCCCGCCGGCCTCGTCATCGAGATCGGCGACAAGCGCATCTACCACCTGGGCGACACGGCGCTGTTCAGCGATCTGTCTCTGGTCGGCAAGCGCGGCCGGCTCGATGCCGCGCTGATGTGCATCGGCGGCCACTACACGATGGATCGCTTCGACGCGGTCGAGGCGGCGCGGCTCGTCGGCGCGGACCTCGTGATCCCGTGCCACTACGACACGTTCCCGCCGATCGAGACCGACGCCGAGGCGTTCAAGGCCGACGTGCAGCAGGGAGGCATCTCGGAGGTCGCGGTGCTCGAACCCGGAGGGACACACACGCTATGACCCATGCGGTCGTCCTGGTGGAGGCCGAGCGCGACGCGCTGTCGACGCTCGGCGGCAAGCTCGCAGGCCTCGACGGCGTCGCCGAGGCCTACTCGGTCACCGGGGAGTGGGACTTCGTCGCGATCGTCCGCGTCCCGCGCCACGAGCAGCTCGCCGAGGTGATCACCGGCGAGCTGGTCAAGCTCGAGGGCGTCGTGCGAACCCAGACGATGGTCGCCTTCGAGGTCTTCTCCCAGCACGATCTCGAGGCCCTCTTCTCGATCGGGGAATGAGGCCCCGCCACGGCGTTGGCGGTGCGCGGGGCCCGGCTGGTCGCGAGCGCGCGGCGCGCGAGCGCCGCGCTACGCCTGGTCCTGCCAGCCGCGCTTGAACCAGATCGAGCGGTCCTTCCAGTCGTGGACCATCAGGATCGATCCAGTCGTCGCGAGGACGACGGCGCGGACGGGGCTCCACCTGGCGGCGGCCAGCCCGACGGCCGCGCCGGCGGTCAGGAGCGCCCCGGTTGCCCCGTGGTGACAGCGCTGCCCGCCAATCCACAGGCGGCGCCTGGCACCGTCATATGTGAGGAGGTTGGGCAGCTGCATAACACTCAGTCGCGTTATCGACGAAACGCGTGACAGAGCGCGCACTTGCGCTTGGCGCGTCCATCATTCGTCCAGTGGATTTGGCGTTCCGAGCGTGGTCAGGTAGCGCGCGCGGGCATTGACTGGCCGGCCAGCCAGTCCTAGGCTCCCGGCATGGACACCCAGCCCGCCTCCGCCGCCTCGCTGAACGACCGCGCCGACTTCCAGGCGACCTCCGATCCTGCGGTCAGCGAGGCCGCCGAGCGCAGCGGGTTTCAGCTGCTGACCTACCGCGAGCTGTACCACCTGTGGGAGCGCCAGCAGTGGGCGACGCAGGACATCGACTTCAGCCAGGACCGGATCGACTGGCACGAGCGCTTCGACGACCAGGAGCGCTTCCAGCGGATGTCCGGGCTGAGCTCGTTCTTCATCGGCGAGCAGCGCGTCGCCGCCGAGCTGGGGCCGATCATGCGCGCCGCGCCCGACGAGGAGATGCGGATCTTCCTGTGCACGCAGATCGCCGACGAGGCGCGCCATGTCGCGTTCTTCGACCGCTTCTACACCGAGGTCGGCATCTTCGACACCGACGACATCCACAGCGCCTTGACGCGAGCCGCGAGCACACGACCCAGCAGTTCGATGTGCTCTTCGACGACCTGCTCAAGCAGCGCACCGACCGGCTCGCCGTCGAGCCCGAGGACCTCGAGACGCTCGTCGAAGCGGTGACGATCTACCACATGGTCGTCGAGGGCATGCTCGCCCTCACCGGCCAGCACTTCATCATCGAGTACAACGAGACGCAGGGGACGCTGCCGGGCTTCGTCGAGGGCTTCACGAACGTCGCCCGCGACGAGCACCGCCACGTCGCGTTCGGGGCGCGCTTCCTGCGCGAGATGGCCGCGCGCGACCCGAGGTACCGCGAGGCGATCCAGCGGACGCTGATCGAGGTCGGGCCGGCGGCCGACGGCGTGCTCAAGCCGAAGTGGATGGCCGACATGGCCGACGACGAGCCGACGCCGTTCGGCGTGACGATGAACGACACGCGCGCGTTCGCGATGACGGCTCTGAGCCGGCGCATGAAGGTCATCGGGCTGGCGTGAGCGAGCCCGTCGAGCCGGAGATCACCTTCGACGACTTCATGCGCGTGGACATGCGCGTGGGGCGGATCGTCGAGGTCGAGGACTTCCCAGAGGCGCGCAGCCCCGCGTGGAAGCTGCGCGTGGACTTCGGCCCCGACATCGGCATCAAGCGCTCCAGCGCGCAGATCCGCAACTACGAGCGCTCCGAGCTCGAGGGGCGGCTCGTGGTCGGAGTCGTGAACTTCCCGCCGCGCCAGATCGGCCCGGTGCGCTCCGAGGTGCTCGTGCTCGGGACCTACACGGCCGACCGCACCGTGCTGCTGCTCTCGCCGGAGCCGGACGCGGCGCTGGGCGATCGCGTGGGCTAGGGCCCGGGCGGCGGCGGCTGCTCGTCGGGCGGCGGCTGCTGGTCCGTGGTGGTCGGCGGCGGAGGCTGCTCGGCCGTCGTCGTCGGAGGCGGAGGCTGCTCGGCCGTCGTCGGAGGCGGGGTGGTCGTCGTCGGCTCGGTGGTGGTCGGCGGCGGCAGCGCCGTCGAGTCCGACTCCTCCTGCGGAACGGGCGCGGTGGTCGTGGCCGGCGTCGTCGTGACGGCGGGCGTCGTCGTGACCGGAACCGGCGCGACCTTCTTGACGGGCTTCGTGTCCACCGCCGGCTTGGCCTTGTGGCGCTGCGCAGGCGCCGGCGTGGCGGTCGGCTGGGCGACGCTCGACACGACCCGCGGAGCCGCGGCGACGGCCGGCTGTGCGGGCCTGGCGGCGGCGATCGACGCGTGCTTGGC
>CAWCEB010000016.1:0-44724 GCA_963794105.1 uncultured Actinomycetes bacterium | reverse complement strand
ATTACGAGTTGCGTGGCGATGCCGTCGACGCGGATGCCGAGCCGGCACAGCGCACCGAGAAACTCGATGTTTTCGATGCGGCCCGCGAACGAGTCCGGCGCGGATTCTCGGCGCCGCTCACGACCACGTCCTCAGGACGCAAAAAGACGGTGACCGGGGCGCCGCTGCGGAAATTCACCGGCGTGCCGTTCGTATGCAGCCGCATGCCGCCGATATCGAGCGCCGAGTCGTCGCGCACTACCGCGGCGAGCATGTTGGTCTTGCCGACGAAATCGGCGACGAACGCGGACGCCGGCTCGCTATAGATTTCGCGCGGCGTGCCGACCTGCTCGATCAGTCCCTGGTTCATGACCACCACGCGGTCGGCGATCGACAGCGCTTCCTCCTGGTCATGGGTGACCAGAATGGTGGTCACCCCGAGGCGCTGCTGCAGCAGGCGGATTTCGCCACGCAAGCGCACGCGCACCTGCGCGTCGAGCGCGGACAAAGGCTCGTCGAGCAGCAGCAGGCCCGGCGACGTCGCGAGCGCGCGCGCGAGCGCGATACGCTGCTGCTGGCCGCCCGACAACTGCCCTGGATATTTCCCGCCGCTGTCGGCGAGCCCGATTAACGTCAGCAATTCGGCGACGCGCGCGCGCACCTGCGCCTTCGGCAGCCGCCGGTTCACCAGCCCGTACGCGACGTTGTCGTAGATCGTCAGGTTCGGAAACAGCGCGTAAGACTGGAAGACGATGCCGTAGTCGCGCATCATCGGCGGCAGCCGCGAGATGTCGCGGTCGTTTTGCAGGATGGTGCCGCTGGTCTGCACTTCGAGCCCGGCGATGATGCGCAGCAGCGTGGTCTTCCCGCAGCCCGAGGACCGAGAAAGCACACGAGTTCGCCCTTCTCGATGGCGAGACTTACGTCGTTCAGCGCGGTGAAATCGCCAAATTTCTTGACGACGCGTTCGATGCGCAGGGCGGCGGTGCTGTTGTCGGTCATGGAAGCGGGATTACTCAAAAAAACTGGCGCCGGGGAACGCTCGTTCCGCGACGCCAGTGATTGCTTGCGCGATCAGCCTACTTCTCGACCTTGGCCGCGTAGCGCTTCTGCCATTCGGTCAGGATCTTGTCGCGGTTCTTGGCCGCCCACGCGAAATCGTTCTTGACCATCAACTGCTCATAATTGTCCGGAATATTCGGCTGCGGCTTGGCGATGCCCGGCATCGCGACGACCTGCCACCAGCCTGCGTAGAGCTCGTTCGCTTCTTTGCTCGCAATCCAGTCGAGCAGTTTTTTCGCCGCTTCGAGCTTCTTGGTGGTCTTGACGATGCCGGTGGCCTCGATGTCCCAGCCGAGCCCTTCGCTCGGGAACACCAGCATCACCGGCGCGCCGGATTTTTTGACCTGCTGCGCGCGGTATTCGAACGAAATGCCCACCACGAATTCGCCGGCGCCGGACTGGCGGCAGGGCTTGGAGCCGGAATGAGTGTACTGCGCGATGTTCTCGTGCAGCGCATCCATGTACTTCCAGCCTTCCTTCTCGCCCCATAGCTGGAGCCACGCGGTCGCGTCGAGGAAGCCGGTGCCCGACGACGGCGGCGCAGGCATCGTGATCTGGCCTTTGTAAACCGCTTTGGTCAGGTCCTTCCAGCTTTCCGGCCGCGGGATGCCACGCTTGGCGGCTTCGACCACGTTGAAGCAAACGGTCGCGCCCCACGCGTCCATCCCGACCCACGCGGGCACCGGTTTCGGATCGCTGTACTTGCGCGTGAGTTTTTCAAAGCCTTTGGGCTTATAGGGCAGCAGCAACCCTTGCTGGTCGAACACCATCATGCTGGTCGCCGCGACGCCCATGATGACGTCCGCCTGCGGGTTGGCTTTTTCCGCGAGCACTTTCGCGGTGATGACGCCGGTGGAATCGCGCACCCATTTCAATTCGATGTTCGGCTCGCTCTTGTTGAAGCTGTCGGCATAGGCTTTCAGCTGGTCGGTTTCGAGCGCGGTGTAGACGAGCAGCTGGGTTTTCTGGGCGAAGGCGGCGCCGCCGGCAGCGGCCAGGACCAGCGCGCCAAGCGCGGCAACGATGACTTTATAAATTTTATGCATGTGGAGCTCCCTGAAGTGGTGGTGCAGAACCATTATGCGGTAAAGCCTGCGGCGCGGTAATCCCAAGAATAAGGCCGGGACGATGACGATCTTGTGTCGGTCTACATCCCAGATTGTAGACAATCTACAAAGGCGACGCTAAGATGTCAAGCCATGACCACCCTGAATCTGCGCAAGCCGACGGCGAGCCCGCTTGAAATCCTGCAAAACCAGTCGCTGACGATGCTGGTGCAGAACGAGATCGAACGCATGATCGTCGGTGGCGAGCTCGGTGCCGGCGCCAAACTTTCGGAAAACTCGATTGCGATGCGGTTGGGCGTCTCGCGCGGGCCGGTGCGCGAAGCGCTGCGCGGGCTCGAGCAGACCGGTCTCGTGCGAGTCGAGAAAAACCGCGGCGTGTTCGTGCGCCAGTTGTCGCTCGACGAGGCCGACGAAATTTACGAGCTGCGCGCGACTTTCGACCAGATGGCCGGCCGCAAGCTCGCCGCCAGCATCACCGCCGAGCAATTGAAGGAGCTGCGCGCGCTGATCGAGCGCATGGCCAAGGCGGCCGCGCGCGACGACCTGGATGCCTATCATCCGCTCAACCTGGCTTTTCACGACGCGCTGGTCGAGTACGCGGGCAACAAGAAAATGCTGCATACCTACCGGCGCCTGGTCAACGAGCTGAATCTGTTCCGCCGCCACACGCTGGCGCAGCGCGACCGCCTGCCGACGTCGACGCGCGAGCACCGCAGGATCGTCGATGCAATCGCTGCGCGCGAGCCTGACACTGCGGGCCGGCTGCTCTTCGATCACGTAATGGCCAGCCGCGAGCGCATGCATTCGACGTACGCGTCCGCCGGCAGCGACGTCGTGCCATTGGCGAAGGCGCGGGCGGGCAAAAGCAAATAAGAACGATGCCCCGCTTCAGGCGGGAGTGTCGTCAAAGTGCAATACGACGGTAGTACGTTGGCGGGTTTTAGATCCGTTTAACCAAAGGAGGATTTATGTTTACGTTGCTCGCGAAATGCATGCGTGTCAG
This sequence comes from uncultured Actinomycetes bacterium, assembly GCA_963794105.1. GTDB lineage: Bacteria > Actinomycetota > Thermoleophilia > Solirubrobacterales > Solirubrobacteraceae > AC-49. The sequence goes on along the minus strand of CAWCEB010000016.1, from coordinate 41,613 downwards.
TGGTTGGTTTGGTGCGGCGCTGCTGGGTGCGCTGACCGTCGGAATATCCGCGGGAGCGTACGCGCAGGCCTGCGAAAATCCCAATGTGTTGCGATTCTCGATCATCCCGACGCAGGAATCGATCCGCGAGCTCACGCTGTATAAACCGGTGCTCGACCAGATTTCCAAGAATACCGGCAAGAAAATCGAGTTCTACATGCCGACGTCTTACTCGTCGGTGGTCGAGGCGCTGCTCGGCAAGTGGGTGGACGTCGCCGTGCTGGGACCCGAGTCGTACCTGATCGCCAAGACCAAGGGCGCGCAAATCGACGTGTTTGCGACCTATTACAAGAAGAAGGACGGCATCCAGGAAGCCGGGCCGGGCTTCAAGTCCATCCTGATCACCAAAAAGGGCTCCAAGTTCACGATCCATCGATTCGGTCAAGGGCTCGGTGATGCTGCTGGTCGACCCGGCGAGCACCTCGGGCGCGCTGATCCCGGAATCGGTGTTTTCCAAGGTAGTCAAAATGCCGCTCAAGCAGTACTTCGGCACGCGTGGCGTTTTCGGGCGGGCATGACCTTTCGACGCTGGCCGTCGCGAGCGGCAAGGCCGATTCCGCTTTCGTGGCGACGCACCGCTTCATGAACACCATCACCTCGCGGCAAGGCCAAGCTCGACGACTTCAATATCCTGTGGACCTCGCCGCTGATTCCGCAGGACCCGTTCGTCTATCGCTCGACGCTGTGTCCCGGAACTCAAGCAAAAGATCGCGGAGACCTTCCTCGACCTCGACAAGAACGCCGGACGGGCAGAAATATCTCGCCAACGTCGATTCGGAAAAATTCGTCGTGATGAAGGATTCCGACTACGACGTGATACGTGAAGCGGGCGGCGGCAAATGAGACCCGAATCGGCCATCCAGACCGGGTTCGCGCAAGTCAGGCACAGCCAGGCGGATGGCCAATCGGCAGTGCCGCATGCGGGAACGGCGCTGGAAGTAAAAGACCTTCACGCCGGTTATGCCGGCCGCGAGATACTGAAAGGCATCAGCTTCAGCGTGGCGGCCGATGATTTTTTCGCGATCATCGGCCCCAGCGGCGCCGGCAAATCGACGCTGATCCGCTGCGTGAACCGGCTGGTCGAACCGACGTCCGGCGCGGTCATCATCAACGGCCGGGACATCCTGCAAGTCAGTCAAAGCGAACTGCGCGGCGTGCGGCGCAATATCGGCATGATTTTCCAGGAGTTCAACCTGATCGAGCGCCTGTCGGTGATCGACAACGTGCTGACCGGCAGGCTCGGCTACACGGGCACCGTGCGCAGCCTGTTTCGCATGTACACCAAGGACGACATCAAGCACGCGCTGATGCTGCTCGACCGCGTGGGTCTCTGCGAGCACATCGACAAGCGCGCCGACCGGCTGTCGGGCGGCCAGCGCCAGCGCGTGGGCATCGCGCGCGCGCTGATCCAGAACCCGAAGCTGCTGCTGGTCGACGAGCCGACCTCGAGCCTCGACCCCAAGATTTCGCGCGAGGTGATGGGGCTCATCAAGCGAAATCGGCGCTGCGAGTTCCGCATTCCGATCCTGTGCAACATCCACGACGTCGAGCTGGCGTGCGAATTCTGCACGCGCGTGATCGGCCTGCAGGACGGCATGAAGAAATTCGAGGGCCAGCCCGCGCGAGCTCGACAAGGCCGCGCTGCAGGACATCTACTCGATGGAAGTGCTGTGAGCGCAATCGCCATGGATGCGCGCGTCGCGCAGGTCGCCGTCTGGCGGCGGCGCACGCGCGCCACGCGCTACACCGCGTATTTTGCGGTGGCCGTGGCCGTGGCCTGGAGCATCGAGGCCATCGTCATCGCGGATACCGACTGGAGCCGCATTTTCACCGGCACGCTGCTGCAGACCCTGCGCGGCTTCCTCGATCTCGACTTCAGCATCCTGCCGGCTCTTGTCGAGCCGACGATCGAAACGGTCCTGATGGCGACGCTCGCGACGCTGGCCGGCCTCGTGCTGGCGATACCGGTGGCGTGGCTCGGCGCTTCCAACATCACGCCGCTGGGCACGTTTTCGTACGGCATAGGCCGCATGCTGATGACGCTGTCGCGCTCGGTGCACGAGATCGTCTGGGCGCTCGATTTTCGTGTCCGCGGTGGGCCTGGGCGCGCTTGCCGGCGTGCTCGCCATGGCGGTGCGCTCGGTCGGCTTCATTTCCAAGACCATCGCCGAAGCGATCGAGGACGTCGACCCGAAGCCGATCGAGGCGATGCGTGCGGTCGGCGGCACCAAGTTCCAGATCCTGCTGTTCGGCATACTGCCGCAGATCACACCGGTGTTTATCGGCAACATGATATTCGAGTGGGACATCAATATCCGCCGCTCGACGATCATGGGACTGGTCGGCGCCGGCGGGCTGGGGCTCGCGCTTTTCCGCCAGATGGCGATGTCCAATTACGGCGGCATCGCCACGGTCGTGCTGGTCGTGCTGGCGCTCATCATTCTCGCTGAAATCTTCTCGTACTATGCCCGCCGAGCCGTTATCTAGTTACGCAGCGATGCCGGCGGCTGCCGGGCCCGCGCCGCGCTCCGACGTGCCGCTGACATGGAGCCGTTTTCGCTATCCGCAGAGCCTGTATACGTACGGCGCGGTGCTGGCCACCCTCGCATTCATAGCCTATGCGCTCGACTATCTGAAAATCGAAGTGGACCGGCTGCCCGGTTTGCTCGGCCGGGTGTGGGAAACGCTGTCGACGCGCTATTTCCCGCCCAACGTCGGCCACGTCCTGCAACCCGACTATCTGCATTCGGTGGTCGAAACGCTGCAGATGTCCTATCTCGCGACCGTGGTGGGGCTGGCGATTGCCGTACCGCTCGCGTGGTTCGCGTCGTTCAACATGACACCGAGCCGGCGTTTCGCGTATCCGCTGGCGCGGCTCGTCATCATGGGCGCGCGCTCGGTGCACGAAATGATCTGGACCATCCTGCTGGTTGCCATACTCGGGTTCGGCATGCTGCCGGGCGCAATTGCTCTGACGCTCTACTGCATCGGCTTCGCGGGCAAGCTTTTCTCCGAGGCGGTCGAGGCCATCGAGCCCGGGCAGGTGGAGGCGATCCGCGCGACCGGCGCCAATAACACGCAGGTGTTCGTCTACGCGGTGCTGCCGCAGGTGCGCGTGGCGTGGACCGGCATTTCGATTTACACGTGGGACGTGCTGTTTCGCGCCGCGACGGTGGTCGGCTTTTTCGGGGCCGGCGGCATGGGCTGGTTTTTGCGCGAAAGCGTGCAGCGCGTGGCGTCGCGTGACGTGGCGGCGATCCTGCTGTCGATCATATTGGTGGTGATTTTTTCGGAATTGGTTTCGGCATGGCTGCGCACGCGCGTCGCCAAGGCGATTGCCTAGGCGCAGCGCACGGATTTTTTAACGATTTGAATTCCGATCAGGAAACGATATGGCTGAAATGAAAAACGCGCCGATCGTCGTCAACGGGCGAACGTTACCGCTGGATGGACCGGCCGCTGGTCGTGGTCTGCGTCGACGGCTGCGAGCCGGACTACATCACGCAGGCGATGCAGGCCGGGGTCGCGCCTTATCTGCGCGAACTCTGCGAGAAAGGCACTTCGCTGCTCGGCGACGCGGTGGTGCCGAGCTTCACCAACCCGAACAACCTGTCGATCGTCACCGGCATGCCGCCGGCGGTGCACGGCATCTGCGGCAATTACTTCTACGATCGCGACGCCGACAAGGAAGTGATGATGAACGACCCGCAATATCTGCGCGCGGACACCATCCTCGCAAAATTCTCGCAGGCGGGCGCCAAGGTCGCGGTGGTCACCGCCAAGGACAAGTTGAGGACGCTGCTCGGCCACCAGGTGAAGGACGGCATTTGTTTTTCGGCGGAAAAGGCCAACGACACCAGCAAAGCCGAATAACGGCATCGACGACGCGCTGGGTTTCGTCGGCCTGCCGCTGCCGTCGGTCTACAGCGCGCGATCTGTCGGAGTTCGTGTTTGCCGCCGGCGTCAAGCTGCTGGAGACCCGCAAGCCTGACCTGATCTACCTGTCGACCACCGATTACGTGCAGCACAAGGACGCGCCCGGGACGCCCGGCGCCAATGAGTTCTACAAGATGATGGACGGCTACCTGAAAAAGCTCGACCAGCTCGGCGCGACCGTGGCGCTCACCGCCGATCACGGCATGAACGCCAAGACCGACGCCGAAGGGCGACCCCAATGTCATCTACCTCCAGGACACGCTGGACCAGTGGCTGGGCAAGGATGTGGCGCGCGTGATTCTGCCGATCACCGATCCGTATGTCGTCCATCACGGCGCGCTCGGTTCGTTCGCGACCGCGTACCTGCCGGCGGGCGCCAAGATCGGCGAGATAGTCGCGCGCATCGCGGCATTGCCCGGCATCGAAGTCGTTTACGACCGCGCGAGCGGTTGCCGCCGTTTCGAATTGCCCGAGGATCGCATGGGCGACATCATTATCGTATCGGAACGCCTGACCGTGCTCGGCACCAGCCGCGAGCGCCATGATTTGTCGGGACTCAACGTGCCGCTGCGCTCGCACGGCGGAATCTCCGAGCAGACCGTGCCCCTGTTGTTCAACCGCCGCGCCGAACGGCATCGATCGCTCGCGCCGGCTGCGCAATTTCGATATTTTCGATATCGCGCTCAATCACCTTCAGTAAGGAGCAAACCATGGCTACTGCAACTCAACGCACAACCCGCAGCCGACGTCAAACACGAGGGCATGCGCATCGGCGGTGAAAAAGTCCTGCGCGACCGCGTGATCGAAGTCTTTAATCCCTATACGGAGCAGGTCATCGCGACCGTGCCGAAAGCGACGATCGACGATATCAAGCGCGCGTTCGCGATCGCCAATGGCTACAAGGCGAAGCTCACGCGCTACGAGCGCGCCAACATAATGCGCAAGGCCGCCGCGTTGCTCGACGCGCGCAAGCAGCAGGTTGCCGACCTCATCAGCGCCGAGTCGGGGCTGTGCCAGAAGGATGCGCTGTACGAAGCCGGCCGCGTGGCCGACGTGCTGCTCTACGGCGCGACCGAGACGTTGAAGGATGACGGCCAGATTTACTCCTGCGACCTGACGCCGCACGGCAAGCAGCGCCGCGTCTACACGCAGCGCGACCCCTTGCTGGGCGCGATCTCCGCCATCACGCCTTTCAATCATCCGATGAACCAGGTGGCGCACAAGGTGGTGCCGTCGATCGCGACGAACAACCGCATGGTGCTGAAGCCTTCGGAGAAGGTGCCGCTGTCGGCGCTGTACTTCGCCGACGCGCTGTACGAAGCCGGCCTGCCGCCGGAGATGCTGCAAGTGGTGACCGGCGACCCCAAAGAGATCGCCGATGAGCTGATCACCAACGAGCACGTGGATCTGGTTACGTTTACGGGCGGCGTGGCGATCGGGAAGTACATCGCCGCCAGGGCCGGTTACCGCCGCATGGTGCTGGAGCTGGGCGGCAACGATCCGATTATCGTGATGGAAGATGCCGACCTCGAAGAGGCGGCGACGCTCGCGCGGCGGTTCTGCGCGTGGTCGACCTCGACCGCGCCGGCACCGACGATCGCGACGGCGGCGAGGCCTGCGGCGGCCTTCGTCGCCACGGCGCCGACGCCGGCGGTGAGCGCGCTGCCGGCGCCCGCTGCGCTCGCTGCGGCGCCCGCGCCTGCGGCGCCGCCTGCGCCCGCGGCGCTGCTCGCGCCGGCGGTCGTGCCGACCTGAGCCAGCAGGAACTTCTTCAGCATGATCAGCGGGCCGACGGGGAAGATCGCTGCGAGCGCCTTGTTGGTCTGCTTGAGGTGGTCGCGGAACGCGGCGCAGCTGTCGCACGTACGGACATGGCGGCGCCCCGGAGGGCTGATGCGGCGCAGGCCCTCGGCGACCTCCCCGAGCTCCTCGCGCACCTGCTCGCACGTCATCGCACGGGCCTCGGCGGCCTCGGCGAGCGACACGCGCGCGCGCACGAGCAGCGACTTGACCGACGGCACCGTGGTCTCCATCGCCTCGGAGATCTGCTCGTAGGAGAGCGCGTCGATCTCGCGCAGCAGCAGCGCGGTGCGCTGCGTCTCCGGGAGCGTCTTGACGTCCTCGAGCAGCTCGCGGATCGCCTCGCGGCCCTGCACGTGCTCGACCGTCGTCTTGCCGTGGTCGGCGAAGTGCACGTCCATCGAGTCGACGCCGATCGCCTGCTGGCGGCGCAGGTGGTTCAGCGAGCGGTTGCGCGCGATCCGGTACAGCCACGGGCGCACGTTGATCGGCCGGTCGTCGGCGAGCAGCGCGTTGAACGCCGCGGCGAACACCTCCTGCAGCACGTCCTCGGCGTCCTCCTTGGACCCGAGCATGTGGCGGCAGAATGCGAGCAGGCGCGACTGGTAGCGGGCGACCAGCGCCTCGTAGGCAGCCTGATTGCCCCTGCGGGTGAGGGCTACGAGCCGCTCGTCGCCCTGAAGGCGCAGCAGCGGCGTCGGACCCCGGACGCCGAGGTGCGGATGTTCGAGTGTGGTGGCTTCCACGCGCGCGTAAGTAACAACCCCAGAGTAGCGTCGGAGTTGCTGAGAGACTGCTGGGGTGCCGGTTGATCGCCCGAGGCTGACATCGGTCCTGCAGGGCGAACAGGCGCGATTCGCGCGCGAACACCGGCGCTCGCGCGAGCAGTTCGAACACGCGCGCCGGTCGCTCCTTGGCGGCGTCCCGATGACCTGGATGGCGAAGTGGGCGGGCGGTCATCCGCTGTTCGCAGCGCGTGCCGGCGGAGCGTGGATCGAGGACGTCGACGGCCACCGCTACGTCGACTTCGCACTCGGCGACACCGGCGCGATGGCGGGCCATTCGCCGGCGCCCGTCGTGGCCGCCGTGGAGCGGCGGCTGGGGGAGCTCGGCGGGGCGACCGTGATGCTGCCGACCGAGGACGCCGCCTGGGTCGGCGACGAGCTGGCGCGCCGCTTCGGCGTGCCGCTGTGGAGCTTCTCGCTGAGCGCGACGGACGCGAACCGATGGGCGCTGCGCCTGTGCCGCGCGATCACCGGACGGCCGCAGGTGCTCGTCTTCAGCCACTGCTACCACGGCACCGTCGACGAGACGTTCGTCACGCTCGACGGCGGGGGCCGCCCGCGGTCGCGCGAGGGCAACGTCGGCCCGGCCGTCGACCCCACCGTCACCACGCGCGTGTGCGAGTTCAACGACCTCGAGGCAGTCGAGCGGCTGCTCGCCGACGAGCAGGTGGCGTGCGTGCTGACCGAGCCGGCGCTGACGAACATCGGGATCGTGCTGCCTGACGACGGCTTCCACGCCGGCGTCCGCGCCGCTTGCGACCGCACCGGCACGCTGCTGATCATCGACGAGACGCACACGCTCAGCGCCGGACCCGGTGGCTGCACCGCCGCGTGGGGGCTGGAGCCCGATCTCGTCACGATCGGCAAGGCGATCGCCGGCGGCCTGCCGATCGGCGCCTACGGCGTCAGCGCCGAGGTGGCCGCACGGATCGAGGCGCTCGATGAGGCCGACCTGGTCGACGTCGGTGGCGTCGGCGGCACGCTCGCGGGCAACGCGCTGTCCCTCGCCGCAGCTCGCGCGACGCTGGGCGAGGTGCTGACCGCCGAGGCGTTCGCCGGCATGACGTCGCTGTGCGACCGCTTCGTCGGCGGCGTCCGCGGCGCGCTGACGGACCACGACGTGCCCTGGTCGATCGTGCAGCTCGGCGCACGCGCCGAGCTCGCCTTCGCCCCGGACCCACCGCGCGACGGCGCCACCAGCGCCGCCCTCCACGACGCCGAGCTCGAGGACGCGCTGCACCTCTTCCTCCTCAACCGCGGCGTCCTCATCACGCCGTTCCACAACATGGCGCTGATGTGCCCGGCGACAACCGAGGCGGACGTCGACCGCCACACGGCGGTCTTCGCGGAGGCGCTGACCGCTCTGGACCGGTGAGGCGCCGCACGTGGCGCCTCACCGGTCGTTCGGTCAGGCGGCGAGCGCCTCGCCGCGGTCCGTCTCGGCGGCGGGCGCGGCCTCTGTCGCGGCCGTGGGGGTGCGAAGCAGCACCGTCGCCGCCAGCGCGCCCACGGCCGCCACGACCGCGGCGCCGACGAAGGCCGCCGAGTAGCCGTCGGTCAGCGACGACGTATCGCCGAGCACATCCGCGCCCTTGGTCGACGCTATGGCGGTCATGATCGCCAGGCCCAGGGCCGATCCCACCTGGTAGGCGGTGTTGACGATGCCCGCAGCCAGGCCGCCCTCCTCGGGGCGAGCCGAGGAGATCGCGGTGCCCAACGTCGGGATGAACGCGAGCGACATGCCGGCGGCGGCGATCAGCGATGCCGGCAGGACGTCGATCGCGAAGCTGCCGTCGGAGCGGACCAGCGACAGGACGAGCATGCCGGCCGAGAGCAGCGCCATACCGGCGACGGCCGGCGCCTTGGGGCCGAACCGGGCGATCAGTCGCGGCGCCACACCGACCATCAGGACCATGATCGTCACGGTCATCGGCAGCAGTGCGGCGCCGCTGGCGAACGCGCCGTAGCCGAGGACCTGCTGGAGGTAGAGGTTCAGGAAGAACCACATCGGGATCCACGCGGCGCCGAGCAGCAGCTGGGCGAGGTTGGCGGCCGCCAGGTTCGGCGTGCGCAGGATCGACAGGCGCATCAGCGGCTCACGCCGCGACGCTTGGATCACGACGAACGCGACCAGCAACGCCAGGCCGCCGGCGATGCTGAGGACCGTGGCCGAGGAGCCCCAGCCCTCCTGCGGCGCGCGCACGATCCCGAAGACCGTGAGCGCCAGTCCGGCCGTGGCGGTAAGGGCTCCGAGCACATCAACGGATCCGCGCCGCGCCGCTGTGGAGGGCATCAGCGAGACGCTCGCGAGCACGACGCCCACCGCGATCGGGATGTTGACGTAGAAGACCCAGGGCCAGGAGGCCCACTCGGTCAGGACTCCCCCTAGGAAGACGCCCGCGGTGCCGCCGGCAGGCGCTGCCGCGCCGTAGATCGCGAACGCCTTGGTCAGCTCCTTGGGCTCGGACCCGAAGAGCATCATCAGCAGCGTGAGCGCCGCCGGGGCGATGAGGGCCGCGCCGGCTCCCTGCGTGCACGCGCCGCGATCTCGACACCGGGCGAGCCGGCCAGCCCGGCGACGAGCGATCCGGCCGCCAGCACCGTCCAGCCGGCGATGAAGAGACGCTTGGCGCCGAACAGGTCGGCAGCCGGCCACCGAGAAGCAGCAGGCCACCGAAGGCGATGACGTAGGCGTTGAAGACCCACGAGAGGCTGTCGGGTGTGAAGCCGAGGTCGCCCTGGATCTTGGGCAGCGCCACCCCGATGATCGAGGTGTCCATGATCACCATGAACTGGGCGAGGGCGATGACGGCGAGTGCCGGCCAGCGCCGGGCGTGCGAGCTCATGAGGGCTCCTTGTATACAGGTGGGGGGTATTGCATGACGGCGGCGACCGTACTACCCCCAGGGGGTATATAAGTGTGCGACGACGCACACGGCAGGCCCGTTCAGGTGGCCGCAGCCAGAGCGCCCATCACCGTCGCAACCACCGCGGACTCCGCATCTGCGACATCGATGCGGCCCTCCCGCACCTCGGCGCTCGCCGCGTGCATGACCGCGATGAGCATGGCGAGATGCCATGACGCCGGGACGTCGTCACGGAACACCCCGCCCTCCTGGCCGCGGCGGATGAGTGGCAACAGCAGGCCCAGCACGGGCGCGTGGCGCTCATGGAGCTCCTCCGGCGTCTTCGTGCTCGTCGAAATGGCGACCAGCGCCTGGTAGCGACCGAGCTTGCGCCAGGTCGCGGCCACGACTCGGCGCAGCGCGTCGGCAGGCGTCCCTCGATCAGGCTCGGCGGCGACGATGACGCCCGCCACCTCGCCGAAGGCACGGTCCATGACCGCGTCCAGGAGCGCCTCGCGCGTCGGGTAGTGCACATACACGGTCGCGCGCACGACGCCGGCGCGGCGCGCGACCTCGCTCATGCTTGCGTCGAGGTCGTCGGACAGTGCCTCCACGGCGGCGTCGAGGATGCGCTCGATGTTGCGTTGCGCATCCGCGCGCCGCCGTGGTGATGCAGGCCGCGCCATCTCGCTCAATGGATCGAGATCGCCGGCGCGGCCTTGAGCTTGGGCAGGAACGTCTCGCTCTTGGGCAGCAGGAGCGGGCCGACGATGCCACCGACCGTCGCGATGATGCTCGCGACCATGAACGCGTTGCCGATGCCGTCGGCGAGCGCTGCCGGAGACGTCACGGCTGAGCTCGTCGCGACGCTGACGAGCACCGCGATGCCCAGCGAGCCTCCGACCTCGTGTCCGGTGGTGTTCAACCCGGACAGCATGCCGGTCTCCTCGGCGGCGGCCCCGGTCAGCACCGACAGGGCCACGCCGACCAGCGCGATGCCGAGGCCCAGCCCCGCGATGACGATCCCCGGCAGCACGTCGGACGCGTAGCTGCCGCTCGCGTCGAGCCGCGAAAGCAGCATCGTGCCGATCGAGACGAGGATGAACGCCATCGCCATCGCGCGCCGCAGGCCGGCGTGCCCGACGAGGTGGGTGCCCAGGTGCGCCCCGAGGCCCGTGGCGATCGCGACGGGCAGGAAGGCCAGCCCGGTCTCGAGCGCGTCTGTCCCGAGCACGTCCTGCATGTACATCGAGGTCAGCAGGAACGTTCCGAAGAGCACCGAGGAGGCGGTCAGCATCATCACGAAGCCGCCGCCGACGCCCCGGTCGCGCAGCCGTGAGACGACCAGCAGCGGGGTGCGCGCCCGGCCCTCCAGATGGGCGAACAGCCCGAGGCCGGCCAGGCCCGCCGCGCCGAGGCCGAGCGTCTGCAGCGAGGTCCAGCCCGCCGTTGCGCTCTGGGAGAGCGCGTAGACGATCGCGGCCAGGCTGCCGCTCGCAAGAGCGGCGCCGCGCACGTCGAGCCCGGCCCAGCGGGCGCGCTCGGCATCAGGTGCGACGACTGCGCGAACCCCGACGGCAACGGCCGCGCCGATTGGCAGGTTGATGAGGAAGATCGAGCGCCAGTCGACCAGCTCGGTCAGCACGCCACCCAGCAGGACGCCGATCGCCGCGCCGGCGCCGCCGACCGCTCCCCAGACGCCGAGCGCCTTCGTGCGGTCCGAGCCGGTGAACGTGGTCGTGATGATGGAAAGCGCGGCCGGTGAGAGCATCGCGGCACCGAGCCCCTGCCCAGCGCGTGCGGCGAAGAACATGCCGGCGCTCCCCGCCACGGCCGAGGCCAGCGACGAAGCCGTGAACACACCGAGTCCGGTGAGGAACATGCGGCGGCGGCCCAGCAGGTCGGCGGCCCGTCCGCCGAGCAACAGGAGGCTCCCGAACACGAGCGAGTAGCTCGTGATCGTCCAGCCGAGTTGCCCTCCGGATAGACCGAGGTCCCCGGCCATGTCCGGCAGGGCGACGTTCACGGCCGACACGTCGAGGATGACCATGAGCTGTGCGAGCGAGAGGAGAACGAGGATGCGGCGCATGCGGGCAGATCCAATCTAAGTCAGACAGTAGCGTCTGGCTTATGAAATCAGACACTGGTGTCTGATTTCAACTGTGTCTCTGCGCACACTCAGTGCATCGCGTGATCGAGGAAGCCGATGACCCGCCGCTCGTACTCGGCGGGATGTTCGTCGATCGAGCCCGTGTGTCCGGCGTCGGGCACGGCCCAGAGCTGCGCGGTCGGCCCCGCCAGCCGCCGATACGGGCGATTGACGGGGATCTCGTGCGGTGGCGCGCCAGCGGCGATGAGCAGGATCCCGCGCGGGGCGATGGCGGGCACCAGCCCCACGAGCGGAGCCGCCTCGCGCGTTCCCGAAACGGCTCGAATGGCCTGATCGGAGAGGGCGCCGACGACGCGGGCGATCCCGGTCTCGATGTCCAGCTCGCGGTCGTCGCTCGCGCGCTCGGCCCCGTCGGAGATCACCGCGCGCAGGCGGTGGTCGCGGGCGGCGGCCTCGAGCAGCACCTCGCCGCCGAGGGACATGCCGAATCCCGCCATGCGATTGCGCTGGACGCCACGCTGCTGGGAGAGCCAGTCGAGCGCCGCACCGATTGCCGGCTGTGCGTTGGCGCCGAGGAGTTCGCGCGGCCGTCGCTGTCGCCGTGGCCGGGGAGGTCGATCGACAGCACGCCATAGCCGTGGCGCGCGACGAGATCGGCCTGGGCGGCGACGTTCGACCGATCACTCCCCGAGCCGTGCACGATGAGAACCGCGGCGCCGTTGCGCGAGGGGACGTACCACGCGGCGACGCGGTCGCCGTCGCCCGTGGGGGATCAGGACGGTCGCTGTGGCTGGCCGACAGCGCGTTGCCGATCGACCGGCCGGCGGCATCGCATGCGTGATCAGCAGCGCGGTCAGGAGCGGGAGGACCATGAGCTGCACCGATGACGATCGCGCCGGCCACCCAGCCGGTGACGTGCGCGGCGCGGCGGCGCCTCGACCGTCGGCTCCGCGCGCCGCGGCGATCCGGCGAGCGCCGCGCAGCCTGCGGCGACGAGCGACAGGCCGCCGAACGCGCAACCCACCCCGGTCACGTCGCTCCAGCGCGGTCCCGACGTGAAGAGATCAAGGACATGCGCGAGGATCCCCGCCGCGGCGAACGCGAGCCCGGCCGGGGTGAACAGTGCGAAGCGGGTGACGCGGCCGACGTGCGGCGCGAGCGCCCACACCAGTGCCGGGAGCGCGAGGATCAACGCGACCCCCAGGACGGTTGTGTCAGGCCCCGAGAGGGAGAGGTCGAGCAGGTGGGTCGTGACGAGAACGAGCCCGACGAGGAGTAGCGGCCGTTCCAGCGAGGCCATGGCATGCCCGGGGTGGGAGTCGAACCCACACTGAGCGGGTCTTAAATCCGCTGCCTCTGCCAGTTGGGCTACCCGGGCGCAGTTCGAATCGTAGGGTCTGCGCGATGACCGATCTGGCGATTCGCGTGCAGCCGCGGGCCAAGCGCACGGAGGTGGCCGGCGAGCGCGGGGGGGCCGTGGTGATCCGGGTGAGCGCGCCACCGGTCGACGGCAAGGCCAATGAGGCGGTCTGCAAGCTGATCGCCGAGCGCCTGGGTGTCGCTGTGCGGACGGTGCACATCGTGCGAGGCGAAACGGCGCGCGACAAGGTCGTGCGCATCGAGGGCATCGACGCAGAAACGGCCCGCCGGGCGCTGCTGGGCTGATCCGACGCACCGGGTTTCGAAGCGACACCTCGACTGCGGGGCGCAAGATCCGGGCAATCGCTGCGTTGGTAGCTGTCGGTTCAACGTTGACGGCGCCGAAATGCGGTTGCTAGCGTCGCCGCGCGTTGCACCAGGATTCGGGAGATCCGGGTGGAGAGAGAGACCGACAACTCGAGCGGAGCAGGGAGGGTCGTGGCGACGGCCGCGATCGTGCTCGCCCTCGTGGCGGTCGGTTACGTGCTCCTCAAGCCGGGCGGCCCGGACTACGAGGTCCACGCTCGCTTCCAGAACGCCTCGCAGCTCGTCAAGGGCAACCTCGTCCAGGTCGCCGGTGCGCCCGTCGGCAAGATCACGAACATCGACCTGACCCGCGACGGGCAGGCCGACGTCACGCTGAAGCTCACCGACGCGAGCTACGTCCCGCTGCGGCGCGGCACCAAGGCGATCGTTCGCCAGGCCTCGCTCTCGGGCGTGGCGAACCGCTACGTCGACCTGCAGCTCCCGGATGGCACCCAGACGCAGAAGATCGAGTCCGGTGGCGTCATCGACCAGGCCAACACGACGACGGCCGTCGATCTCGACCAGCTCTTCAACACGTTCGACGACAAGACGCGCAAGGCGCTGAGTGGCCTCATCCGCGGCTACTCGACCGCGTACGGCGGCCGCGGCGACGCCGCCAACGCGGGCTTCCACTACCTCAACCCGAGCCTCGCGGCATCCTCGCGGCTGTTCCGCGAGCTGAACTACGACACGCCGCTGTTCCGCCGCTTCGTGGTCGCCAGCTCGAGGCTCGTGACCGACGTCGCCTCCCGCCGCGACGACCTCGCGGGCCTCGTCGACCACCTCGCCACGACGACGGGCGCCATCGGCCGCAAGAAGGCGGCGCTGGCCGACGCGCTCGCGCAACTGCCTCCGTTCATGCGCAGCGCCAACTCCACGTTCGTCAACCTGCGCGCCACGCTCGACGACCTCAAGCCGCTCGTCGACGAGTCCAAGCCGGTCGCGCCGAAGCTGCGCCGCTTCCTCGCGCAGCTGCGCCCGCTCGCGCACGACGCGAAGCCCACGGTCCACGACCTCGCGGCGATCATCCGCAAGGCCGGCCCCAACAACGACCTGATCGAGCTGACGAAGTCGACCGTCCCGCTCAAGAACATCGCGGTCGGCCCCGTGACCCGCAACGGCAAGCAGCGCGAGGGCGCGCTGCCGGCATCGGCGAAGGCGCTCGGGCAGGCTGTCCCGGAGATCTCCTACGCGCGGCCCTACGCGGTCGACCTGACCGGCTGGTTCGACGACTTCAGCCACTCGGGCGTCTACGACGCGCTGGGCGGCGCGAGCCGCGCGGCGCCGCATGTCAACGCGTTCACGGTGGCCAACGGCGTGTTCACGCCGATCCCGCCGCAGCTGCGCCAGCCGATCTTCGAGCAGCTCGCGAGCCTCGGCCAGCGCGACCGTTGCCCGGGCGCGATCGAGCGCGGCGCCGTCTGGAAGCCCACGCCGGACTACCCGTGCGACGACAAGCAGGTGCCCCCGGGCTCATGAGGCGCGCACTCGGCACCCTCGCGGCCGTCCTGGTCGCCGGCAGCCTCTGGATCGTGCTCGGCGGCGCGGGCAACGGGCCCACCGCCAACCAGTACTGGGTCGAGCTCGACAACGCGTTCGGCCTGGTCAACGGCGGCGACCTGAAGATCGCCGGCGTGCGCGCGGGCAAGATCACCAAGCTCAAGCTCGACAAGAAGACCAACCGCGCGCTGGTCGGGATCCAGATCGACAAGACGGGCTTCGGCGACCTGCGCGCCGACACGCACTGCGACGTGCGCCCGCAGTCGCTGATCGGCGAGTACTTCATCGACTGCCAGCCCGGCACCTCGCCGCAGCACCTGCGCGGCGGCGCGGTCATCCCGGTCACGCACACGTCGTCCACCGTCGCTCCCGACCTCGTCAACGACGTGCTGCGCAAGCCCTACCGCGAGCGCTTCAGCATCATCATCAACGAGCTCGGCGCCGCGGTCGCGGGCAACGGCCAGAACCTCAACGACGCGATCCGCCGCGCCAGCCCCGCGCTGCGCGAGACCGACCGGGTCCTCGGGATCCTCGCCAAGCAGAACAAGGTCCTGGGCGACCTCGTCGCCAACGGCGACACGGTCGTCAACGACCTCGCGAACAACAAGCACAACGTGCAGCGCTGGATCGGCGAGGCGCGCGACACCGCGAAGGCCTCGGCCGCGCGCCAGGCCGACCTGGCCGCCGGCTTCCGCAAGCTGCCGGGCTTCCTCGAGCAGCTGCGCCCGACGATGGCCGCGCTCGGCGCCGCCGCCGACCAGCAGGCGCCCGCGCTGGCCAAGCTCGGCGCCAACGCCGACCAGCTCACGCGCCTGTTCAACAACCTCGGCCCGTTCGCGAAGGCCAGCCGCCCGGCGTTCCAGGCGCTCGGCGAGGCGTCGAAGACCGGCGACAAGGCGGTCAAGGCCGCGCGCCCGGTCGTCTAGCAGCTCAACACGTTCTCCCAGAGCACGCCCGAGCTCGGCAAGAACCTCGCGATCGTCCTCGAGCACCTCGACAGCCGCGACCACGCGGTCGAGAAGGATCCCGCGCTCGCCGGGCGGCCAGGGCTACACCGGCCTGGAGGCACTGCTCGAGTACACGTACGACCAGGTCATGTCGGTCAACACGTACGACTCGAACACCCACGTGCTGAAGGTGGCGCTGCAGGGTGGCGGCGACTGCGCGGACTACGCCGACATCAAGCAGGCCAAGAAGGTCGGCAAGGACTGCGCCGCGGCGCTCGGGCCCAACCAGGCCGGCCTCAACTACGAGGACACGACCGCCCCGCCCGGCGGCGACCAGTCGGCCGCCGCGCGCCGGCGCAACCGCCACTTCGACGGCGACCCGTCCACGCAGATCCCGGTGACCGCGCCGGCCCCGCCCGCGAACCTCCCCGGCGGCGACGCCGGACCGACCGCCGCGCCGCCGGTCGAGGTCCCCAAGCCGGGCCCGATCCAGGTGCCGACGGTCCCGGGCGTGAACCTCCCGAAGATCGGCACCTCGCCGACCGCCGGCGGGACGTCGGACCAGCGCACGGACCAGGCCCTCCTCGACTACCTGATGGGGCACTGACGCATGGGTCGCCGCCGTCCCTCCGCCTCGATCGTCGCCAACCCGGTGCTCGTCGGCGCCGTCACGACGCTGGTCGTGATCGTCGCCGTGTTCCTGGCCTACAACGCCAACAACGGCCTGCCGTTCGTGCCGACCCGCTCGCTGCGCGTGCAGATCGCCAACGGCGCCGAGCTCGTGGCCGGCAACGAGGTCCGCTCCGGCGGCTTCCGCGATCGGCGTGGTGGACGACATGAAGCCGGTGCGCCTGCCCAACGGCCGCATCGGCGCCGAGCTGCACCTCAAGCTCGACAAGAAGATCGGCGCGGTCCCGATGGACACGACGGTCAAGATCCGCCCGCGCTCGGCGCTGGGCCTGAAGTACGTCGAGTTCACGAAGGGCACGTCGAGCCGGACGATCCCCGACGGCGGGCTGCTGCCGCAGGGGCAGACGGCGGTGCCGGTCGAGCTCGACCAGTTCTACAACATGTTCGACGCCAAGACGCGGCGCGCCTCGCAGATCAACCTCGAGGGCTTCGGCAACGCGTTCGCGGGCCGCGGCGAGGACCTCAGCCGCTTCATCCAGTCGGCCCCGTCGCTGTTCGGCCACCTGCAGCCGGTGATGGCGAACCTCGCCGATCCGAACACCGACCTCAAGAACTTCTTCAAGCAGCTCGGCAACACCGCGCGCATCGTGGCGCCGGTCTCGAAGGTCAACGCGAACCTGTTCACCGAGATGGCCGACACGTTCGAGGCGTGGTCGCGCGATCCCGAGGCGCTCAAGGCCACGATCGCCAAGCAGCCCGTCGACGCTCGACGTCGCGCACCGAGTCGCTGCGCGTGCAGCGCCCGTTCCTGGAGCACACCGCCGCGTTCAGCCGCGACCTGAACGCCGCCGCCAGCGAGCTGCCCGGCACGCTGCCGCCGCTCAACCGCGCGCTCGAGGTCGGCACGCCGGTGACGCGCCGCTCGGTCGAGCTCAACAGGGACCTGCAGGGCGCGATGGACGCGCTGCGCAAGCTCGTCCGAGGCGCCCACGACGCTCGGCGCGCTGCGCGGCCTGACCGACACCGAGAACACGCTGCAGCCGCAGCTGCGCTACCTCGGCCCGTACGTGACGGTCTGCAACTACTGGAACATGTTCTGGACCTTCACGGCCGAGCACTTCACCGCGCCGGATGCGACGGGCGGCTCGGAGCGCGCGCTGCTCAACAGCGCCGCCAGCCAGGACGACGGCATCGGCTCGCAGGGCGCCAACGAGTTCGCCAACGGCAAGAACACGCCTGCCCAACAACGGCGGCGCCCGCAGTTCCTGCACAACAACTTCTACGGCGACGCCGTGACGCCGGGCGGCCAGGCCAACTGCACGATCGGCCAGCAGGGCTACGTGTACTCGGCCAACCCGTACGACCCGACGCCGGACAAGCACTACAAGCGCAGCTCGGTCGACCATCCGTTCCAGGACAAGCCGATCGGCCCGAGCTACCGCCAGTTCGACCGTGACGGTCACGGGCATCGGCCTCGAACCGCGACACGGTGCCGCCCGGCGAGACGTTCACCTCGCGCCCCGGCGGCCGCGGCGTCGACACGCCGCTCCCGATCGACCCGAAGGGATCGCAGGGATGAGGCGCAAGCACAAGACCGGGCCCAGCAACTTCGCCGTCGGTGCGATCGTGCTGCTCGTCGCCGTGATCGCGACCTACCTGGGCTTCACGAAGTCGATCCCGTTCCGCCACCACTACGAGATCCACGCGGTCTTCCGGACGGCGAACAACATCAAGCCGAACTCGTTCGTGCGGATCGCCGGCGTCAACGTCGGCAAGGTCACCTCGGTCGACCGCCTCCCGAGCGACAAGAACGCCGCGCGCGTGACGATGCGGATCGACAAGAAGGGCCTGCCGATCCACAAGGACGCGACGATCCAGATCCGGCCGCGCATCTTCCTCGAGGGCAACTTCTTCGTCGACATCCACCCGGGCTCGCCGAGCGCGCCGACGCTTGGCGACGGCGACACGATCCCGGTCAACCAGACCAGCGCGCCGGTGCAGATCGACCAGATCCTCGGCACGCTGCAGACCGACACGCGCAAGGACCTCAAGCGCGTGCTCGACGAGCTCTCCACCGGGCTCGAGCGGCCAGGGCGGCGCCGGCTTCAACCGCTCGATCCCGTACTGGAAGGACGCCTACGAGCGCGGCGCGATCGCGTCCGACGCGTCGCTGGGCCTCGTCGAGCACGACCTCAGTGGCTACATCAAGAACGCGGGCGCGACGGCCGAGGCGCTGGACCGCAACGACGTCCAGCTCAAGAGCCTCATCACGGACTTCAACACGACCGCCGCCGCGTTCGCCGCGCGCGACACCGACCTGAGCAACGCGGTCGCCGAGCTGCCGCGCACGCTGCGCGCCGGCCGTCCCGCGCTGGCCTCGCTGAACGCCGCGTTCCCGCCGCTGCGGCGCTTCATCCGCGACTTCCGTCCCGCCGTGCGCTCCAGCGGCCCGGCGCTCGAAGCCAGCGTCCCGTTCGCCGAGCAGCTGCGCCTGGCGGTGCAGCCGTCGGAGCTGCGCGGCCTGGTCCATGACCTGGTCCCGACCGTGCCGGCGCTGACGAAGCTGCAGAAGGCGACGCTGCCGCTCTACGAGCAGGTCCGCGCCGCGTCGAGCTGCCAGAACGAGGTGATCCTGCCGTGGACGCAGGACAAGATCCAGGACTCGGACTTCCCGACGGATCGCAAGGTCTTCGAGGAGTCCACGAAGCCGCTCGGCGGCCTGGCGGGCGAGTCGCGCTCCGGTGACGCCAACGGCCAGTGGTTCCGCGTCCTGGTCTCCGCCGGGCAACTACGCCTACCCGGCGGGCAGCAACTTCTTCCTGACGGGCGAGCCGCTCAAGGGCGTCAACCCGCCGCCGCCGGCCGACCGCTACCCGCGGCCCTTCAAGCCCGACGTGCCCTGCGAGACCCAGCAGGCGCCGGATCTGCGCTCCAACCCGCTCGACCCGCCGACGCCGACGAAGGTCAACTTCGACAGCCCGCAGGTGAAGGCCGGCGTCGCCGACGCGACCGCCAAGGCCGTCACGTGGCTGCGCAAGACGCTCGAGCGCGAGGTGGCTCGGACGCTCCCTGAAGGTCTCCTCGACGCCGCTCACGAGCCTCAACGGGATCGGTAAGTGATGAGGACCGCGATCCGCAAGCACCTCACGGACTTCGTCGCGATCATCGGCCTCGCGGTCGTCGCGCTGGCCGTCGCCGGGCTACACGCTCGTGCACCAGCGCGTGCGCTTCCCGATCATCCAGAGCTCGCCCTACAAGCTGAAGGCAGAGTTCTCCACGGCGCAGGCCGTGACCCCCGGTCAGGGGCAGACCGTCCGCGTGTCGGGCGTGCGCATCGGCGACATCACGAAGGTCGACCTCTCCGAGGGCCGCGCGATCGTGACGATGGACGTGGACCCCGAGTACAAGGGCCTCGTCCACACCGACGCGAGCGCGCTGCTGCGCCCGAAGACCGGCCTGAAGGACATGTTCATCGAGCTCAACCCGGGCTCCGAAGAGCGCCCCGCTGGCCAAGGCGGGCTGGACGATCCCGGTGAAGAACACGCTGCCGGACGTCAACCCCGACGAGGTCTACTCGCTGCTCGACGCCGACACGCGCGACTACCTGCGGCTGCTGATCTCGGGCGCCGGCGAGGGCCTGCACAACCGCGGCGGCGACCTGAGGGAGGTCTTCAGCCGCTTCGAGCCCACGCACAAGGACCTCGCGCTCGTCAACAAGTACGTCGCGCTGCGCCACCGCAACCTGCGCCGCCTGATCCACCAGCTCAACGTGCTCAACGGGGCGCTGGCCTCGCGCGGCGACGACCTCGCCGAGCTCGTCGGGACCTCGTCGCAGGTGTTCCGCGCCCTCGCCTCCGAGGACACGAACATCACGCGCGCCGTCGGCGACCTGCCCGGCACGCTGCAGCAGACGACGCAGACGTTCGGCAAGGTCAAGACCCTGGCTGACGTGCTCGGCCCGGCCGTCACGAAGCTGCGCCCGACGGTCAAGGCACTGGACTCGGCCAACCACGCCATCACGCCGTTCGCCAAGGAGGCCGCGCCGATCCTGCGCACCGAGATCCGCCCGTTCGTGCGCGACGCGCGGCCGGTGGTGCGCGATCTCAAGCCGGCGTCGAAGAACCTCGCGACGGCGACGCCCGACCTGACGCGCACGTTCACGGTGCTCAACCACCTGTTCAACATGGTCGGCTTCAACCCGAACGGCAAGGAAGGCCCGGACGTCGCCAAGCGCGACGAGGGCTTCCTGTTCTGGATCGCCTGGCTGGACCACAACGGCGACGCGCTGTTCTCGAGCTCCGACGCCAACGGCCCGTTCCGCCCGGTGACCCTCGGCGCGCCGTGCTCGACGCTGAAGCAGACCGGCGACGCCAACCCGCCGCTGGGGATGATCCTCGCCCCGGCGCTCTCCGACCCCCACGTCTGCGGCAGCTGATGCAGAAGTCCGCACCCACACTGCCCAAGCTGCTGACGATGGTCGTGTTCGCGCTGACCTGCTTCGGCCTGCTGCTGTTCCTGTGGCTGAGCTTCGGCGGCCCGATCCCGCTCAAGCCGAAGGGCTACCGCGTGAAGGTCGCGTTCCCGGAGGCCACGCAGCTCGGGCTCGAGGCCGACGTGCGCGTCGCCGGCGTGTCGGTCGGCAAGGTCGTCAAGAAGGACGTCGACTCGGCGCACCCGAACCGCACGGTCGCGACGCTCCAGCTCGAGAAGAAGTTCTCGCCGCTGTCACAGGACGCGCGCGCGATCCTGCGCCAGAAGACGCTGCTGGGGGAGACCTACGTCGAGCTGACGCCCGGCAACGCGCGGGGGCCGAAGATCCCGGAGGACGGCTGGCTGAAGGACTCGCGGGTGCAGAAGACCGTCGAGCTCGACGAGATCTTCCAGGCGCTGGACCCGGTGACGCGCCGCGCGTTCCAGAACTGGCAGCAGTCGCTGGCCAAGGGCGTGGGAACGGGCGCGAACTCGCGCGGGCGCGACATCAACGACTCGTTCGGCAACCTGCCGGGCTTCGCGCAGGACGCGACCGACGTGCTGACCGTGCTCGACGAGCAGAGCGCCGAGGTGCAGCGGCTGGTGAAGAACACCGGTGTCGTCTTCGGTGCGCTGAACCAGAACGAGGCACAGCTGCACAACCTGATCACGAACTCGTCGGACGTCTTCTCCGCCACGCAGAAGGAGAAGGAGGCGCTGGCGGCGACCTTCCGGATCTTCCCGACGTTCCTCGACGAGTCCAAGGCGACGT
Source organism: uncultured Actinomycetes bacterium (assembly GCA_963794105.1). Lineage (GTDB taxonomy): Bacteria > Actinomycetota > Thermoleophilia > Solirubrobacterales > Solirubrobacteraceae > AC-49. Next base: position 20,053 of record CAWCEB010000016.1, on the reverse strand, counting down.
TCGCCAAGCTCGAGACCTTCTCGAAGAACACCGATCCGCTGATCCAGCAGCTGCGCCCGGCGATGCAGGACCTCAAGCCGACGCTGCAGGACACGCGCGCGCTGGCGCCGGATCTCGAGCACCTCTTCCGCAACCTCGATCCCGCTGATCAAGGTCTCCAGGACGGGCCTTCCGGCGCTGCGCGACGTGCTCAACGGCACCGAGCCGGTGCTCGGACAGCTGCAGCCGTTCCTCGAGAACCTCAACCCCATCCTGCAGTGGCTGGAGTACAACCAGCGGCTGGTCGGGGACTTCATCGGCAACGGCGCGGGCGCGCTGGTCGACACCGTGCCCGGTCCGCCGGCCGGACATCGAGATCGGCCACTACCTGCGCCAGTTCGGCCCGGCCGGACCCGAGAGCGTCGCGATCTATCCGAACCGCCCGGCGACCAACCGCGGCAACGCGTACCTGCCGCCGACCGCCTACTCCGGCTCCGAGCGCGCGAAGCGCATGATCGTGCCGAGCTTCGACTGCAAGAACACCAAGACCCACGGCGACTACCAGACGCAGCTGCCGTCCAAGGGCCAGGACGGCACGAGCGACGACCCGTCCTGCTGGACGGCGCCGCCCGCGTCCTACCCGCCCGGCAACACGAGCCAGTTCCCGCACATCGGCGCGGCGGACTACTCCAAGCCGAACGGCTGACCCGGACTGAGGGCGACAGTCCCCTGGAGTCCGGCCTAGGCGACCTGCGCGTCGCGCGCGGCCGTCACGCTGAGGCCGTCCAGCAACGCGCCCGCCAGCCGCTGATCGCCCTGGATGTCCAGCTCGCTGCGGTCGGTGTCCGGGCCCAGGGCCTCGACCCACGCGCGCTCGGAGCCGGTGATCTTCGCGTCGGCCTCGGGCGCCGAGCGCTCCTCGATCGCCAGCGTGTCGCCGGCCTCGCTGAGCACGTAGCGCTTGAGGTCGCCGTTGGCGCGGCGGACCGTCAGCTCGATCGTCCCGCGCACGCCGGGCGGCATCTGCAGGCCGGGGACGCAGCGGAAGATCGCGCCGACGTCGATCGCCTCGCCCGTGCGCGGCGGGCCCCATGTCCAGCGATAGCCCCAGCGCGCGAGCGCGCCGACGACGGGCAGCAGGTCACGGGCGCGCTCGGTCAGCTCGTAGTCCACACGCGGCGGCACCTCGCGGTAGCGCTGGCGGGTGAGCAGGCCGTCGGCGACCATGCGGTTCAGGCGCGAGCGGAGCTGCTCGGTCGAGATGCCGGGCAGCACGCGCTGCAATTCGACGAACCGGCGAGGCCCTGCGGCAAGGTCGCGGACGATCAGGAGCGTCCACTTGTCGCCGACGAGATCGAGCGCCCGTGCGTCAGGAGCCCACTGGTTGTAGGGGTGCCGCTTGGGCGGGGGAACGGTGGCCATGGTGGTGGAGCCCTTCTGTTCTTGCGTGGGACTGGCTGCAAAGGCCCCTCAGCCTGGGAAAGAGGTTACTCGTCTGACACGTTTCCGGGGCACTTTTGCCGCGAAATGGACAACTGTTGCACCGGCATTCAGGATTGCGACGGACCTGAAATTCACGGCGCATGTTTCGTCGCGCCGGTGCGTTGGTGTTCTCAGGCAGTACGCCATGGGACCGACCCGCAACCACGACGAGTCACGGCAGGGGGCCGCGATGGGAGACGTCATCTCGCTGGACGAGCGCCGCAGCGCGCGGCTTGCCGTGGCCGAACGCCGGCCTGCGCGCATGAAGGTCACGTTCTTCTTCGACCTCGCGTCGCCGTTCACGTACCTCGCGGCGGAACGCGTCGATCGCCTCTTCCCCGGCCTGGCGTGGCGCCCGGCGGTGACCGAGGCGCTGCACGCCGGCAACCCGCTGTTCACCGCAGCCGACCGCGAGGCGGCCCAGGCAGCCGCCGAGGACCGCGCCGCCCAGCTGCACATGCCGCTGGTCTGGCCCGACGGCTACCCGGCGGGTGCGCGCGTCGCGATGCGCGTCGCCTCGCTGGCCGCCGCCGAGGGCGGTCACGCTGCGCCGTTCGTCCTGGCCGCCAGCCGGCTGGCGTTCTGCGGCGGGTTCGACCTCGACGATCCCGAGGTGCTGGCCGAGGCCGCTGCCGCCGCCGGGCTCGGGCTGCCCGAGGTGCTCTGCCGCGGCGGGCGACCGCTCGCGTGACGGCGAGATGGAGGCGACCGCGCTGCGCCTGCTGGCGCACGGGGCCAACCGGCTGCCGGTCCTGCGTGTCGGGCGCACGCTGTTCTGCGGCGAGGACCGGATCGCCGAGGCCGCTGCAGCCGTCCGCCGACGGCCGCGCGCCGAGCGCCCGACGCCGGTCCACAACGCCGGCTGATGCGCCTGCCGACCTGCAGACGGCTCGCCGCCACGCTGCTGGCGCTGGGCGTGACATTGGCGGTCTGACCCGATCGCTCAGCCCCTGCGGCCGAGGTCGGGCCCGGCGACGCGCTGCTGGGCAACGGCCGCCACCTGCAGCCGTTCGGCCGCATGACGACGGTCGGCCAGTTCCCGACCGGCGGCGCGCTGACGCCCGACCGGCCGCTTCTACTGGACCGTCGCGACCGGGCGCGGCACCAACGACATCCGGATCGTGAACGTGGGCACCGGCAAGGTCGTCCAGACGATGCCGCTGCCCGGCGCGTCGGGCGGCATCGCGATGGACCGCAGCGCACCGCTCGCCTACGTCTCGGGCGTCGCCGACTCCGACGCGCACGCCGACCAGCAGACGCCCGCGGCACGCCCGGCAGCGAGGGCGACGTCATCCACGTCTTCCGCTACGCACGCGCAGCCGGCCGCGCGACGCTTCCAGCGACTCATCCCGGTGCCGCCGCCAGTCGGACGCGCCGCCGCCGCAGAACTTCCCGCCGACCGACACGAAGAAGGTCGCGTGGCCCGACCGGCTCGCGATCTCCCGCGACGGCGAGACGCTGCTCGTGCCGCTGAACCTCGCCGACTGCGGCCGCGATCGTCGACGTCGCGACGCGGCGCGGTCCGCTACGTCGACGACCGGCAGCTACCCCTACGGCGCGGCGATCCTGCCGGACGGCAGGACCGGCCTGGTCTCCAACGAGGCGCCGGGACCGTCTCGGTCATCGACCTCGCAGCCGGCACGAAGCTCAAGCGACATCCAGCTCGGCCCCACCTCTCGCACCCGGAGGCGATCGCGATCGACCCGTCCGGCGCGCGCGCCTACGTCGCGGTCGCGAACGCCGACCAGGTCGCGGTGCTCGACATCGCACGTCGCGCGCGCTGGTCGAGGCATACGCTCTGTCGACCGCGCGCCCGACGGCGGGCGATCGGCACGAGCCCGGTCGCGCTCGACCTGACGCCGCGACGGCGACCGGCTGCTGCGTCGCGGAGTCGGCGGCGCCGGACGAGCTGAGCGTGTTCGACACGCCGGCAGCGGATCGCTTGCTCGGGCCGCATCCCGACCGCGGCCTACCCGACCGACGTCGCGGTCACGCCGGACGGCCGCACGCTGCTGTGGACTCGCGGCCAAGGGACTCGGCACCGGCCCGAACCTCAACGGGCCCGAACCCGCTCGAGACCACCGACGCGAACACCAACAGCTTCCAGTACCTGCCGCTGCATCAACTTCGGCACGGCGGCGATCCCGCGTTCCCGGGCGACGGCGAGCTCGCCGGACGCTGACGGCCGCCGCCGACGCGCAGCTCCGCCCGACGAACGCGCAGGCCGCGCCCGCCGGCACGCCGCTGCGCGCCGACGGGCCGATCAAGCACGTCTTCTACATCGTGCGCGAGAACCGCACGTACGACCAGATCCTCGGCGACGACCCGCGCGGCGACGGCGACCCGACGCTGACGCTGTTCGGCGACCACGTCACGCCCAACGCGCACGCGCTCGCCGAGCGCTTCCCGCTGCTCGACCACGTCTACGCCAACTCCGAGGCGTCGATCGACGGCCACTTCTGGACCAGCGCCGGCGCAAGGTCTCCGACTACGTCCACAAGGACTGGTTCCAGAACTACGGCGGCCGCGGCCGGCCGTACGACTTCGGCGTCTACGCGGTCACCTGGCCCGCCAACGGTTCCTGTTCGACCAGGCCGAGCGCGAGGGCATCTCGTACTTCAACTACGGCGAGGCGGTCGCCGGGCGTCGGCGCTGTTCCCCGACAAGGACCGCACTCCGGACGACGCCGCCGACCAGCGACGCAAGTTCGCGCAAGTCCGACCTGGGCCAGAACGGCTGCTACCCCGAACGACGCCTCGGTCGGCAAGGACTGCGATCACCGGGCAGCGAGGTCTTCGACTGCGAGCGCTGCCGGCCGGCGCGCCGACCGGGTTCGCAGTCGCGCTTCGACTGCTTCAAGCACGCGCTTCCCGCGCAGGTCGCGACGGGCACGCGTGCCGGCGTTCAACTACCTCGTGCTGACCAACGACCACACGCGCGGTCTCGAGCGCGGGCGCGCGCACGCCGCGCGGCGATGGTCGCCGACAACGACCTCGGCCTCGGCCAGATCGTCGACCTGATCTCCCACTCGTCGATCTGGAAGTCGTCGGCGATCTTCGTCGTCGAGGACGACTCCCAGGACGGCGCCGACCACGTCGACGCGCACCGCATCCCGGCAGCTCGCGATCTAGCCCGTTCGCGCAAGCGGCGGCGCGGTCGTGCAGCACCCGCTACGACTTCCTGTCGGTCATCCGCTCGATGGAGCTGATCATCGGCATGCAGCCGCTCGGGCTGTTCGACCGGCTGGCCACGCCGATGTACGACGCGTTCCAGGCGCAGCCGTCCAACGACGCGCCCTACGGCGCGATCCCGGCGAAGGTCGACCTGCTCGAGCGCAACCCGTCGAGCGGCGCGGGCGCCCGCGCATCGGCGCGGCTGCCGCAAGGGCCTCGACCGAGATCCCGCAGCGCGAGATGGACGCGCTGCTGTGGAAGTCGGTCCACGGCTGGCGAGCCGAGCCGCCGCCGCCCGGCCCCAACGCCGTCGGCCGGCGCCGTGGACGCCGACGGATAGGTCCAGGAAGATGTAGGGGCCATGCTCCGGCGTCCCCTGCGCTACGCGTACGACAAGCTCGGCCCACGCTATCCGCGCTGGGCGATCTGGATGCAGTTCCAGTTCGCCTACGTGGTCGTGCTCGGCGGCGTCGGGCTGCTGACGCTGTACGTCGACCTCGACAGCTCGGCGTTCTGGCAGATCCTGCTGGTCGGCTGGCTGCTCGTCGCTCATCGAGAACCTCGTCTCGCTGAAGGTGATCCACAGGCTCCTGCGCCCCGCCGACCCGTGGCTGCAGCGGCGACCGGACGCCGAGACGGCGGTCGCCGCGTGGCGCGCGTTCGCCGGCCTGCCCATCGACTTCCTGCGCCATCGGCACGGGCTCGTCGTGCTCGCCAACGTCGTGCCGATCTCGATCTTCGTCACGCTCGAGCTCGACGACACGTCGTTCTTCCCGGCGTTCCTGATCGTCTGCGTCGCCGCGTCGATCGTGCTGCTCTACGGCATCCTGCTGCGCTTCTTCGCGCTCGAGCTGGTCATGTCGCCGCTGCTCGAGGAGACCTCCTGCGAGCTGCCCGACGACGCCGAGCCTCAAGGCGCATCACCGTGCCGCTGCGGACGCGACTGCTCGTCGCGATGCCGGCGATCAACGTGATCACGGGCGTCGTCGTCGCCGGGCTTCGCAGCGCCGCACAACAGCCTCGACTCGCTGGGGGTCGGCGTGCTGCTGGCGATCGCCGTGGCGTTCACGATCTCGCTCGAGCTCTCGCTGCTGCTGACGCGCTCGATCGTCGAGCCGCTGCAGGATCTGCGCGTGGGGACCCAGCGCGTGCGAGCCGGCGACCTCGGCGCGCGGGTGGCCGTCCTCGGCACCGACGAGACCGGGCTGCTCGCCGCGTCCTTCAACGGCATGGTCGACGGGCTACGCGAGCGCGAGCGCCTGCGCGAGGCGTTCGGCGCGTTCGTCGATCCGGTGCTTGCCGACCGCGTGATCGCCGAGGGCACGACGCTCGTGGGCGAGGAGGTCGACGTCACCGTGCTCTTCCTCGACATCCGCGGCTTCACGGCATTCGCCGAACGCGCGGGCGCCGCCGAGGCGGTGGCGCGGCTGAACGAGTTCTACGAGCTCGTCGTGCCGGTCTCGTCGCCCACGGCGGGCACGCGAACAAGTTCGTCGGCGACGGGCTGCTCGCGCGTCTTCGGCGCCCCCGACGCGCTGCCCGACCATGCCGACCGCTGCGTGGCCGCCGCGCTCAGATCGCCACGAGGTCGAGGCGACGCAGGGCGGCCGCGTGAGCATCGGCATCGGCATCAACTCCGGCGACGTCGTGGCCGGGACGGTCGGCGGCGGCGGCCGCGTCGAGTTCACGGTGATCGGCGACGTCGTCAACACCGCCGCGCGCGTCGAGGAGGCCACGCGGCAGACCGGCGACGTGATCCTCATCACCGCCGCGACGCGCGCGCTGCTGCGCGAGGACCACGGCGGGCTGGTGCGGCGGCCGTCGGTCCCGCTGAAGGGCAAGCGCGAGCCGGTGGAGCTGTTCGCGCTGCGCCGCGCGCCAGCGGTTACTGTGCCGCTGCGCGTCGCAACCGGCGTGTAGACCGACATGCCCAAGGCTCTCTACGAAAAGCGCGACAGGATCGCGTACGTCACGTTCAACCGGCCCGAGGCCAAGAACGCGATCGATCCGGAGATGCAGGACCTGCTCGTCGAGATCTGGACGGACTTCCGTGACGACCCCGAGACCGACGTCGCGATCGTCACCGGCGCCGGCGACGCGTTCTGCGCGGGCGCGGATCTCAAGACCTACATCCCGCCGATCATCAAGGGCGGCTACCCACGGATCCGCGAGATCGTCGACCTCGGCTTCGGCGGGTTCACGCGCGGGCTGCACGACATCAAGAAGCCGATCGTCGGCGCGATCAACGGCTGGGCGCTGGCCGGCGGGCTCGAGCAGGCGATGGCGTGCGACATCCGGATCGCGTCCGAGCGGGCGATGTTCGGGTCGTTCGAGGCGCGCCGCGGCTACCACCACGGCGACGGCGGCATCGTGCGGCTCGTGAACGCCTGCGGCGTCGGCGTCGCGTCGCACATGCTGCTGACCGCCGAGCCCGTCGACGCGCACCAGGCGCTGCAGTGGCAACTCGTCACCAAGGTCGTCCCGCACGACGAGCTGATGGCCGAGGCCGAGACCGTCGCGCGCCAGATCCTGCGCAACTCGCAGCGCGCCGTTCGCAGCGCGAAGGAGACGATCCAGGACGTGATCGGCAAGGACCTCGATGCGCAGCTGCGCACCGAGGCCTGGAACGCATATACGTGCGCGGACCCGGACGAGACGCTCGCGCGCCTGCAGCAGTTCTACGACCGCACGGACCCGGGCCGCGCGAGCTGAGCGCTCCTACGGCAGGACCAGTCCCGCCAGGATCTGGTGGTCGAAGGCCGACTCCTCGTCGGTCTCGACCGCCGCGGCATAGCCGGCGAGCGGGTACGTCATCGCCACCTCGGCAAGAAGGTCGTCGTACGTGCCGTTGTGGTCGAGCTCCTGCGGATCCTTCGCGAGCGGTGGGTGCTCCGTCATCTGCAGTCACTCCTCTCTGTGGGTTCGCTCACACGTTGCCTCGCCTGTCTGAGTGAGACGTAAACATTCGGTGGCGCTTGTTTCAATGGCCCAGACGTAGGATCCGCGGATGACCACGCAGGCCGACCAGTCCACCCAGATTCATGGCGGTCGGCTGATCGCCAAGCGCCTCAAGGCACACGGCGTCAGCAGGCTCTTCACGCTCTCCGGCGGGCACCTCTTCTCGGTGTATGACGGGTGCAGGGAAGAAGGCATCGAGATCATCGACGTGCGCCACGAGCAGGCGGCGACGTTCGCCGCCGAGGGCTGGGCGAAGGTCACCCGCGAACCCGGTGTTGCCGCGCTGACCGCGGGCCCGGGCGTCACGAACGGCATGAGCGCGATGGCGGGCGCGATGCAGAACCACTCGCCGATGCTGGTCCTGGGCGGCCGCGCGCCGCAGATGCGCTGGGGGCAGGGCTCACTGCAGGAGATCGACCATGTCCCGTTCGTGCGGCCGGTGACGAAGCTCGCCGCGACGGCCGACTCGACCGCGGACATCCCGGGACTGGTCGACGAGGCGCTGGCGACCGCGCTGCGCCCGCACTCGGGGCCGACGTTCGTGGACCTGCCGCTCGACTTCGTCTTCATGGAGGCCGACGAGCCCGAGGACGGGCCGGCGCTGCCCGACCCGCTCGACGAGCCCGTGGCCGAGGGCGTCGAGCGCGCGCTGGCGCTGCTGGGCGACGCCGAGCGCCCGGTGATCATGGCCGGCACGGACCTCTACTGGGGCAAGGGCGAGCGCGCGCTGCTGGAGCTCGCCGAGCGCCGCGGGATCCCGGTGTTCCTCAACGGCCTGGCGCGCGGCTGCGTGCCGGCCGACCACGAGCTGTTCTTCTCGCGCGCGCGCAGCGAGGGCGCTGAAGGGCGCCGACGTGGCGCTCGTCGTGGGCGTGCCGATGGACTTCCGCCTGGGCTTCGGCGGCTCGTTCGGCGAGGAGACGCGAGATCGTCGTGCTGGGCCGCACCGAGCCCGAGCGCGACCACCCGCGCGCGCCTCGCCGTCGAGCTGTACGGCGGCATGGACGCGACGCTGCGCGCGCTGATCGGCGACGGCGGCCGACACCTCGGCGTGGGTCTCGCGACCTGCGCGCCGCCGAGACCGAGAAGCGCGCGGCGGAGGCCGCCGAGCTCGCCGACGGCCGCTCGCCGCTGCACCCGATGCGGCTCTACAAGGAGCTGGGCGAGGTGCTCGACCGCGACGCGATCGTCATCGGCGACGGCGGCGACTTCGTCTCCTACGCCGGGCGCGTCATCGACTCCTACGAGCCGGGCTGCTGGCTCGACCCCGGGCCGTACGGCTGCCTGGGCTGCGGGCCCGGCTACGCGCTGGCGGCGAAGCTCGCGCGGCCCGACAAGCAGGTCGTGCTGCTGCTGGGCGACGGCGCGTTCGGCTTCAGCGCGATGGAGTTCGACACGCTTGCGCGCCACGGCGTCAACGTCGTCGGCGTGATGGGCAACAACGGCATCTGGGCGCTGGAGAAGCACCCGATGGAGTTCCTCTACGGCTACTCCGTCGCCGCCGACCTGCGCCCGGGCACCCGCTACGACCAGGTCGTCGAGGCGCTCGGCGGCCACGGCGAGCTCGTCGAGCAGCCCGACGACGTCAAGCCGGCGCTGGCGCGCGCGTTCGAGTCGGGCAAGCCGGCGCTCGTGAACGTGCTCACGGACCCGACCGTGGTGTACCCGCGCAAGTCGAACCTGGCGTAGGCGCAGACGCTGATCCGGCCTCGCGTAGGGCGCCAACGTCCCCCGTCCGAGCGGCCGCTTCGCGGCTACCGGACTCCTCCTTTTGCGGCCGCTTCGCGGCGCAGAAAGTCGGAAGCCTCCCCGAGGGGAGGCTTCCAAGTTGGCCCCGACAGGACGGGCAGGGGTACGTGCCTTGAAGGGGCCGGGTAAGCGGCTCAGGCGGCGGGAGGCGCCGATTCGATGCGGCTTCGCCCGAACCTATGAAGCCGGGATGAGCAACGTGCTTTTCGGCACGCTGCCCTGGACCCGACGGCCGGAAGTATCGACGGTGTGTCAGGCACGACGCAATCAGCCATTCGTCCAAGCGCGATCCCAGAACTGACGACGCGGGTAGTGGTGTATTGCGGGCGGGTCGGCGCGCCCCTCAGCCCGTGCCGGCTCGCCCCTTTGCTTCATCCAGGGCCGCGCCGAGCAGGATGTCGTGCTCGGAGATCTCGAGTTCGTCGAGCCCGAACGCCCGTGTGACCTCCAGCAGGATCGTGATGCCGGCGACGATCGTCGGGGCGCGATCGGGGTGAAGTCCCCGCACCTCGCGACGCTCCGCATTGGGGAGCAACGCCAGCCGCGCGAGCATCTCCTCGAGATCGCCGGCGGTGATGTGCGCGCCGTGGATCATGTCCGGGTCATACGGCTCGACGTGATGCGCGATCGCGGCGGCGGTCGTGGCCGTTCCCGCGACGGCGATCAGCGTCTGCACCTGCGGGTTTGCGGGCAGCACGGCCGCCAGCACCTCGCGCACGCCGCCGGTCAGCCGCTGTAGCTCGGCCGGCTCGGGTGGGTCGTGGTGCAGATGGCGCTCGGTGAACCGCACGACGCCCATCTGCAGCGACACGCGAAAGCCGGCGCCGGTGATGATCTCCGTCGAGCCGCCACCGATGTCGACGACCGCGACGTGATCGATGTCATCGCGGCCCGCCGTGGCGCCCAGGAACGTCAGCCGCGCCTCCTCGTCGCCGGGGATCACGCGCGCGTCGATGCCGTAGACCTCGCGCACGCGGCGTGACGAACTCCTCGCCGTTGACGGCGTCGCGAACCGCGCTGGTGAGCACGCCGATCGTCGCCTCGGCATGCAGGTCGTCGATCGCCTTGCGGTAGTCGGCGAGCGTGTGGTCGACGCGCGCGATCGCCTCGTCGGACAGCCGGCCGGTGGTGTCGACGCCGTCGCGCCAGCCGCGTCACGTTCGTGCGGCGCTCGAGCTGCGTCGACGCGCGCCGTCGTCGACGTCGGCGACCAGCAGGCGCGTGGAGTTCGACCCGATGTCGACGACCGCGATGCGCATCGCCATCTAGCCGGCGGGGTGGGGGAGCGGCTCGCCGGCGAGGCCCGCCAGCAGGTTGTCGACGGCGACGGCGGTCATCCGCTCGCGCGCTGCGCGGGTGGCCGAGCCGATGTGCGGGACGACGAGCACATGCGCAGCATCCACGATCGCGTCGCCGGGCGGCGGCGGCTCGGGGTCGGTGACGTCGATCGCCGCCGTCAGCCTGCGTGGCGTCGAGCAGCGCGGCCTGGTCGACCAGCCCGCCGCGCGCGGTGTTCACGAGGATCGTGCCGGGGCGCATGAGGGCGAGCGCGCGCGCGTCGATGAGGTGGCGGGTCTCGGGCGTCAGCGGCGCGTGCAGCGAGACCACGTCGGCGCGTGCCAGCGCGGCGCGCAGGTCGCCGTCGCGTCCGAGCAGCTCGACCTCCATCCCGAACGCCTGCGCGCGCTGCGCCACCGCGCGGCCGATCCGCCCGGCGCCGACGATCACCAGCCGCGCGCCGCGCAGCTCCAGCCCGAGCCAGCCCTCGGGCTCCCACGTGCGCCAGCGGCCGGCGCGGGCAGCATCGCGCGCCGCGGGCAGATGACGCGCGGCGGCGAGCAGGAGCGCCATCGCGAGGTCGGCGGTCGCGTCGGTCAGCACGTCGCCGGTGGTGCCGACGGCCACGCCGCGCGCCGCGCACGCGTCGACGTCGATGTTGTCGAAGCCCGACCGCGTAGTTGCTCACGACGCGCAGCTTCGGCGCGGCATCCAGCAGCGCGCCGTCGACCCGCTCGGTCAGCAGCGTAGAGCAGGCCCTCGGCCTCGCGCGACACGCTCGCGCAGCTCGTCGCGCGTGGGCGGCATGCTCGCCCGCCCAGACGTCGACGTCAGCGTGCGCGACGCAGGCGCTCCAGGGCGTCGCCGGCGAGGCGGCGGGTGACGAAGACGCGGGCCATGTGGGTGATTCTCTCGCGTGGGCTGACCCACGAGCGCAACTCGCGCCGGACAAACGTGTTTAGTCTCGCCGCTATGAACCTGAGACTCCTTGGCGCGATGGGCGCGCTCCTGCTGCTGCCCTCCGCTGCCTCCGCCACCACCTGCAACGGCACCCCGAAGCGCGGGTGCCTGCTGCCGTTCCCGTCAAATGTCGCGCACACCAAGAAGGACCGCACGTCGGCGACCGGCCGGCGCGTCGCCCTGACACGGGCCGAGCTGCCCTCCAACGCCAAGGGCGTGCCGGTGGACCCCACGGAGTTCAACCGCAACGACGGCTTCAGCCCGGGCCAGTCGATCATCGTCCACGTGCCGTCGCTCAAGACGCAGTCGGACTTCGCCAAGTCGAAGATCGTCCCGTCGACGGACATCGCGCGCTACCGCGACCGCAAGCAGCCGCTGCTGCTGCTCGACGAGCAGACCGGCACGCGCGCGATCGTCTGGGGCGAGCTCGACGCCAATGCCACGACGAACGCGTCGCGCAACCTGATCATCCACCCGGCGAAGAACCTCGTGCCCGGGCGGACGTACGTGGTCGTGCTGCGCGGGCTGAAGGACAAGGCCCCGAAGGGCATGTGGAAGTCGACGACGAAGGCCGTTCGCAAGGCGTTGAAGCGCGCGAAGGTCTCGCGCAAGAGCGTCTTCGTGGCGTTCGACTTCACGGTCGCGTCGGACAAGTCGCTGACCAACCGCCTGATGGCGATGCGCAACGACGCGTTCAAGCAGCTCGGCGACACCGATCTCGCCGACGGCAAGATCCAGGGCAGCGCGCCGACGTACACGATCACCGACGTCAAGAACTTCACGCCCGAGGAGAACCCGAAGCTCCTGCGCACCGTGAAGGGCACGTTCGAGGTTCCCTGCTACATGGACCAGCCCGGCTGCCCGCCGGGCGCGCGCCTGCACTACTCGTCGAGCGCCAAGGACGCGCTGCCCGACGCAGATGCCGGGCAACGTCCAGGCCGCGAAGTTCCAGTGCAACATCCCGCGGGCCGCCCTGACGGCGCCGTCGCGGATCGGCATCTACGGCCATGGCCTCCTCGGCGACGAGACGCAGATCAACGAGGACAACATCCAGGACATGAGCGCCGAGCACGACTTCACGTTCTGCGCGACGCAATGGAGCGGGATGGCCTCCGAGGACATCCCCAATGCCGTCCAGATCCTCGGCGACTTCTCGAAGTTCCCGTCGCTGGCCGACCGGCTGCAGCAGGGGATCGTCAACACGCTCTACCTCGGGCGGCTGCTGCGCCACCCGCAGGGGTTCGCCGCCGACCCGAACTTCGCCGGCCTGCTGGACACGAGCAACGAGTACTTCGACTCCAATTCGCAGGGCGCGATCCTCGGCGGCGTGACGACCGCGGTGGCGCCGGACTGGGGGCGCGCCGTGCTCGGCGTGGCGACGATGGACTACGGCGTCCTGCTGCCGCGCTCGACCGACTACGCCACCTACGAGGCGGTCTTCGCGCCCGCCTACCCGGACCCCGGCACGCGGATCACGATCCTCGCGCTCGCGCAGATGCTGTGGGATCGCGGCGAGACCGATGGCTGGACGCAGCACATGACGACCGTGCCGCCGAAGAACACGATCCCGCACCAGGTGCTGCTGCACGTCGCGGTCGGCGACCACCAGGTGGCCAATGTGATGAGCGACATCGAGGCGCGCTCGATCGGCGCGTCCACCGCCGAGCTGCCCGCCCGGTCCGACGACAAGACGCCGCTGTTCGGCATCCCGCGGATCTCGGCCTACCCGTTCAAGGGCTCGGCCGCGATCGTCTACTGGGACGGCGGCAACCAGACACCGCTGCCGCCGGTGACGAACGTGCCTGCGAGCGGCGGGGCCGACCCGCATTCGTTCCCGCGCAAGACGCCGGCCGCGCGTCAGCAGAAGTCCGACTGGCTCTCGCCGACCGGATCGCTGACCGACGTCTGCGGCGGCCTGCCGTGCAGGACGTTCAACTTCAGCGGCTGACCCCTTAAACGGATCACGCCCCGGGAGCCGCGGGTTATGAGGCCGGTTCTGCGGGGCGTGCCCTGAGGGGAGGAGAGATGCTTCGCCACAAGCGTGGCAGGCCCCGATCTAGATGTCCAAGACGTACAGCCGCGGTTATTTATAGGATCCGCTTATGGAGATCCGGCAGCTGCGCTACCTCGTCGCGGTCGCCGACGAGCGCCACTTCACCCGCGCCGCGGCACGCGAGCACGTCGCTCAGCCGGCCCTGTCGCAGCAGATCAAGCGCCTCGAGGAGCAGGTCGGGCTGGCATTGGTCGAGCGCACCACGCGCAGCGTCGCCCTGACTGAGGCGGGCGAGCTGCTCGTCGCGCGGGCGCGCCGCGTCCTCAACGAGCTCGATGCCGCACGGGCCGAGCTGGAGGCGCTGACCGGCGTCCAGACCGGTCACGTCAACGTCGGCGTCCTGCACACGATGGGACCCGTCGACGTGTCGCTCGTGCTGGCGCTGTTCCGCGAGCGCCATCCCGCCGTCGAGCTCACGGTGCGCGAGCAGTCCAGCGAGGAGCTGGCCGACATGCTGCGCGACGACGAGCTCGACCTCGCGTTCCTGTCCGTGACCGAGCGCGTGGAGAGCCGCGGCCTTGGCCTGCATCAGCTCGTCGTCGAGGAGCTCGTGCTGCTGGTGTGGAGATCGCACCCGCTGGCCGGTCGCCGGCGCGTGCGCATGGCCGAGCTGGCGGGCGAGGAGTTCATCAGCTACCGCGAGGGCTCGCGGCTGCGCGAGCTGCTGGAGTCCGCCGGGCGCTCGGCCGGGTTCCAGCCGCGGGTCACCCTGGAGTCCAACGAGAGCGGGCGCATCCGCAGGCTCGTCGCACGCGGGCTCGGCGTGGCGATCCTGCCGCGCTCGGACGCGGAGCGGCCCGGCGCCGACGTCGCCGTCACCGCGCTCGTCGAGCCGGCGCTGACCCGCGACATCACGCTGGCATGGCGCGCGGGGCGCCGGCCGGCGCCCGCGGGCGCGGCGTTCCTCGAGCTGTCGCGCGAGACCTTCGCCCCAGCAGGGCCGCCGAAGCGCTAAAATGGCTCTCACGCCGCGGGGTGGAGCAGTCTGGTAGCTCGTCGGGCTCATAACCCGAAGGTCGCGGGTTCGAATCCCGCCCCCGCTACTCCGGAAGCCCCCTCTCGCCAGGGGGCTTTCGTGTTTGTTGGGCGCGGCCGCCGGGACGCCGCGGGTTCACTTTTGAGGGCGGAAGGGTTGCGCGGACGACGTCAGTGACGTGTCGTTCCTATGGCTCGAGTTCGCTGCAGATCCGCGGCTTCCCGCGGTCCCGGCCTGCCGTGGTGCATGCAGCGCTCATCGCACCCACAAGCGATCGAGCAGCACGCCCCACTGCGGGTGCTGCTCGACGTTGCCGACTCGCTTGGCGACGAAGGTGGCCGTCTGGAGGTTGTACATAGGGACCACGGTCGCCCTCGCGAGGATCGCGCGCTCGGCTCGCTGCCACCGTGCCGGAGCCGCCGTAGGGTTCTGCGCGTCTGCCTCCGTCGCCGCCGCGAGGAGCCGGTCCACTCGGGGGTCGCAGAGCCGGTTCGGCACGAAGGCGTTGTTCGCGCACTTGAACAGCGGCAGCAGGAAGCCGGACTGTGCGGGGTAGTCGGCCCCCCACCCATACCAGGCGACCTGCGCATGCCCGCGCGGTGGGTTGATCTGCGTGAAGTACGCCCCCTGGTCGCTGATGACCTTCAGGCGCGTGCGGAAGCCCAGGGCCTGAAGCACCGCAACCATGTGCTGTCCGTCGGCGCGCCGGTCGCCCGGAACCCACACCGTGATCGGGCTGCCCGCACCGGATCGCGCGACACGGCGCGCGCTTCTCACGTCGTCGGCCCCGCCCGACGCGTAAGGGCAGGTCCGCCGGTAGCCCGGGAAGTCGGGTGGCACGATCTGGCACGTCGGGGCGAACCCAGGGCCGTTGCGGCGCGCGAGCGCGCGCTGGTCGAACAGGTGCTCGACAGCTCGCCGGACGCGGATGTCGTCGAACGGTGCGGCGTGCGTGTCCAGGAGGAAGAAGGAGGTGGCCGGCAGGGGCGAGAGGTGCAGCTGGCTCGGATGGCGAAGCGCCACGGATCGCAGCGAGGTTGCGTCGAGCAGAGCGCCGAGACTTGCGACATCGGCATCGCCATCGAGGATCGCGCGCAGCGTGGCCTTCGGGCCCGCTGCCCCGTCGAACGTCAGGTGCACGGTGTCGGGGTACCCGTCCGGCCGGGCGTCCGCGGACCATTCGCGGAACCGCGGATTGCGGACCAGCGTCATGGTGCGGTTCCTGCGGTACGCCGCGATCTTGTACGGGCCGGTCGCCGGGAGAGGTTTCGTCCCCGTGTCGACCCCAGGCGTGTTGGACGGCACTGCGAAGCCTGATGGCAGCGCCAGTTTCGTCAGGAACCCGGCGTCCGGCGTGGTCAGGCGGAAGGTCACGGTGCGGGCGCGCTCGTCGGTGAGGATCCCGCGCGAGAGGTCGCAGGGCCCGCGCCGGCAGTTCGCAGCTCCGACAATGCCGCTGAAGTACCCGCGCCCGGGCGGGTCCGGCCGGATCTCGAAGTTGCGCTCGACGGCGCGGCGGAAATCCGCGGTTCGCACGGGCCGGCCGGTCGAGTAGCGCAGGCCGGGCCGCAGCCGGAACGTGTACGCCGTGCCGCCGTCCGTCGGTCTGGGGAGGGCGATCGCGAGGTTCGGCACGAGCTGCACGCCCTCGATACCGCCGACCCGGCGGAACCCCACCAAGCCGTCATTGGTCATCGAAGCGATCGCCAACGAGTCCGGCGTGTAGGCGAGGGCGGGGTCGATGAAGTCCGGCGCCTCCTGGATGACCCTGAGCGTGCCGCCGCGGTGCGCCCGGGTGCTGGCCCGCACGGCGACGTAGAGCCCGTCGTGCCAGGCAGCCAGACCCTGTGGTGGGCTTGCGAGCGGCACCGTCTTGGTGGCGCGCCGCTCCGCGGCATCGATCTTGGTGACGGTGTTGTCCGTCTCGTTGGCGACCCAGATGCTGTCGTTGCTCGCCATGAGTGCGCTCGGTGTGCGGCCCACCGGGATCACGGAGCTGGCGTGTGCGGGAGATTCCGTATCGATCCGCCACACGGTGTCGTTGCCGCGATTCGCCACCCACACTGCCCCGGCGCCCGCTGCGATCGCGGCTGGGTCGGTCCCGACGGCGACGTGCTCGAGCACCTCGCCGGACCGTGGGTCCATCGAGACGACTTCTCCGGCGGACGACGAGACGACCCACACCCGCCCGAATCCGATGGCGACGCCGCTGGCACCGGCCACCGCCGGCAGGGGCTCGGCCACACGCCCGCTCGCCGGGTCGATCCGCGAGAGGGTCCCGTCGACGGAGTTCGTGACCCACACGACCCCGTCGCCGACGGCGACGCTGGTCGGCCCGTTGCCGACCCGGATCCGCTGGACGACCTCGTTCGTCGCAGCGTTGATGCGTGAGATGGTCCCCTCGACGCCGTTCGCGACCCAGACGGCCCCGCCGCCGACTGCGACGGCGACCGGGCCCTTTCCGACCCTGATCGTCTGCCGCACGACGCCTGCGTCGGGGTCGACGCGAGACACCGTTCCGGCGCCCGTGTTTGCGACCCACACCGCGCCTTCGCCGGCCGCCACACCGCCGGGCGCGGCGCCGACGGCGATCGCCGAGTCGACTTTGCCGCTCGCCATGTCGATCGCCGCAACGGAGTTGGGCCCCACCAGCAGTTTCGCCTCGCCGTCTCCGCCGACGGCGGAGACGGCCGCCGCGACCGCCGCGACGAGCAGGGCGGTCCCGCCCGCAACGAGCAGGACGCGCCCGCGGACGCGACGCGTCGGGCTTGGCGCACGGCGCATCGGCGCGCGGGGCGCCTCGAGAGCAGGGTCGTGATCCAGGATCTGCTGCTCGAGCGCGCGCAACTCCGGGCCGGGGTCCAGCCCGAGGTCGTCGCGCAGCGCCTGCCGGCCGGTTCGGTAGGCGCTGAGCGCGTCCGCCTGCCGGCCGCTGCGATAGAGCGCGAGCATCAGCTGCGCCAGGAGCCGTTCGCGGTTCGGGTGCTGATCGACAAGTGCCTCCAGCTCTCCGACGAGCGCCCGCTCGCGGCCGAGCGCGAGGTCGGCGTCGATGCGGTCCTCCAGGACTGCGAGGCGTTCGTCCTCCAGGCGAGCGATCTCGGCCCGCGCGAACGGCTCATACGTGAAGTCGGCAAGCGGCTCGCCTCGCCACAACGCCAGTGCCGAGTCCAGCAGCTCCCGCGCGCGCGCCGCGTCCCCGTTGTCGAGGCGGTCCCTCGCCTCGGCGGCGAGCGACTCGAAGCGCTCGGCGTCCAGCGCTTCGGGCTCCGCCGCCAGCAGGTAGCCGCCACCGCGCGTCAGCAGGACCTCGCTGCCGAGCACCTTGCGAAGGTGCGAGATGTACCCCTGCAGCGTCTTCGGCGCCGTCGCGGGCGGCCGCTCGTCCCAGAGCTCCTCGATGAGGCGCTCGCTCGAGACGACCTGGCGGCGGTGCAGGAGGAGGATCGCCAGCAGCGCCCGCTGCCGAGGGGCACCCAGGGACAAGGACCGGCCGTCCTCGACGACCTCCAATGGCCCCAGCACGCGGAAGTCCAGCATGTTGTTCGTTGGCCTTCGTGCCAACCGTACCGGCGCGCACGGCCGCTTGCCAGCCGTGGCGCGAGGTGCCCGCTGAGCGGGCACCTCTGCGTCTTGGGCGGTGTCATGAGGCCAGCTGACGCGGAATCGTGTGGCGGCGCCGGCCGGCCACGACCAGGGTGCCGCCGACAGCGGCCAGCGCGAGCCCGAGGCCACCGGCGGCGCCGATAGCCGCGTCACTCCAGTCGAAGCCGCCCGGATCGACCGGCGATCACGGCATGTCGGGGATCGACGGTGCCCGCGAGCGACGACGTCCCCGCGACCCGCCGCAGGTCCTGCGCCGACTTGACGTCCTGCTGCGGCGACGTCTGCGCCGCCCGCAGCAGGTCCTGCGCGGACTTGACGTCCTGCGGCGACGTGGACTTGGGCTGCGGAACGGGATCCACGGCGAGCCGTGCGTGGGCCGCCGGGACGACCGCGCCGAGCGCCATCGTGAGCGCGAGCGTCGTGCGGATCGAATGCTTGCGAGGGCTCATGCCTCAACCTCCGGGGTTCGCCGATCACCGATGGGATGGATCGGCCGGGACCGTCTCGCAGGGCGGTTCAGACGCGGTAGAAGCCGGTTGAGAACCGGTTGTCACGCGAGAACGACCTCGTGTTCGCGCATCCGCTGACCGGCCACGTGCTCGATGCCTTGATGCTCCGAAAGCGGTTCTACGAAGCGCTCGAGCGCGGCGAACTGCCCCGGATCACGTTCCACGGTCTGCGCCACACGTTCGGCACCCAGATGGCCGCTGCCGGCGCGCCGATCCGCGCGATCCAGAATGGATGGGTCACGCCGACGTCTCCACGGCGGAGATCTATGCCCACTACGCGCCGGATCCGACCGGTGGCGTGATGTTCGCGCAGAAGGCGTTCGGCGGCGCGGATGGCACAGGCGACGGGCCATCCCTGACGTCCGGCACTTCCTACTAGTCGCGGGAGCGCTCAGTCACCCTGGGCTTTCGGGCCGAACTCGGCCCCTCGCTAGGCTCGGTTGATGGCCACACAGGACGACGATTCGCCACCTGAGGCGGGGAGGCTGCCCACAGGCCGGCTCGCCCGGACGGCGCGTGTCGGCGGGTTGGTGACGGGGCAGGGTCTGCGCTGGGCGGGGATGCGGACCGCCAACCGGGTCCGGTCGCCTGAGCGGGCGGAGGCCGCGCAGAAGGAGCGCACCGCGGCGCTCGTCGAGCAGCTCGTCGATCAGCTCGGGCAGATGCGCGGCGCGGCGATGAAGGTCGGGCAGATGATCTCGATGGTCGAGTTCGACGGCCTTCCCGAGGACGAGCGCGACGAGTTGCAGCGCCGGCTCGCGGCGCTGCGCGACGACGTCCCGCCGGTTCGGTTCGCGGAACTCGAGAAGCTGATGCGCCGGGAGTTCGGCGGTCCGCTCGAGCGCCTGTTCCGCGACTTTGACGAGCGTGCGTTTGCGGCCGCCTCGATCGGTCAGGTCCATCGCGCGACGACGATCGACGGCGACGACGTGGCCGTGAAGATCCAGTACCCCGGGGTGGCGGAGGCGGTCGATACGGATCTGCGCAACGCGATGATGATGCTGCCGCTGGTCAAGCGGCTCGCCCCTGGCTTGGACGCGAAGCCGCTCGCGATGGAGATGCGCGACCGGATTGGTGAGGAGCTCGACTACGAGCTCGAGGCCCAGAACCAGCGTCGCATCGGGCGGCTGTTGCGGGGACATCCGTTTGTCCGTGTGCCGCGAGTCGACACGAGCCTGTCGACCCGGCGTGTGCTCGTGTCCGAGTACGTCGAGGGGGAGCGCTTCGAGGCGGTCCGCCGCGCCGATGACGCGCAGCGCGACCGCTATGGCGAGATCGTCTTTGGCTCTACTTCGGGTTGCTGTATCGCGACCGGGTCGCGCTCGGCGAC
>CAWCEB010000015.1:0-10694 GCA_963794105.1 uncultured Actinomycetes bacterium | reverse complement strand
GTCGCGCGCCGATCGGGGTTCCAGGGAAGCGGCCGTCGCTCACGAACCGCGTCGCCCGGGAGTCGCCGACGAAGAAGGGAGCGACG
Organism: uncultured Actinomycetes bacterium; assembly: GCA_963794105.1. GTDB lineage: Bacteria > Actinomycetota > Thermoleophilia > Solirubrobacterales > Solirubrobacteraceae > AC-49. The sequence goes on along the minus strand of CAWCEB010000015.1, from coordinate 10,608 downwards.
ACCAGCTGAAACTCATCGACGAGGTTGTCGGTCAGGAACTGCGTGTGCACCTTGCCGCCGCCCTCGACCATCAACCGCTGCACGCCGCGGGCGCGGAGGTCCTCGCTGAGCCTGCGCATCTCGACCGGCTGGCCCCCGTCGACCACGGTCGCCACCGGCCCGAGGCGCGAGCGGGCGTCGGCCACCCGCTGGCTCGTGCAGTAGACGAGCTTCTCGGTGTCGCCGGTGGTGAAGAAGTCGGCGCGCGCGTCCAGCTCCACCCGCTCGGTCACGGTGACCTTGATCGGCGACGGCGCGAGCCCGCGTGCCACCCGCTCGTCGCGGCGGCTCTCCGAGCGCACCAGCAGCCGCGGGTTGTCGTTGCGCACGGTGCCCGCGCCCACCAGGATCGCGTCGCAGGAGGCGCGCACGGCGTCGACCCGGTCGAAATCGGCGCCGTTGGACAGCTCGAGGCGCCGCGGCGCGGCGCTGCCGAGATAGCCGTCGATCGACATGCCGCAGCTCAACAGGGTGTATGGGCGGTCAAGCATGTGCGGTCCCCCGGAGCGGCGACCAGTCCGCCCGGCACCGGGCGACGGAACCATGCCACCACGAGGACGGCGGCGCCGGGCAGGCTGGCTACGAGCACCATCACGCCGTAGACGACGGCGGTCGCGACTCCTTGCTCCGCACCCAGGCCGGCCGCGCCGAACGCCCATGCCGTCACGCCCTCGCGCGGCCCCCAGCCGCCGACGCTGGGCAGCACCATGGCCAGCATCGCGAGCAGCGCCAGCGGCAGCATCGGGACGCCGGCGCGGTGACGCCGGCGGTCCGCGCGGCGATCAGGAAGGTGACCGCATGGCCGCAGACGACCAGCGCGGACGCGACCGCGATGCCCAGCCAGCCCGGCGGGCGAGCAGCCCTCGCGGATGTCGCCGGCCCGCCGCGGCCGCGCCACGACGCACGAGGCGGACGAGCACCGCCACGACGAGCGCGACGGGTGATCGCCACCAGCGGCATGGACGAGCGCACGGGCGACGGCAGCGCGAGGAGGACGGCGACGGTCAGGACGGTCTGCACGACCTGCCCCGCGCAGCGTTCCCATACGACGGCCCGCAACCCGCGGCCGACATTGCTCACGTCGCGACCGTGGCTGATTCCGCGGTGGACGTCGCCCACGATCCCGCCGGGCAGCGTGACGTTGAGGAACAGCGACCGGTAGTACGCCGCCACTGCGGCGGGCAGCGGGAGGTCGACGCCGAGCCCCCCGGCCACGATCTTCCACCGCCAGGCACAGCACACGGTGGTCAGCACCGCGATGCCCGCCGCCGCCACCAGTGCCCGGCCGTCGATCGTGCGGACGCCGTCCAGGAACGGCCCCGGCGCCCAGGCGCCAGACGAGGATGGCGAACGTCACGGCTGAGCCCACGAGGCGGACCCATGCCCACGCGGCCCGGCTCATGCCGGCACCCGCTGTGCGCTGCCGGAACGGGGCCTCGAAGACCGAGGCGAACACCCGCGCGAACACGATCGTCAGCGGTACCACCAGGGCCAGCGAGACGAGGAAGGCCGGGACACCCTGGCGGACCCGGCCGGCCACGACCTGGTCGTACACGACGACGACGATCGGGCCGTGCGTCAGGTACAGGCTGTAGGACGACGAGCCGAGACTGCGCAGCGGCCGCGCGTCGAGCAGGCGCAGCACCCGGGCCGGGCGGCCGGTGGCCAGACCGGCCAGCAGGCAGGCGACGGCCGGGCCCAGCGAGAGGTCGACCCAGAACAGGTGGTCGAGCGTCCACACCGAGCCCTGCCACGCGATCGTGGCGAGCACGGGTGCCGCGGCGGCGAGCGCGAGCCATCCCACGGCCAGGACCTGCGGGCATTGCTCGCGCCCACGATGCCCGCGGCCAGGACGCCGACCGCGAACAGCGCGGCGAGGTCGGGCGGCGACTGGATCACGAAGGTGTCCAGGCTCGAGACGTGCGGACCCAGGATCCCCAAGGTCGCCACGACGAGCGTGACGGCGGCGACCATGACGACGGCGCCGCAACGGCGGGTCATCAACAGCAACAGCGGGAACAGGACATACAGCTGGGCCTCCACGGCGATCGACCAGAACGACCGATTCGGGCTCGGCGCGCCGACGAGGTTCTGCACCAGGAGGCCATTGACGACGACCGACTTCGCCCCGGGCGCTCCCTGCCCGGGCGGAGGGATGAACAGCCACGCCACCGCGAGGCTGAAGGCAAGTGCGGCCCAGTACGGCGGAAGGATGCGCCGCGCCCGCCGGAGCGCGAACCGGGAGACCCCACCGAGCCGCCAGCCGTGACGGGCCGGTGACAGCGCCAGCGAGAAGCCGGAGAGCACGATGAACACGACGACCGCGAATCGCCCGTAGATGAACCATCCGGCCCAGAACGGCGCGCGGTCCACCGGGTAGCCGGGGAATGCGCGCAGGAAGAGGTGGTTCACCACCACGAACAGCGCCGCCAGTCCGCGAACGCCGTCCAGTCCGGCCAGCCACGGCCGCGCGGGACCGGCGATGGCAGGAACCGGCGCGGCGCGGGCCGGTTCGACCATCGCCGCGGGCGTACGGAGGGCAACGACGCCGCTCATCGGGTCGGCGGTCGCGAGTCGAATGCGGTGAGGAACCGGTCGCGGAAGGCGCTCATCGGCCACACCGGCGCTTGCGAGCTCGGTCGCAGGCCGTCCTCCCAGCCCCACCCGGCGATCCGGCCCAGCACCCTCGGGTCGTGGGCGATCACCGAGATCGGGACGTCGTGGGTCGGACCCTGCCCGGTCACGATCGTCGCAGGCTGATGATCGCCCAGGACGACGAGCACGAGATTGTCGTCGCCGTAGTGCTCCACGAAGGAGATCAGGGCGTTCAGCGTGTACTCGATGGACTGGCCGTACGCCGCACGCACGCGGGCGGGGTCGCTCCAGAGCGCAGCCTTCGTCGGCCTGTCCACCGGGATCCTGCCGAAGACGGATCCGTCGCCGACGGCGCTCCAGCCGATCAGGTGCGGGATGCGGGTCCACGGTGTGTGGCTCGACACCAGGTCGACCTCCGCGAACAGGGGACGGCGGGGACGTCTCGAGAGCTCGAGGCGTTGCAGGGCCGAGAGGACGTACTGATCGGGCATCGACGCATACGTGAACGTGGGGCCGCGGTAGCCCACGTTGCGCCGGTCGTAGACCTTGTCGTAGTGATAGAACGACGACCCCTGCGGCCAGGCCCGGTTGTTCGATGGGACGTCGTCGACGGTTCGCCACCCGGCCCGCTTGAACGCAGTGCTCAGCGTGAGGCGGTCGCTCTTGACGAGCTGGTCGTAGCGCCGCTGCGTGTCGACCTGGACCCCTGCCTGCAGGGTGGAGTGCGCCAGCCAGCTGATGCCGCCGAACGTCGACGACTCGAGGAACGCGCTGCGGGAGGAGAAGCCGGCGGCCTGCAGTTGCTCCGTCCCATTGTCGAGCAGAGCATCGATCCGTGGCGAGATCGAGGAGTCCTGCACCGCGACCTTTCCGTAGCTCTCGACGAACGCGACGATGACGTCCTTGCCGCGCAGTCCGGTCAGCAGCTGGTCGGCTGGGGTGTTGCGGAATCGGTCGCGACCGATCTCGCGCGCGAAGATCGCGTGGTCCTCGATGCCGGCCCGCACCGCACGCACCTCGTGGACCGCCAGGCCGGCGGCGCTCGTGGAGGCGATCGGCGATGGGAGACGAACTGGGCGCCGAACACCCAGCAGAGCACCCAGACGGCGCCGAGCGCCGTGACGGCCCGCAGCGACCGCTCGCGATGGCCGGACGCGACCCGGGTCAGGCGAGACACCGCCAGGGTCGTGAGCACGAGGACCGCGACGCTGAGCACAACCGCGACGGCGACGGCCAGGTTCGTGTCCCCCGGCCGATCGAGCGGCGCAGCGTCTCGGTGCCGATCCCTGCATAGCTCCAGTCCGAGACGGGTTCGACGCCCGGTCGAAGGTTGCGAAGAAGCCCATGTCGAGCACCTTCACCAGGACCGCAGACCCAGCCCCGGCCCGACCACCAGCGAGGCGCCGGGCGCGGGCGGGCACGACGAGGGCCAGGGCGACGAGGACGACGCCCTCGAGCCGGGACTCGCAGGGACGCGCCGAGCGGATACTCGGCTGATCCGGAGCAACGAGCTCGACTCACACGAGCGCCAGGGCGAGGAGCGCTAGCACGGCCGCGTGACCTGCCCCGCGCGTGCGTGTCGCGGCGGTGCCCGCGCAACCACAGGACGTCGCGCCGAACGATTCGGCGAGCAGGCCAGATGCCACGACGAGGCCGGCTCGGGTCAGACCCGGCGACAGCACGTCTGCGGCCGCGATCGTCAGCACGACCTCCCTGTGTTGCAGCGACGACCTTGCGCCAGTAGCGCGGCGGCAACGGCTCACGCATCCACGGGAGCGGCCACCCGGCTGCCAGGAACGCGTAGCGCGCCGCGCCGATGGCGAGCACCCACAACGTCCCGGTCGAGCGCGCGACGTAGACGCTGAGGACGAGGATCAGGAACGTGTCGACCTCGGCGTCGAAGTGCGCTCCCAGGGTCGCCGCCGTCCTCGGTGCGTCGCGCGACCCAACCATCGACCGCGTCCAGCGCGAGCGCGACGGCGGCCAAGCGCCACGAAGATCGTGACCGGGGCCGGGCTGGGGGCGGAACGTCTCCGCGCCCAGCGCCGCGACGGCCAGCCAGCTGTGGCCCGGTCCCCGTGACCCAGCTCGGCGGGCCCCAGCCGGTCGGCGCGGTAACGGGTGAGGCCACGCGCCGGATGCCCGCGTCTGCGAGCAGTCCGCAGCTGACACCGACGGCCCAACCGGTACCGCTGAGGCCGGCGCCGCGCAGGCCGACGGTCGTGGCGAGGGCGGTCAGCAGCAGCACCTGGGCGATCAGCCCGGCAAGCGGACTGGCCTCAACCGTTCGCATCGTGCTTTTCATGACGCTTGCGCCGTGCCGAAGCTTCCCGAGCGGTCAGTGGACGTACTGTGTGCCCGTGGGACAGGCACTAAGCAGGACGAGCGCGCTCCGTTCGTCAAGGCGCTCCAGCGAGCCGCGTGTCGGCGTACGCGCCCGGCGAGTTCGTCGGGCAGGAGAGCTTCATGCGTGCGGGAGAGATACGGGCGCTGGGGCGTTGGCGCGTTGGACCTGTGCTGCGGAGTTGCCGGGCCCGGACGGTTCATCACTCGGGAGCTGGGTTGCACCTATGTGGGGGATCCGCGAGACCTCGAAGCGACAGGGAAGGTCGCCGGCGCTCTCACGTGCGATCTCGATGGCGCTCGAGCTGACGTCGACCCCCACATAGGTGCAACCCAGCTCCCGAGTGATGAACCGTCCGGGCCCGGCAACTCCGCAGCACAGGTCCAACACGCAGACGCCGGGCGCGATGCCGGCCGCAAGCGCCAGCGCCCGTATCTCTCCCGCACGCATGAAGCTCTCCTGCCCGACGAACTCGCCGGGCGCGTACGCCGACACGCGGGCTCGCTGGAGCGCCTTGACGAACGGAGCGCGCTCGTCCTGCTTCATGCCTGTCCCACGGGCACACAGTACGTCCACTGACCGCTCGGGAAGGCTCGGCACGGCGCAAGCGTCATGAAAAGCACGATGCGAACGGTTCAGGCCGGTCCGCTTGCCGGGCTGATCGCCCAGGTGCTGCTGCTGACCGCCCTCGCAGCGACCGTCGGCCTGCGCGGCGCCGGCCTCAGCGGTACCGGTTGGGCCGTCGGTGTCAGCTGCGGACTGCTCGCAGACGCGGCACTGGCGCGTGGCCTCACCCGTTACCGCGCCGACCGGCTGGGGCCCGCCGACTGGGTCACGCTCGCCCGGGCCACGCTCGCTGTCGGCGTCGCGGCGCTGACCGCGGACTCGTTCCACCAGCCCGTCCCGGTCACGATCTTCGTGACACTCGCAGCCGTCGCGCTCGCGCTGGACGCGGTCGATGGTTGGGTCGCGCGACGCACGAAGACGGCGGCGACCCTCGGAGCGCACTTCGACGCCGAGGTCGACGCGTTCCTGATCCTCGTCCTCAGCGTCTACGTCGCGCGCTCGACCGGGACGTTGTGGGTGCTCGCCATCGGCGCGGCGCGCTACGCGTTCCTGGCAGCCGGGTGGCCGCTCCCGTGGATGCGTGAGCCGTTGCCGCCGCGCTACTGGCGCAAGGTCGTCGCTGCAACACAGGGAGTCGTGCTGACGATCGCGGCCGCAGACGTGCTGTCGCCGGGTCTGACCCGAGCCGCCCTCGTCGTCGCATCTGGCCTGCTCGCCGAATCGTTCGGGCGCGACGTCCTGTGGTTGCGCAGGCACCGCCGCGACACGCACGCGCGAACAGGTCTCGCGGCCGTGCTCACACTCCTCGCCCTGGCGCTCTTGTGGGTCGAGCTCGTTGCGCCGGATCAGCCGAGTCGTCTCACGCTCGGCGCGTTCGTGAGAGTCCCACTCGAGGGCGTCGTCCTCGTCGCCCTGGCCCTCGTCGTGCCCGCCCGCGGCCGGCGCCTCCTGGCCTGGGTGGTCGGGCCGGGGCTGGGTCTGCTGGTCCTGGTGAAGGTGCTCGACATGGGCTTCTTCGCAACCTTCGACCGGCCGTTCGACCCCGTCTCGGACTGGAGCTATGCAGGGATCGGCACCGAGACGCTGCGCGACTCGATCGGCCGGGCGAACGCGAACCTGGCCGTCGCCGTCGCGGTTGTGCTCAGCGTCGCGGTCCTCGTCCTCACGACCCTGGCAGTGTCTCGCCTGACCCGGGTCGCGTCCGCCCATCGCGAGCGGTCGCTGCGGGCCGTCACGGCGCTCGGCGCCGTCTGGGTGCTCTGCTGGGTGTTCGGCGCCCAGTTCGTCTCCCAGTCGCCGATCGCCTCCACGAGCGCCGCCGGCCTGGCGGTCCACGAGGTGCGTGCGGTGCGGGCCGGCATCGAGGACCACGCGATCTTCGCGCGCGAGATCGGTCGCGACCGATTCCGCAACACCCCAGCCGACCAGCTGCTGACCGGACTGCGCGGCAAGGACGTCATCGTCGCGTTCGTCGAGAGCTACGGAAAGGTCGCGGTGCAGGACTCCTCGATCTCGCCACGGATCGCTGCTCTGCTCGACAATGGGACGGAGCAACTGCAGGCCGCCGGCTTCTCCTCCCGCAGCGCGTTCCTCGAGTCGTCGACGTTCGGCGGCATCAGCTGGCTGGCGCACTCCACCCTGCAGGCGGGGGTCCAGGTCGATACGCAGCGGCGCTACGACCAGCTCGTCAAGAGCGACCGCCTCACGCTGAGCACTGCGTTCAAGCGGGCCGGGTGGCGAACCGTCGACGACGTCCCATCGAACAACCGGGCCTGGCCGCAGGGGTCGTCGTTCTATCACTACGACAAGGTCTACGACCGGCGCAACGTGGGCTACCGCGGCCCCACGTTCACGTATGCGTCGATGCCCGATCAGTACGTCCTCTCGGCCCTGCAACGCCTCGAGCTCTCGAGACGTCCCCGCCGTCCCCTGTTCGCGGAGGTCGACCTGGTGTCGAGCCACACACCGTGGACCCGCATCCCGCACCTGATCGGCTGGAGCGCCGTCGGCGACGGATCCGTCTTCGGCAGGATCCCGGTGGACAAGCCGACGAAGGCTGCGCTCTGGAGCGACCCCGCCCGCGTGCGTGCGGCGTACGGCCAGTCCATCGAGTACACGCTGAACGCCCTGATCTCCTTCGTGGAGCACTACGGCGACGACAATCTCGTGCTCGTCGTCCTGGGCGATCATCAGCCTGCGACGATCGTGACCGGGCAGGGTCCGACCCACGACGTCCCGATCTCGGTGATCGCCCACGACCCGAGGGTGCTGGGCCGGATCGCCGGGTGGGGCTGGGAGGACGGCCTGCGACCGAGCTCGCAAGCGCCGGTCTGGCCGATGAGCGCCTTCCGCGACCGGTTCCTCACCGCATTCGACTCGCGACCGCCGACCCGATGAGCGGCGTTGTTGCCCTCCGTACGCCCGCGGCGATGGTCGAACCGGCCCGCGCCGCGCCGGTTCCTGCCATCGCCGGCCCCGCGCGGCCGTGGCTGGCCGGACTGGACGGCGTTCGCGGACTGGCGGCGCTGTTCGTGGTGGTGAACCACCTCTTCCTGCGCGCATTCCCCGGCTACCCGGTGGACCGCGCGCCGTTCTGGGCCGGATGGTTCATCTACGGGCGATTCGCGGTCGTCGTGTTCATCGTGCTCTCCGGCTTCTCGCTGGCGCTGTCACCGGCCCGTCACGGCTGGCGGCTCGACGGGGTCTCCCGGTTCGCGCTGCGGCGGGCGCGGCGCATCCTCCCGCCGTACTGGGCCGCACTCGCCTTCAGCCTCGCGGTGGCGTGGCTGTTCATCCCTCCGCCCGGGCAGGGAGCGCCCGGGGCGAAGTCGGTCGTCGTCAATGGCCTGCTGGTGCAGAACCTCGTCGGCGCGCCGAGCCCGAATCGGTCGTTCTGGTCGATCGCCGTGGAGGCCCAGCTGTACGTCCTGTTCCCGCTGTTGCTGTTGATGACCCGCCGTTGCGGCGCCGTCGTCATGGTCGCCGCCGTCACGCTCGTCGTGGCGACCTTGGGGATCCTGGGTCCGCACGTCTCGAGCCTGGACACCTTCGTGATTCAGTCGCCGCCCGACCTCGCCTCGCTCTTTGCGGTCGGCGTCCTGGCCGCGGGCATCGTGGGCGCGAGCGCTGCGCGCAGGTCCTGGCCGTGGGTGGGGCTCGGGCTCGCCGCCGCGGTGCCCGTGCTCGCGACCATCGCGTGGCAGGGCTCGGTGTGGACGCTCGACCACCTGTTCTGGGTCGACCTCTCGCTGGGGCCGGCCGTCGCCTGCCTGCTGGCCGGTCTGGCCACCGGCCGCCCGACCCGGGTGCTGCGCCTCCTCGAGGCGCGGCCGCTGCGCAGTCTCGGCTCGTCGTCCTACAGCCTGTACCTGACGCACGGCCGATCGTCGTCGTCGTGTACGACCAGGTCGTGGCCGGCCGGGTCCCCCAGGGTGTCCCAGCCTTCCTCGTATCACTGGCCCTCGTGGTACCGCTGACGATCGTGCTCGCGCGGTTGTTCGCCTCGGTCTTCGAGCCCCCGTTCCGGCAGCGACAGCGGGTGCCGGCATGAGCCGGACCGTGTGGGCATGGGCCCGCCCGTGGGCTCAGCCGTGACGTTCGCCGTCCTCGTCTGGCGCCTGGGCGCCGGGCCGTTCCTGGACGGCATCCGCACGATCGACGGCCGCTCCTGGTGCGGCGGCGGGCATCGCGGTGGTGACCACCGTGTGCTGCGCCTGGCGGTGGCGCCTGATCGCCGCCGGGGGCTCGGCGTCGAGCTCCCGCTGGCCGCGCAGTCGCGGCGTACTACCGCTCCCAGTCCCTGAACACCACGCTGCCCGGCGGGGTGCTCGGCGACGTCCACCGCGGGGCAGCCACGGCCGCACATGGCGACGTCGGCCCGGGTTACGCGCCGTCGTGCTGGAACGCTCGCCGGGCAGGTCGTGCAGATCGTCGCTGACCGTCGTCGTTCTGCTCGTGCTGCCGTCGCCCGTGCGCTCGTCCATGCCGCTGTCGCGTCGCGCTCGCGGCGCTCGCCCTGGCGGGTGCGTTGTTACTCGCGTGCCCGTGGGCACGGACCGCGGCGCGCGGCGGCACAACCGCGACGGCCTGCTCGCCGCGGGCCTGGCCGGGCATCGCGCTGGCGTCGGCTGTCGTCGTGCCGGCCACGCGGCGACGTTCCTGATCGCCGCGCGGACGGCCGGCGTCACCGCGCCGGCTGTCCCAGGTGCTCCCGCTGGCGCTGCTCGCGATGCTGGCCATGGTCCTGCCGAGCGTCGGCGGCTGGGGGCCGCGCGAAGGCGTGACCGCATGGGTGTTCGGCGCGGCCGGCCTGGGTGCCGGACAGGGAATCGCCACCGCCGTCGTCTACGGCGTCATGGTGCTCGTCGCCAGCCTGCCGGGTGTCGTCGTCCTCGTGGTGGCATGGTTCCGTCGTGCCCGGAGTCCATGGCGACTCGACATGCCTGACCGCCCATACACCCTGCTGAGCTGCGGCATGTCGATCGACGGCTATCTCGGCAGCGCCGCGCCGCGACGCCTCGATGCTGTCCAACGGCGCCGATTTCGACCGCGTCGATGCCGTGCGCGCCTCCTGCGACGCGATCCTGGTGGGCGCGGCCACCGTGCGCAACGACAACCCGCGGCTCCTGGTGCGCTCGGAGAGCCGCCGCGACGAGCGGACGGCACGGGGGCTCGCTGCCGTCGCCGATCAAGGTCACCGTGACCGCGCGGGTGGCACTGGACGCGCGCGCGCGACTTCTTCACCGCCGGCGACCCGCGAGAAGCTCGTCTACTGCGCGACCCCGGCGGTGGACGACGCCCGCTCCGCGCTTCGGGCGCGGTGGCGACCGTGGTCGACGGCGGCCAGCCGCGTGGATCCGGCGGCTCACCGAGGACCTCGACGCTCGGGGCGTGCGTCGGCTGATGGTCGAGGGTGGCGACAAGAGTGCACACCCAGTTCCTGACCGCACGATCTCGTCGACGAGCTGCATCTGGTCGTCGCGCCCTTCTTCGTCGGCGACTCCCGGGCGACGCGCTTCGTCGAGCGACGGCCGCTACCCCTGGACCCTGATCGGCGCGCGACG
>CAWCEB010000014.1:0-34326 GCA_963794105.1 uncultured Actinomycetes bacterium | reverse complement strand
CGCGGACGGGCCGTACGAGCCACGCGCTGCGCCAGTTCCTCGAGTGCCGCCACGCGCTGGTCACGCGCTGGGCGTCGAGCCCTCGGCCCAGACCTCCGCGATCGAGGCCCGGATCCTTGCCGGCGAGCGGGTCTGAGTCCTTGTTGGGCGCGCGCCGGCGCCCGGCGATCCAGCCGATCACACCGCCGAGGATCAGGGACGCGAATGACGAAGATGATCCGCGGGTGGCCCGTTCTGAACACGTAGTCGACCTCGGCGTGGCCAGGTTCAGCGAGCGCGAACGCCGTGCCGAGGCCGGCCAGGGCCACTGCGGCGGCCAGCGTGATTCCTCTCGCCGCTGCGCTTGGGTGCTTCTCGCCGCTGTGCTCGGGTCGTCCATCTCAGCCCGTCACCCGCGCGGCGAGGACCGGCTGGCCAGACCGCGCATCTGGAGGCGTGAGGCGTTGGACACGTTGCCCTTGACCGTGCGACCCGGCCGTTACGGGGACGCGGCGAACGATCGCGAAGTGCGAGGCGAGCAGCCCTTGGCGGAAGGCGAAGAACACAGGTCGCCGCGGCGCACGCTGCGGATCGGGATCGTGTGCAGGCCGCGGGGTGCGCCTGGGCGTCGTGTAGGAGCGATCGGGTCGATCAGGCGGGCGATCAGGCGATCCGGCGCGTAGGAACGCCTGGTGGACTTACGCGTCGTACGACGGCTGGCCGATGCGGACCCCATGTCGCGCTCCAGCGATCGATCTGCGGCGAGCGGTCGGTGTTGCCGCGCTCGCGCAGGCCGGCATGGTCATTCGCCCACTTCACGGCGTGGGCGCGAACGCTGCCCATGTCCGAGCGGAGGCGGTCGCAGGCATGGCCGCGGCGAAAGCGGCGAGGACAGCGATCGTGATTGCGTGCTTCGTCATGCCGCTCCGGTACCCAGCCGGCCGGGAACGCACCGGCCGGGATCTCGCCCCCGCGCCCGTCGAACCAGCGCTCAGCTAGCCGCCCGCCCGCGCCCGCGCAGGAGCGGCCGCAGATCGCCGACGACGGCGAGCACCTCGAGCGTCGCACCGATCTGCAGGTCCGCGGCGTTGGGCTGCTCGCCGCCGATCACGCCCTCGGCGATCAAGGCGTCGACGTGGTCGAGCTTTGCCGGCAGCCCCTGGAGGTCGTCGTAGAGCCGCTGCGCGCGTGATCCTTGTGGTACTTCCACAGCCGCGCGCAGCGTGCGGATCGCGAAATCCGTCCCCGCGGCGTCGAGCATGCCGGCGCCGCCGAACGTCCCCAGCGCCTCGGGACGGAAGTGCAGCGCGCCCCACGGCAGCCGGCGCCCGAGGTCCTGCAGCTCCTCGTCACCCCAGCGCTCGGCCTCGCGCACGGCGTCTCCGGGTACAGGGGCGGCTCGGGCACCAGCTCCTCGAGCCGCGCGAGGATCGCTCGCGAGCCGTGGACGGGCTCGCCGTCGACGAGCATCCCGGGCACCGTGTGGGCCCCGTAGATCTTCGTCATCTCGCTCGGCGTGCTCGCCGAACCGCGAAGTCGACCTGCTCGAAGGCCAGGCCCTTGAGCTCGAGCGCCTTGATCGCCGTCATGCACGGATGCGACGGCGGCAGGACGTGGAGGGTGATCGCGGGCGCCGTCATCGGCGGGAGGCGAAGAAGTCTGTCAGCAGCGCGGCGCACTCGAGTCGCCAGCAGCCCGCCGTCCACCTGCGGGCGGTGGTTCAGGCGCGGCTCGGCGAGCACGTCCATGCACCGAGCCGGCCGCGCCCGCCTTCGGGTCGATCGTGCCGTAGACCACCCGCGGCACCCGGGCGAGCACGATCGCGCCGGCGCACATCGCGCACGGCTCGAGCGTCACGTAGAGCACGCTGTCCAGGACGCGCCAGGACCCGAGCGCCCGCGCCGCCTCGCGCAGCGCGAGCACCTCGGCGTGGGCGGTCGGGTCCGAGCGCAGCTCACGCTCGTTGCGCCCGGCGCCGATGACCTCCCCATCCCTGACCACGACGGCGCCGATCGGGACGTCGTCGTGCTCGAGGGCCCGCTCGGCCTCGCGGATGGCGAGGCGCATGAAGTATTCGTCCTTCGCGAAGAACACGTGCTGACGTGCCACGATAAAGCCCACAACTTCCAGCCACGGCGGAGGTTGAACGGGTAGTTCCCTCGCATGGCCCTCCCCCGCCTCATGTCCCTTGCCCTTGCGGCCGCGTTCCTCGCGGCCGCGCCCGTTGCGCGCGCCGACAAGGTCGTCGTGAAGTACCGCGCGGGCGCCCACGGGCTCAAGGCGAGCGCGGCACGCACCCTCGCATCCCACACGCGCGTCCTGCACGTCCGCGACGCAGCGAGCACGCTGAGGCGCCTGCGCGGCCCGCCGCGACGTCGTCTACGCGGTCCCCGACGTGAAGGCCCATGCCTCGGCGTTCGTGCCCAACGATCCCGGCCGCGGAACGACGCCCGGCGGCTGGGCCGCCGTCCAGTGGAACTTCACCGGCCCGTTCAGCGTGAACGCCCCCGATGCCTGGCAGCACGCCATCGACGCCGGCGTCCCCGGCGGGCGCGGCGTGACGATCGCGGTGCTCGATACGGGCGTCGCCTACGACAGGCGCGGCTCGCTTCCGCAAGTCGCCCGACCTGATCAACCGCCACTTCGTCAAGGGCTACGACTTCGTCTCCCACGACAGCTACGCCAACGACCGCAACGGCCACGGGACGCATGTCGCGTCGACCATCGCGGAGGCGACGAACAACGGGATCGGGCTCACCGGCCTGGCCTACGGGGCGACGATCATGCCCGTGCGCGTGCTCGACGACCACGGCGAGGGCGACGCGTCGGACATCGCCGCCGGCGTGCGCTTCGCCGTTCGCCACGGCGCGCAGGTGATCAACCTCAGCCTCGAGTTCTCGACCGACGTGACGGCGTCGGAGATCCCGGAGCTCGTGGACGCGCTGACCTACGCCCACCGGCACGGGGCGTTCCTGGTCGGCGCCTCGGGCAACGAGGCGCACCGGTCGGTCGCCTACCCCGCGCGCGCCCGCTACGTCGTGTCCGTCGGCGCCACGACCGAACACGGCTGCCTGAGCGACTTCTCCAACCAGGGCACGGGGCTGGACATCTCGGCCCCGGGCGGCGGCGCCGATGCGGTGATCGACACCGATCCGGATTGCCACCCCGCCGACCGGCCCGGCCGCGACATCTACCAGGTGACGCTCGAGGGCAACCCGAACAACCGCCGCTTCGGCATCCCCGGCGGTTACGAGGGCACGAGCATGGCTGCGCCGCACGTCGCGGCGGCCGCTGCGCTGGTGATCGCGACGCGCGTCATCGGCGCGCACCCGACGCCGGGCGCGATCGAGCAGCGGCTGAAGGAGACGGCGCGCGACCTCGGCGACCCGGGCCCCGACACGCGCTACGGCGCGGGCCTGCTCGACGCGGCCGCCGCGACTGCGCCGGCGACGGCGGCGCCGGGCGCCACCAAGGCCCCTGAGTAGATCTACGTCGTCCTGATGATCAGGACGGAGCAGGGCGCGTGGTGGCTGACCCGGTTGGGGACCGAGCCCGAGCAGGAAGCGCTTGGCGCCCGTCATGCCCTTGTTGCCCACGACGATCAGGTCGGCGTCGCGCTCCTCGGCGACGTCGAGGATCGCGTCGGCCGGGTCGCCCTGGCGCTGGAAGGTCTGGACGGCGATGCCTGCCTCCTCGGCGGCCCTGGCCGCCTCCGACAGCAGCGTCGCGACGTCCTCGCGCGCGCTCACCATCCATTGCACGTCCTCGGGTGCCCGCACCGCCTCGCGGTTGGCGCTGATGCGCGCGACCGGCTGGTAGGCGCTCACAAGCAGCAGCTCGGCGCCGAGCGACTTCGCCAGCTCGATCGCCTGGCGCACTGCCTCCTTCGCCGTGTCCGACCCGTCGGTCCCCACAACGATCGAGCCGAACATGGGCCAGACTCTAGTCCGTGATCGATCTGCACTGCCACGTGCTGCCGGGCATCGACGACGGCCCGGAGACGCTCGCCGACAGCCTCGAGCTGTGCCGCGCGGCGGTCGCCGCAGGCACGCGGACGATCGTCGCGACCCCCCACGTCAGCTGGGACTGGCCGGGCGTGACATCGCAGGTGGTCGCCGAGGGCGTCGAGCGGGTCAACGACGCGCTGCGCGCCGAGGGCATCGATCTGGAGGTCCGCACCGGAGCGGAGATCGCGATGACGCGCGTCGGCGACCTGGCCGAGGAGGAGCTCATGGCGCTGCGGCTCGGCGGCGGGCCGTACCTGCTCGTGGAGTGCCCGTACTCGCCGGCGTCCGCGGGCTTCGACGGGATCCTCCACGTCGATCTCCGAGCGCGGGCACCGGATCGTGCTCGCCCACCCCGAGCGCTGCCCGGCGTTCCTGCGCGACCCCGCGCAGCTTCGGGGCTTCGTCGACGCCGGGATGCTGACCTCGATCACCGCCGGGTCCTACGCCGGGCGGTTCGGGCGCGACGTCGAGCGGTTCGCACGGCGCCTGCTCGACGAAGGGCTCGTCCACGACATCGCCTCCGACGGCCACGGCGCCGGGGCCCGGCGCCCGCCGAGCATCGGGCCCGAGCTCGAGGAGGCCGGCTTCGGCGAGAGCGCGGACTGGCACGCCCGCGCCGTTCCGCTCGCGATCCTCGACGGGACGCCGCTGCCACCGGCGCCGCCACCCCCACCGGCGCCGCCCAAGCGCGGGCTGCTGGACCGGCTCAGGCGAGCTTGACGATCGCGATGACCATCGCGACGAGCACGCAGACCACGATCGCCGCCTGCGTCCAGATCCAGAAAGGCGTCATGCAGACCACGATAGATGGCGCCTGCTGTGGAAGGATCGGCGCGCCATGGAGCCCGATCCCGCCGCCCGCCTCTTGACGGTCGTCGAAGCGGTCGCCGCGCGCGCCGACGAGGCGCGCGCCCGGCTCGACGACCTGACGGCCCGGCTGGACGAGCTGAGCGACGGCCGCCCTGCGCAGCCGTCCTCGCCCCCCGACCCCGCCGACCCGATCCGCCTGGCCGCGATCGAGCTGGCCGTGTCCGGCTCGGACCGCGCCGAGACCACCGTGCGCCTGCACGACCGCTTCCCGGGCGCGGACCTCGACCCGGTCCTGGACGACGTCTTCGGCCGGACTGAGGGGACAGTCCCCTCAGTCCGGTTCAGCCGTGCAGCTTGTTGTTGAGCGCCGCGATCGTCGCGTTGAGCTGCGAGTTCACGCGGCTCACGTCCTTCGAGAGGTCGACCTTCGCGGACAGGATCTTCGCGGGCTGGCCTGAGCGGTAGGCGTTGGCCGCCTTGCGGAAGGCGGCGACCAGGCCCTGGGCCTCGGCGACGAGGTTCGCGTGGAGCGTCTTGACCTTGCCCGGCGGCTTGATGCCGCGAAGCTCAACGACGACCTTGGCCGCGGCGACACGGATCATGTCGAGCTGCGTGGCCGTGTCCTTGTCGGTGGCGGTGCCCGAGATCCGCGACTCGGAGTCGTCAACGACGGCGACGAAGTCCGACTGCGCCTTGTTGACGGCCGTGACGTAGGCGTTCTTGGACTTCGTGTCACCGCCGCACCCGGTGGCCGCAACCACAGAGAGGGCGAGGGCGACCGCCAGGACGCCGCGCAGCGCTCCACGCATCGCCGGGACCCTACAGTCATGAAGCGATGGCGCCACCGCTCGGCATCTACGTTCACGTCCCGTTCTGCGCGGTCCGCTGCGGGTACTGCGACTTCAACACCTACGTCTCCACCCAGGGGCGCGAGGGCTTTGCCGGCGCGATCGCACAGGAGCTCGACCAGGCGCGCGCGCTGCTCGGCGACCGGCCCGCCGACACCGTCTTCATCGGCGGCGGCACGCCATCGCTGCTGGACCCGGCCGAGCTGCGGACGATCCTCGACGCGATCGACCTGGCGCCCGGCGCCGAGGTCACCAGCGAGGCGAACCCCGAAAGCGCGACGCGCGCGTGGCTCGAGGGGGCGCGCGCGGCCGGTGTCAACCGGATCTCGTTCGGCATGCAGTCCTCGCAGCCCCACGTGCTCGCCGAACTCGACCGCGTCCACACGCCCGGCCGCGTCGCCGAGGCGATGTCCGACGCCCGCGCGGCCGGCTTCGAGCGCATCAGCCTCGACCTGATCTACGGCGCCAACGGCGAGACCGACGCCGACTGGGAGGCCAGCGTGCGCACCGCGCTCGACCTCGAACCCGAGCACATCAGCGCATACGCGCTCATCGTGGAGCCGGGCACGCGGCTCCACGCGCGGGTGCGCGCGCACGAGGTGCCACCCCCGGACGACGACGCGCTCGCCCGGCGCTACGAGCTCGCCGACGACCTGCTGAACGAGGCCGGGCTGGGCTGGTATGAGATCTCGAACTGGGGCGTGCCCTGCCGCCACAACCTCGGCTACTGGCGCGGGCACGACTGGTGGGGAGCGGGCCCCGGCGCGCACTCGCACATGGACGGCAGACGCTGGTGGAACCTGAAGCGCCCGCTTGCCTGGGCCGCCCGTGTGCGCAGCGGGATCTCACCCGCGGCGGGGAGCGAGGAACTGGACGCTGAAACCCGCCGGTTCGAGCGGGTTATGCTGAGGGTACGCTTGGCTGAGGGCCTCGACCCCGCTGAGCTCGACGACCGCGGCCGCGCCCAGGCGGTGCGGATGCAGACCGAAGGGCTGCTCGCGACGGGCAGCCCTTATTTGACGCTCACACGCCGGGGTAGGCTGCTTGCAGACGCAGTCGCGCGCCGACTCACCCCCTGAACTGACACGGAAATCCCTGATGGACACCCAGCACCCAGACATCGTTGCCCTGATCGAACGCGCCGACCTCGGCGAGGAGATCACCTGCCCTGAGGTCGATGCCGCCGCGCGCGGAGCCGACGTCCCCGAGGACGAGATCCACGACCTCTGCAAGCTGCTCGAGCAGCGGGGCGCGGTCATCGACTGCTCCGAGGGCCGCGAGGCCGAGGGTCCCGTGGCGATCTCGGTCCACGACCTCGCCCACCAGACGACCGACGCGTTGCAGCTCTTCATGAACGAGGTCGCGCGCCACCGCCTGCTCACGCCCGACGAGGAGATCGAGCTCAGCAAGGCGATCGAGCGTGGCGATCTCGCCGCCAAGGAGCGCATGGTCAACGCGAACCTCCGGCTCGTCGTCTCGATCGCCCGCAAGTACCAGGGCATCGGCGATCTGACGCTGCTCGACCTGATCCAGGAGGGCATCCTCGGACTCATCCGCGCCGTGGAGAAGTTCGACTGGCGCAAGGGCTTCCGCTTCTCGACCTACGCCACCCTGTGGATCCGGCAGGCGATCCAGCGCGCGCTGGACGACCGCGGGCGCTCGATCCGGCTGCCTTCGCACGTCGCCCAGCGCGAGCGCAAGATGGCCGCCGCCCAGCGCAAGCTCGCAGCCGAGCTCGGCCGCGCGCCGACCGACGACGAGGTCGCCGAGGCATCGGGCCTGGAGCTCGAGCAGGTGCTCGCGCTGCGCGACGCGTCGCGCGTCGTGACGAGCCTCGACCGTCCCGTCGGCGAGGAGGAGTCGACCGCATTCGGCGATCTGCTGCCAAGCGAGGGGCCGAGCACCGAGGAAGAGGTCGAGCTGACGCTCCGCGAGTCGGTCGTGCGCGACACGATCGAGTCGCTGCCCGAGCGTGAGAAGACGATCATCAAGATGCGGTACGGCCTCAACGGCCAGCAGGACCCGCAGCCGCTCTCACGGATCGGCCGCGAGCTCGGCATCACGCCCGAGCGCGTGCGCCAGATCGAGGAGCGGGCGCTCGAGCATCTCGCGATGCAGCGCGAGCTTCAGGCGCTGTCGGACGCGGCGTAGCGGGCGCGCAGCTCGGCGACCTCGCGCTCGAGCCGCGCCACGCGCTCCTCGAGCGAGGGGGCGGCCGGCGCTGCGGGCGCAGCAGGGGTGACATTTGGGTCTGACCCCGATGTCACCCCTCCGAGGAGGTGGCCGAACCGGTCCTCCTTCTGGCCTGGCCGGCGCTCGATGCGCTCGGCGTAGCCGCGCTCGATCAGCCGCTCGATCGTCTCCTCCACCTCGGCCAGTGAGCCGAACGGATGCAGGCGCTCCGTGCGGCCCTTCAACTCGCCCGGCGTCTGGGGACCGCGCAGCAGCATCACGGTCAGCACGGCCTGCTCGGCGGCGTCGATCCGCAGCGCTTGGTCGACGAGGTGGCGGTACTTCGCCGCGCGCGAGCCCTGCCCCGAGGCGAAGCGGATCCAGTCGCGCCGGCGCAGGCGCGCGACCGCGCCGCGGATCGTCTCCTCGTCGTACTCGACGACCGGGTCGCGGTTGGTGGCCTGGTTGCACGCCAGGCGCAGCGCGTTGAGCGTCAGCGGGTACCCGTCGGGCGTCGTGCGCTGCTTCTCCAGCAGGCAGCCGATGACGCGAAGCTCGACGGCATCAGGATCCATGCCGTGCCATCTTGACGAACGGGTCGAGCGCGTCGGGATTCGCCAGCGACTCCCGGCTCGCCGCCTGCTCGGGCGGCGTCCCCATCAGGATCTTCTTCACCGGCACCTCGAGGATCTTGCCGCTGAGCGTGCGCGGCACCTCGGCGATCGCGTGGACCTCGTTGGGCACGTGCCGCGGCGAGCAGTGCTCGCGAATTCGCGCCGCGATCCGCTTCGTCAGATCGTCGTCGAGCGACGCCCCGGGCGCGAGCACGACGAACAGCGGCATGTGCCCGTCGAGGTCGACCACCAGCGCGTCGGCGATCTCGTCCAGCGACAGCACCGCGCGGTAGATCTCGCTCGTCCCCATCCGCACGCCGCCGCGGTTGATCGTCGAGTCGCTGCGCCCGTAGATGATCGCCGTGCCGCGGTCGGTGATCTCGATCCAGTCACCGTGGCGCCACACCCCGGGGTACATCTCGAAGTACGCCTCGCGCAGCTTCGACCCGTCGTCGTCACCCCAGAAGAAGACCGGCATCGACGGCATCGGCTCGGTGATCACGAGCTCGCCGACCGTGTTGACATGCGGCTGCCCCGACTCGTCCCATGACTCGATGGCAGCTCCGAGGCAGCGCGCCTGCAGCTCGCCCTTGTACACCGGCAGCGTCGGGACGCCCCCGACGAACGCGGTGCACACGTCGGTCCCGCCGCTCGTGCTGAACAGCCACGTGTCCGAGCCGAGCTGGTCGTAGACCCACTGAAAGCCCTCAGGCGACAGCGGCGAGCCGGTGACGCCGACCGCGTGCAGCTTCAGGTCACGCCCCGTCGCCGGCTCGATGCCGTCCTTCATCGACGCCGCGATGAACGCCGCGCTGGTGCCGAACACCGTCATCCCGCGTCTCCTCGGCGAGGTCCCACAGCACGTCGCCGGCGGGGTTGCCGTCGAACAGCACGATCGACGCGTCGGTCAGCAGCACGCCCACCAGGAAGTTCCACATCATCCAGCCGGTGGTGGTGAACCAGAACACGCGGTCCTCGGCGTGCGCGTCGAGGTGCAGCCACATCTTCTTGAGGTGCTCGAGCAGGATCCCGCCCTGGCCGTGCACGATCGGCTTGGGCAGCCCGGTCGTCCCCGAGCTGTAGAGCACCCACAACGGGTGGTCGAACGGCACGCGTGCGAACTCCAGCGCGCCGTCCTGCTCAAAGCCGTCCTCCCAGCCGCTGCCGTCGAGGTAGCCGAGCCGCACCACCGGCGCGCCGATCTCGGCCGCGATCCCGTCCACGATCTCGGTCCGGTCGAAGTCCTTGCCGCCGTAGCGGTAGCCGTCGATCGCCAGCAGCACCTTCGGCTCGATCTGCGCGAAGCGATCGATCACCGAGCGCGCGCCGAACTCCGGCGCCGCGCTGGACCAGATCGCGCCGAGCGAAGCGGTCGCCAGGAACGCTGCGACCGTCTCGGGGATGTTCGGCAGGTACGCGCACACGCGATCGCCCTCGCCGACGCCGCGGGCGACGAGTCCGGCGCGGATCCGCGCCGTCTCCGAGCGCAGCCGCCCCCACGTCCATTCCTCGGCGGCCCGCAGCTCCGACGCCGCCCGGATCGCCACCCGGTCGTCGGGCTTCCCGCGGAACATGTGCTCGGCGTAGGACACGCGCGCGCCCGGGAACCACTGCGCGCCCGGCATGTCGCGCGAGGCGAGCACGCCGTCGTAGCCGCCGTCGACGCCGTAGGTCTCCCACACGGCCCCCCAGAACCCCTCGAGGTCGTCGACCGACCACTGCCGCAGCGCCTCGTAGTCCGCGTGGCCGTGGGCCCGCATGAACGCCGTGATGTTCGCCCGCTCGACCCGCTCGGGCGACGGCGTCCAGAGAACCGGGGGTGCCTCGCTCATGGCGGGCAACCTATCGAGCGGCGCTACTTCACCTTCGACGTGTCGCACGCCCGTCGGCGTAGCCCTTGTGCCGGACGATCACCGTGAGCTTCCCGCGCCGGCGCGGCCGCACCCTGGACCCTGACGACGCCCTTGCGGTTCGTCGTGCGCCGCAGCGTCCGGATCCCGACGCCGCTGATCGTCACGCGCGCCCCGCGAATCGCGCGGTTGCTCGCGTTCTTGACCGTGATCGTCGCGATCGCCGGCTTCCCGCGGCGGAGCAGTGCGTTGATGCTGACGCGCATCCCGCGCGGCAGCACGAACGAGCCCGTCGAGTACGCGCCGATATTGCCGCCCGTGTCGATCGCGCCGACACGCCAGTACAGCCGCCCGCCGTCGCGGTAGGCGCCCGCGGACAGCATCGGCGCCCAGCTCGTGTGATCCGTCGTCACGCCCTCGACGGTGTTCCCGAAGGCGTCGGTCTTCGAGATCTCCGCGCGGTAGCGCTCCGCAGCGGGGTCGGAGTCCCAGCTGAGCAGGATGCGCTGAGCGCGACTTGACGCCCTGGACGTTCGTGCGGGGCCTCGAGGACGCGCGTGTACAGCTGCGGCGCGAAGTACGGGCCGGACACGCTGCCGATCGACGACGCGAAGTTGGCGCGGACCCTCCAGCGCCAGATGCCGGTGCCGTAGAAGACCGTGGGCGTGAACGACGTGGACTTGACCGTGAAGTCACGGGTGGTCCCGTCCGCCTGGTCGACGTGCAGGTCGTAGCTGATCGCGCCCTCGACCGGGCTCCCAGGAGAGCGTCGGGATGAGCTGCCCGCCCGTCGGGTTGCCGTCGGATGGAACGGGGGTGTCCAGCAGCCGGCGGAACGTGCCCACGACCGGGTGTTCCTCGGACCACCGCAGATGCGTGTCGTTGATGTCGTTGGCGCGCACCCGCCAGTAGAGCAGGCTGTCGGCGGGATAGGTCGACGAGCTCGTATAGGCCGTCGAGGACGTCTCGACGTCGTCGATGAGGTTGCCCGCGCTGAAGTTCGGGTCGGGCGAGACCTGGAGCGTGTACGTCTCCGCGTGCTCGGCGCGCGTCCACTGGAAGACCGGCTGGTGATCGATCGAGGCGCCGTTGACCGGACCGGTGGGAACCGGCGGATCGGAGAGCTTGTTGTAGCTCTGGAAGCCGTGGTTGAGGGGATCGTCGTCGACCGCGGGCGTGTGCGAGCCCTTGTACGGGATGACGGCCCAGTAGTACGCGGTGGTCTCGTCGGTGTACGGGATCGGGTAGTGCCATTGCCACTGTTGCGCGGCGCGTATGCCGGGATCTCGGTGTACGCGACGTCCGCGATCCGCGTGAAGTCCTCGTCGCGCGCGACAACGACGTAGTACCCGTCGCGCGTCTCCGACGCGCTTCCAGGTGAAGAGCGGCGTACGCGTGTTCGCGGAGCCGCCGCCCGGCGCGATGTAGTCGCCGGCCGCCGCGTGCAGCGCCGGGGTCAGCGGCGTCGGCGCGGCGGGCGGAGCGTCGTCGAACTGGAACGCGGGATGGTTCGCGTCGTTGAGCTGCGTGAACGCCGCGCTGATCACCGGCTGGCCCTTGGCGTCGTCGGCGGACTGCGCGCGGACGCGCACGCAGTACTGGGCCCCGCCCGCGTCGAGAGCCTGCCCCCCGTGGGCGTTGGGCCAGGCCGATGGACCGATGCGCTGAGGTTGGTTCGCGAGTCGGCGTCCAGTAGGGGACCGGACGTGCGGACACCGCGGGACGGCGAACGGCGCACGGCCTCCGGCGTTCCACGTTCCGGAGAAGCTGCCGAACTGAACCTCGTACGACGCGGCGCCCGGCACCGGGTCCCATGCGATGATCGGCGTGTCCGTGACGGCGGGTGTGCCGGCGCCGGGGTTCGCGGGGATCGTCGCATCCGCTGACATCGATCATCCGTAGGCCCGGGACCGAAGGTGTGACCTTGTCGAACGACTTCTCGAACGAGCGGGCCGACGTTCCACTGGCCGGCGTTGCCGTCGGCGTCGACGCCCCGCACGCGCCAGTAGTACGTGTTGTTCGCCAGCACCGTCACCGGGGACACCGACGTGCCGATCACGCGATCCGTGCAGCACCACTTCGCGTTCGGCGGGAAATCCTGCGCCGAGTTGATCTCGACCTCGTACTTGGCCGCCCCGGGGATCTGGTCCCACGAGAACTGCGGGTCGAAGACGCGCGCGTCGGGGTCGAGGTCGGTGACCCGGGTGGCCGTTGCCGTCGGCCACGTCCAGGTGAACGAGGCCACCGACCCTGCGAACACGTCTGAGCGAACCCCCTTGTGACCCTGTGCGTCCACCGGCGTGACCGCCCAGAAGTACTTCCCGGGCGGCAGCGCGATCGGCAGGCCGAACTGGGTGCCGTCGGTCTCCTGAGGCTTCGCTGCCGTGCCGAGGACGACGTTCGTGAGCTTGTCGTCGGTCGCGATCGCGACGAGGTACTTCGTCGCGTGCGGCACGGTCGACCACCGTAGGACGAGCGGCAGAGCCGGCCACGCAACCACCAGACCGTCCGGGTTCTCCAGGACGGGCGGCGTGGTCCAGGCCTTGGTGAGCGTCCGGACCGCAGACCAGCGACCCGCGGTGTCCGTCGCGCTGACGGCCCGCACGCGCCAGTAGTAGGTGCCGTCGGGAGATCGCCTTGGTGAGCGTCGCCGCGGTGTTGTTCGTCGTCACTGCCCTTGCCGGTCACGATCGACGCGAACTTGCGGTCCGCCGCCAGCTGGAACTCGTAATGCGCCGCCTTGCGCACCGGGGCCCACGAGGAACGTGGCGCAGCGCCTCGACGCTGGCGCCTGAGGTCGGCGACTGGATGGCGGGCGCCGACAGCCTCGCCTGGGCGACGCCGGGAAGCAGAGCGAAGAGGAGCGCGGCGGTCGCGAGGGTACGGCTGGACACTGGCGCACTGTAGGAAGCGCTCCCGTTCCCGACACCCCCCAGAGGTCTAGTCCACTCACTGGACCTCCGCAAGCGGCGCCGACGTACATGGGAGCGTGAACCGGCGCGAGTTCATCGCCACGGGGCTGTTCGCGCTTCCGGCGCTGCGGGCATGCGGCGCGCGCTCCAGCGCGAGCCCGCGGCCGCTCGCGCTCGCCACCGCCGACACCGAGAGCCACGTCGCCGTCGTGTCGCCCGCGTCCGGGCGGATCGTGCAGCGGCTGCGGACGATCGAGGGGCCGCGCTCGATCCAGGGACGGGCCGGGGACCTCGCCGTCTGCGCGCACACGCAGCTCGGGAAGCTGTCGCTGATCGAACGCGCCGGCGATCGCATCCGCGTGCGCCGCGTGCTCGGCGGCTTCTCCGAGCCGCGCTACACGGTGCTCGCGGGCCGCTTCGCGTTCGTCACGGACTCCGGCACCGGCGAGGTGGCGACGATCGACCTCGACCGCGGGCGCGTCTTGCACCGCGCGCCCGTCGGCGACCTGGCGCGCCATGTCACGCGCCGCGGCAGCACGCTCTGGGTCGCGCTCGGGTCCAGCGCCGACCAGCTCGTCGCGGTCGACATCTCGAACCCGCTGCGCCCGCACGTGATCCGCCGCATCGCCCCGCGGTTCCTCGCCCACGACGTCGCCGTCGCCCCGGACGGGCGCCTGTGGATCACGGCGGGCCGCGAGCGCCGGATCGCCCTGCACGGCGGCGCCGAGCTGCGGGCCGACGCGGCGCCCCAGCACGTCACGTTCGGTCCCGGCCGCGCCTACGTCGCAAGCGGTGACGGCGGCAGCGTCCGCGTCCACGCGCTCGATGGCCGGCTGTTGCACAGCGTCCGCGTGCCGCAGGGCTCGTACAACGTGCAACGCGCCGGTCCGCTCGTCCTCACCCCGTCGCTCGGCGCGGGCACGCTCACGCTGTTGGACGCGCACGGCCGGGTGCTGCGCGAGGTCCATATCGCGGCGGCGGCACACGACGCATGCGTGGTGTGAGCGCACCAGGGACATAGCATGAGCCACCATGTCATCGAAGCTTCCGCGCACTCGACGCCTCCCGCGACGCCGTCTGGGCGCTCATCCGTGACATCGCCACCTGGCAGGACTGGGGAACCTGGTCGAGCACGACCTCGAGACGCCCGCCCCGGGCGACGACCCGCAGGGCGTCGGCGTCGTGCGCAGGCTGCGCCAGGCACCGGTCACGAACCTCGAGCGCGTCACGGAGCTCGTCCCGAACGAGCGCCGCCTACGAGCTCGTCTCCGGCCTGCCGTTCGAGAACTACCAGGCGCGGATCAACCTCACCGACGGCGCCGACGGCGGGACCGACATCACCTGGCGCGCGGAGTTCGAAGTCAAGGCCATGGTGCGCGGCAACATCTCGCGCAAGCTGCTCGAGCGCTTCTACCCCGACATCGTTCAGCGGCTCGCGCGCGGAGCGGAGCAGGAGGCATAGGCTTCGCGCCCATGATCATCGCCGAGACCGCAGCGTCGAGATCGACGCGCCCATCGACCGTTGCTTTGCCCATCGCCGCCGACATCGAGGGGGCGCCGAAGTGGCAGGGCTCGCTCAAGGACGTCGAGGTGCTGTCCAAGCCACGCCGATGGCCGCGCCGAGCTCGTGAACACCAAGAGCGATGCGAAGGTCAAGACCGTCACCCCGACGAAACTGCGCTTCAGCTACACCGAGCCGACGCGGGATCGAGTGGGTACAGGAGAAGGGCGACGTGAAGTCGCTGAAGGGCTGGTGGGATCTCGAGGACCTCGGTGGCGGGGCGCACGCGCGCGACCTACGCGCTCGAGGTCGATCCCGGCCGAGTCCCCGGCATGCCGCTGCGCGGCCCGATCGAGCACACGGTGCGCGACTTCCTGCTCGGCGGCGCCGCCGACGGCCTCAAGAGCGAGGCCGAGTCGAGCGCGTGAGCAGATCCGAGCTGCGCAGCTGAGCGTAGGTATGCTCGCGCCGCGCGGGAGCGCCGCCGTCCCCCGGAGGAGCCCATGACCCGCGCCTGCATTGCCGTCCTCGCCCTTGCCCTGCTGGTCCCAGCCGTGGGCGCTGCGCCCGCCGGAGCGAAGACCAAGCGCAAGTGCAAGGTCGTCCGGGTGCATGGGCACAAGAAGCGCAAGTGCCAAACAGGGTCAAGGTCAAGCCCAAGCCGACCAGGATCCCCGTGACGACCACGGTGCTCGACGGCAGCACGGCGACGCTCGACTTCGGCAACGGGATGGTCCGCACCGTCGCCCTGTCGGGCAAGCTGACCGGCTACGTCCCCGGGAAGATCCAGCGACACCGACACGAAGGCGATCCTCAACGGCGGCAGCATCGCGGTGGCGCCGACCGACTTCTTCAGCGACGGCTGCGCCTCGCCGGTGTGGGCGCGCTCGGACCCGGCGACGACGATCACGCTCGACAAGACGAAGTCCAACAGCGCCGTTCTGCACCGAACGGGTCGATCACCTCGGACGCGAGCGTGCTCATCCGCGCCGTCCTCGACACGCGCCCGGAGAACGCCTGCGACCAGCCGCTGGCAGCGACCGGCTACACGGACTCGACCGCGTTCGTGCAGCTGCACGGCCACGTCGGCCAGGGTGGCCTGGCTCAGCCTCGAGCTCACGGCCGACCCGTATCCGCTGACGCTCAACGCGTGCATGACGCCCGTCACCCCGGCGTACCCGTGCGCGGGCGCGCCGGTCGCGTACCCGACGACCGCCACCGTGCTGTTGAAGATTGCGCTCTCGCTCGGAAAGCCAACGACCTGATCGCTACCTTGAAGGCATGATCGGCGTCGAAGGCATCCGCTTCGGCTACCAGCTGCATCCGCTCCCGCTCGGGCCCTTCGGCTTCCGCCGCTGGCGCTACGAGCTCTGGCACGGCAACCACCTGCACGCCGCGGGCTGGTGCACCACGCGCCGCCTCGCCGAGCGCGCGCTGCGCCGCCACGCGACGCGCGTGGGCCACGCGATGTTCGGCCTCACCCCTCTCGCCTGCCGCGATCGCCGCGGGCGAGGGCGAGATCCCGCTCGGCGCGAGCGTCCGCGTCGAGGCCGGCGCCGTGACGCTCACGCTCGTGCCGCGGCCCGTCGAGCAGGAGCTGCGCGGCCAGCTCGCCTAGACGCGAAGGGCGAGGTACTCCGCACGGGGCGGTTCTCCCGCGCATGGAGGCCTCCAGCTCGGAGAGGAACTCCTCGCGGTACGTGGCGTCGGTCAGCACGGCGATCGCGTAGTAGAGGCCCGAGAAGGCGGCGATCGCGGCGCTGACGCGCAGCAGCTCCGCGTAGAGATGGACGCCGCCGACGGTGATGACCTCGTCCGGCGCCGTGCCGACCCACGTCTGCAGCAGCGACGCGGGCGTCGCGAGCAGGCCGAACGCGACGAAGAACACGCCCACCGCGAGGCTGACGACAAAGACCTGCAGCGCGTGCGAGACGAACATCACGAGTCCGACGTTGAACCGCTGCCTGCGGTCCCCCGGCGGGCCACCGCCGACGTCGCGCTCCAGGGCGGCGACCTCACGTGGAAGCCGCGCGACGAGGAAGAGCGTGCCGACCCCGACCAGCAGCCCCGCGATCGCGCCCAGCGACGCGCTGTCCATGCGCGCGAACGTCTGCCACACCTCCGTGGTGAGGAACAGCACCACCGAGAACAGCATCAGCAGCGGGATCGCACGCGCGAGCAGGACGACACTCGCCGCCAGCTGGCCGCCGAGCCGCCGCGCGGCCCACGAGACAATCGACAGCAGGCCGTAGCGGATCGTGCCGTACAGGACGATCAGGATCGCCAGGTTCGCCACGGCGGTCACCCAGGCGCTGCGGGTCTGCCCGCCGAAGACCACCGGCAGGACGGCCGGGAGCAGGACGAACCCCGCCAGCTCCACAGCGCCGACATCGCGCGGCCGGGCGAACGCGGGCCGTCCGCGGGCGCGGTTGGCGAGCGCAAGCCCGCCGAAGAGGATCGCCAACCCACCGAGCAGCGCGCCGACGTTCGCCAGCGTCGACCACTGCAGGTCGATCGCGCCCAGGACCTCGCCGACGAAGACCAGCCCGAGGACCGGGACGGCACGCGTCCAGACCTCCGTGCGCGCCGTCGTGCCGGCGACGAAGAGCGGCAGGCCGGCGCGGCGAAAGCGCGCCTCGAACTCGGCGAGCCGTGGATCCACGCGGTCCAGCATTCCTGGCACGCCGGACGCTGATCCGTGTACTGGACGGGCGCGCACCCGCGTCGTAGGCTTTGGACCGAAAGTCGGTCCGTTGGGTACGGCGGGCCGGTTCCATCACCAATGGGAGGACGTCCAGGAGAAGGATCGGGCGTGTGCTGGTTGTGGCGGGAGCGCTGCTGGCAACGGGTGCAACGGGGGCCCACGCAGCCAACCTCGATGGCTGCACCGGGTCCGGTCGCGTGTTCGTCCGGCCCCCGGGCATCCCGGCTGGAACGTCGATGGCGTGGGCAGCTGCCCGGTCCAGGCGACGCCGACGGCGCCGTTCACCGCGCGCGAGCCCACCAGCGTGCGCTTCACCGGCGCGGGCACCTCGGATTCGCTGGGGATCTGCAGCGGGACGCTGCTCGTGACGAAGCCTGAGGGCTGAGCGTGGCCGTGACATACGCCGGGGCGGTCACCGATACGACGCTGACCGAGCACCAGCTCTGGTCGGCGCCGGTCACGACGTTCCCGTTCGCAACGGTCTTCACGATCACGGGTGACGGCTCTTCGGGCCCCCGGCGCTCGGCGCCGGCGTGGCGTTCACGCACATCTTCCTGCAGTGCGGCAACGGCGGGAACAGCCCGTCGGCCAACTTCGTCTGGGGCGACAGCCCCTAGCCGGCGAGTTTCGCGCGCACGACGACCCGGGCGCCGCGCTCCGGGATCATCGTGACGTTGCGATGCAGGGCCCGCTCGGGCTCCGGGTCCCTCGGCGGCGAGATCCACCCCGCCGGGCGATCGCCTCGAGCACGACGCGCTGTTCGACCATGGCCAGCGCGGCGCCGAGGCAGCGCCGGATGCCGCCGCCGAACGGGATCCACGTGTAGGTCCCGGGCTTGTGGCCGCAGACAGCGCTCCGGCCGGAAGGCGAAGGGGTCGGGGTAGACGTCGGCCCGGTGGTGGACGAGCACGATGTTCATCGCACCGGCGTCCCGGCCGCGACACGCGAACTCCCCCAGCCGCCACGGCACCGTGACGCGCCGGGCGACGATCGGGATGACGGGCCGCGCGCGCATCCCCTCGGAGACCGTCGCCTCGACGAGGCGTCGCCGCCTCGTCGTCGGCGCGGACGTCGTCGCGCAGGCGGCGTAGGCGGCCGGCGTGCGCACCAGCCGCTCCAACGTCCACGCCAGCGAGTTGGCCGTCGTCTCGTGGCCCGCGAGCACCAGCGTCAGCACTCGTCGCGCAGCTCGCGGTCGGTGAGCGCCTTGCCCTCCTCGGTCGCGCGCCTGCAGCAGCAGCGACAGCACGTCGCGCGCCCTCCCGTGCTCCGCGGCCGCGCGCCGCTGCGCGATCACGGCGTAGACGGCCGGTCGAGCCAGCCGAGCACCGAACTTGGGCACGCCCGACCGGCTCGTCGCGGCCGATGTTGGTCAACTCGGCGAGCTGGGCGCCCGGGCTCGTCGATCCCCCGCAGCGCCTGGTGCCGCTGCGCAGCCGCTCCCCGGGCAGGCCCCGCCCGGCCCGGCCCTCGATGCCGAAGACCGGCCATGATCACGTCGAGCGTGACCGCCTGCATCCGCGGAGCAAGCGCGAAGGCGCTCGCCCACCCGCCAGCGGTCGATCTCGCGCTCGGCGGCCTGCGTGATGACGTCCGACGTACTGGCGCACGGCGTCGCCGTGGAAGGGCGGCAGCAGCAGCTTGCGCTGGCGCAGGTGGCGGTCGCCCACCGAGGTGAGCACGGAGTTGGGGCCGACGACCGGGCGCAGCGGCGACTCGCCGGTCAGCGAAGGCGCGTCGGCACGGCTTGGCCGTGAACAGCGCCTTGACGTGATCGGGGTGGCTGGTGACCACCGGGCCGCCGTCGACGATCGCGCGTGCGCATGCGGAAGACCTCGCCGAGCTCGGCGGCGGGCCCCGAAGACGAACTCGATCTGGCGCGACGCTGAAGCGCAGCGTCTGGCGCGTGGGCGACAGCGGGATCTCGGGCGGCTGGCGCAGGTGGCCGATCCCCTCTGCGGCCGGGCCCGCGGGCGACGGCGCGGCCTGGCCGATCAGCGGTGCGGCGAGCTGCTCAGGCGTCGTGGTCGCAGTCATGGTTACGGTCATGTAACCACATAGGCTGGGCGGGTGACGCAGCAGGGCGCCATCGAGCCGCTTCCCCGCGGCCGGCACGGACTCACGCGGCAACAGGTCGTGCAGTCGCAGCGCGCGCGCATCTTCCGCGCGATGGCCGACACGATGGCCGACAAGGGGTATGCCGCCACGTCCGTGGCCGACGTCCTGCGTGCCGCCAAGGTCTCGCGCGAGACGTTCTACGAGCAGTTCGACTCCAAGGAGGACTGCTTCATGAGCGCGCTGGAGGCGGCCACCGACGTCGTCCTCGCGCAGGCCTTCGCCACGCGGCCCACGGGCGGGACGCCGCTCGAGCGCTTCGACAGCGGGCTGCGCACCTACCTCGACGCGCTCGCCGCCCAGCCCGCCCTCTCGCGCCTGTTCCTGATCGAGGTCTACGCGGCCGGCCCGGCGGCGCTCGAGCGCCGCGCCGCGCGTGCAGCGGCGGCTTCGCCGCCGTGCTCGACGACACGTTCGGCCGGCGGACCGCGGGTGACCGGTTCGCCAACGAGGCGATCGTCGCCGCCACGAGCTCGATGGTCACGGCCCGGCTCGCGGCCGACGACCTGAAGGGCCTGCGCGCGCTGCGCCGGCCATTGGTCGGGCTTGCCCGCCGCCTGCACGGCGAGTAACTGCGAACACCAACGTTCGCAAAAGGTACGATGCGCCGCATGGGAGGCGCTCCGCCGCGGATCACTGCGGGCTCGCGCGCGAGATCGGGCCGGTCAACGGGCTGATCGCCCGCGTGCCCGGCGTCGCCAGCGCACCGGCCCGCGAACATCTTCGCGACGCTGGGCCGCCACCCTGGGCTGTTCCGCCGCTGGCTGCGCTTCGCCGGGGCGCTGATGCCGGGCGGCAAGCTGCCCCGCGCGCGAGACCGAGCTCGTGATCCTGCGCGTCGCGCGCAACTGCGCGCCTGCGCTACGAGTGCCACCACCACGTGCCGCCTCGGGCTCCGCGCCGGGCTGAGCGACGACGCACATCGAGCGCGCGCCGGGCGCGAGGCCGGGGCTGGGGCCGCGCGAGGCGCGATCCTGCGCGCCACCGACGAGCTGCACGCGACGCGCGACGATCCCCGACCCCACCTGTGGGCCGGCTGCGCGCGCACCTCGACCGACCAGCGAGCTGATCGAGCTGTGCATGCTCGTCGGCCACTACGAGATGCTCGCCATGACGCTGAACGCGCTCGCGCGTGCAGCCGGATGCCCGATGCCGGCCAGCGCACCGGCTCGGCCGCGTCGCCAGGCGACTGGCGGAGCGCCGCTGATCGACCGGCTCGCCGACCGACGCGTCGCGATCACGGGCGCCGCGCGTGGGATCGGCGCACTCACCGCGCGCCGCCTGCAGCGAGCGCGGCGCTAAGGTCGCGCTCCTCGGCCTCGAGCCCGAGCTGCTGCGAGGACGTCGCGGCCGGGTGCGGCGGAGCGCCGTGGTTCGAGTGCGACGTCGCCGACCGCGCGCAGGTCGACGACGCGGTCGCCGCAGCGGTCGACCGCGCTCGGCGGCCTCGACGTCGCGATCGCCAACGCCGGGCATCGGCGCGCAGATGACGCTGATCGACGGCGACGCCGCGGTCTGGGACGCGCACGATCGCCGTGAACCTGATGCGGCACCTACAACCTGATCCGCGCCGCCGGCCCCCACGTCAGCCACCCGCGCGGCTACTTCCTGCGTGACCGCCTCGCTCGCCGCCGCCGTGCACCTGCCGCTGATGTCGGCCTACTGCGCGTCCAAGGCCGCGGTCGAGTCGCTCGGCGACTCGCTGCGCATCGAGCTGCGCGCCGACGCGGCGCGCGCGTCGGCGTCGCCTATTACGCCGAGCTGGACACCGACATGACCTCGCGCGGCTTCGCCACCGAGGCGGCGTCGCGCATGCCGATCGGCGGGCACGGCCACCTGCCCGTTGCCCCGGTCGGGCCGGCGATCGACGCGCATCGAGCGCGGCATCGCTGCGCCGCTCGCGGCGGATCGTCTCGCCGCGCTGGGTGGCGGCCGCGCTCCATCTACGGTTGTTGTCTCAGCGCCTGGCCGAGCGCCAGGTCCGAGGCCCAGATAGGTAGTACGCTGGACATCGCGCGCACCGAGGAGGCTCCGCTGACGACGCCCCAGCCGGAGCAAATCACCTGAGGCGCCCCTCGGCGCGCTGCTCGTCGTCCTCACCGCCGCCGCGCAGGCCGCCGCGGCGCCCGTTCAGCCGCGACGTTCGCTTCACGGCCTCCGACGGCGTGCTCGCTGCCGGCGACGTTCGCCCGGCGCCGCGCCGCACCGGCACCGCCCGCTGATCGTCGAGTACGGTCCCCACCGGCACACCGGCGAAAACGTTCACGCCGAGCGGCGCCTCCGACGCGCTGTCTCGTCCCCCTCCGCAGTACCGGACGGCGGCTGTAGGCCGCTTCGACGCGCTCGGGGCCCCGTTCGCAGGCCGACGTCGCCGACATCCTGCGCTGGGCGTGCGGCCAGCCGTCGAACGACGAGACGCTGGGGCTCAACGGGTTCTCGGCAAGCGCCGGGGATCACGATCTACAACTCGCTACGCCTCCGGCTGCCTACGTCAGGGCCGCCGTGCTGAAGTCCGGCACCCACGAGCTGTACCGCGACCTGATCTACCCGGGCGGCGTGAGCAACCTTCGTCCCGGCGGCGGGTGTATGGGGACGGATTGGCGCGCCCGCGATCGCGCAATCGCCGGCGCGGCCCGAGATGCTGGCCGGCCTGCTCGACGCCGCCTCGCCCGCCCCTAGCATCGACGCTGGATGCATGGTGGCAACAGCGGGGCATCCGCGGTGACGTCAACCATCTGCCGATCCTCATGATCGACGGCTTTTTCGACGTCGAGTCGCGCGGCGCGTTCCAGGCCTTCCAGCAACTCGCGGGGACGGCGCGCACCTGGAGGTCGTCGGCGCCCACGACAGCGCACCGAAGGGAACGGACGGCGGGGTGGCCGACACGCAGGCCTGGTTCGACCACTACCTGGCGGGCGCCGCCAACGGGATCGAGACGCAGCCGCGGGTCAAGCTCTGCTCGCCGACGGCGACCGCGAGGACGACCTCGCCGCAGTTTCGTGCGCGTCGATGGCGCGACTGGCCGCTCCCGGATACGCGCTGGACGGCGCTCGCACTCGGCCCCGGCGGGACCCTGACGCGCAGGCCCAGGACCCGCGCGGCGACCGAGTCCTACGCCCAGGATCCGTCCGCGACGACGAACAGTGATCCGTACAACACGGCGATCGCTGGCAGCGCCGGGCTGAACGCCCTGACGACCGCGCAGCCGGTGCTGAGCGACATGACGGTGGCCGGGAAGCTCGGCCGCTCCTACACGACCGCGGCCCTGCGCCGGGACGTGCTCAGCGCAGGCCCGGGGTGCGCTCGACGTGCGCCTGTCGAGCACGGGGCCGCAGACGAACATCTGGGCGGCGTGTGGACGTGCTGGCCCAACGGCACGCCGCACCCGGTCGCCGCCGGCCGGCTCAACAGCGACTTCCCCGACATCGACCCGTCGCGCTCGCTGCGCGATCCGCGCACCGGCGCCGTCGTACAGCCCTACGGCCGCTACGACCGCCCGCGGCCCGCAACCCCGGGGCGCGCGCGCGCTACCGCGTGAGCTCTGGCCGATCGGCAACCGCTTCCCGCCGGCCACCGCATCCGGCTCACCGTACTCGGCGCCGTTGCCCTCGCTGCCAGCGCACCGGGCATCGACCCCATCAGGGTCGGCGGGCGCAGCGGCACGCGCCTGCTCCTGCCCATGCTAGCCGTCGACCGACAGTACGAGCTTGCGCAGCAGCGCGGCGAGCTGCTCGCGTTCGCGTGCATCCAGCCCCCGACCAGCCGCTGCTCGGCGCCCGTGTGGCGCTCCATCGCCCCGTCCACCGCGCGCCGCCCCTTCTTCGTCAGCTCGACGAGGCTGCCGCGGCGGTCCTCGGAGTTCGGCAGCCGGGTGACGAGGCCCTGGCGCTCGAGCCGGTCCAGGACCGGCGTCATCCCGCCCGAGGTCATCATCCGCTGGCGCGCGAGCTCGGTCGGCGTCAGGCGAAACGGCGCGCCCGCCCGCCGCAGCGCGACGAGGACGCCGTAGTCGCCTGGGCTCAGCCCGGCCGCTTCGAACGCATCCGCGAAGGCCTGCTCGAACAGCGAGGCGAGCCGGACGACCCGCCCGGTGACGTGCTTTGCCGACGGATCGAGGTCGGGGCGCTCGCGCTTCCACTGCTCGACGATTGCGTCTACCGCATCCAAAGTATCTTGACTCCAAGCTTCTTGTTGTGTAGTTTGCTTGCTTACCAAGCTACACGACACCAAGGAACTACGCAAATGAGCATCACCGTCACCAACAGCATCGAGATCGATCGCCCGCCCGCGCAGGTGTGGGCGGTGGTCAGCGACTACGCCGCCGACACGATCTGGCGCAAGGGCATCGTCGAGATGACGCCGGACGCCGAGGGCCCGCCCCAGGTTGGCACGCACGTGCGGGAGGTGCTCGTGCTCGGCGGCCGCAGGTACACCACCGAGACCGCGGTCACCGACGTCGGCCCCGGCCTCACCTACGGGTTCGCCGGCACCGGCACCAGCGGCGAGGTGCGCGGGCGTCGCACCGTGATCGGCGCAGGCACGCCGCAGTCGGCGCGGTTCAGCTACGACGTCGAACTGAACCCAATCGGTCCGCGAACTTCCTCGCGCCGCTCATGGCGCGCTGGCTGGGTCGCAGCATGCGACGCGATCTGCGCCGCCTGCGCCGCTGGTCGAAGAGCAGGCAGCTTCGTTCCCGAAGTCGCAACCTTCTAGCTCGCGCCGATGACGCGGGCGACCTCGGCCATCGACGTGATGCCGGCGCGGACCTTGGCCATGCCGTCCTCGCGCAGGCGGCGCATGCCCTGCGACGACGGCGAGCTCGTCGATCGTCGTCCGACGGATGCGCTGTCGACGATCAGCTGGTGCATCTCCTCGCTGACGGTCATGACCTCGAAGAGGCCGACGCGGCCCCTGTAGCCGGTGTTGCCGCAGCGGTCGCAGCCGACGGGCTCGAACGTGCCCGCTGTCCTCGACTCGGCCGCTTGCAGTGCTCGCAGAGCTTGCGGGCGAGGCGCTGGGCGACGACGCAGTCGATCGACGACGCGACGAGGAACGGCTCGATGCCCATGTCGATGAGGCGGGTGACCGCGCTCGGCGCGTCGTTGGTGTGCAGCGTCGAGAGCACGAGGTGGCCGGTGAGCGCGGACTCGACCGCGATGTGCGCCGACTCCGCGTCGCGGATCTCGCCGACCATCACGATGTCGGGATCGGCGCGCATCATCGAGCGCAGGCCGGTCGGCGAACGTCATGCCGGTCTTCTCGTTGACCTGCACCTGGCGGATGCCCTCGAGGCGGTACTCGACCGGGTCCTCGATCGTGATGATCGTCTTCTCGCGCGACGCGATCGAGATGCAGCGCGGCGTACAGCGTGGACGACTTGCCGGCGCCGGTCGGGCCGCATGCGAGCACGCCGCCGTAGGAGCGCGCGCAGCGCGGTGTTGAAGCGATTGCGGTCGTCCTCGAGCATCCCGAGGTCCTCGAGCGTCAGCGGAGCGCTGCCCGAGTCCAGGATGCGCAGGACGACCGACTCTGCGTCGACGAGCGGCAGCACGACGACGCGCAGGTCGATCTGGCGCCCGTCGATCGTCAGGCCGATGCGGCCGTCCTGGGGCAGGCGCCGCTCGGCGATGTCGAGGTTCGCGAGGATCTTGATGCGCGAGACGACCGAGCTGACCATGCGCTTGGGCACCTGCGCGGCGTCGAGCATGACGCCGTCGACGCGGAAGCGGACCTGGAAGCCGTCGGTCTCGGGATCGAAGTGGACGTCGGACGCGCCCTGCTCGACCGCCTGGGCGATGATCGAACGGACGAGCTTGATCGTCGGCGCGTCGTCGGCGGACTCGCGCAGCTCGACGCGCTCCTCGGCGCTCGGCGGCGCCTCGTCCTGCACCGCCTCGAGGACGGCGCCCTCGAGGCTCGAAAGGCGGCCGACGGCAGTGAGGATGTCCTCGCGGGACGCGACGACGGGCATGATCGAACGGCCGGTCATCATCGCCAGGTCGTCGATCGCAAGAACGTTGGACGGGTTCGCCATCGCGACCCGCAGCTGGCCGCCGTCGGCGAAGCCGATCGGCAGCACCTCGAGCCGCCGCGCGACCGCGCCGTCGACCATGCTCACGGCCACGGCGTCGACCTTGTGGTTGAGGATCTCGATGTACTCCAGGCCGAAGCGCAGCGCGACGGCCTGACCGAGCTGCTCGGACGTGATGTCTCCGCGCTCGATCAGCACCTGACCGAGCTGCTTGCCCTCCTCGCGCCCCGCGACAGCCGCGGCCTCGACCGCGTCACGTGGGGCGAAGCCCTGCTCGACGATGACATCGCCGATGAGCTTGCCGGGACGCGGGCGCCAGCTCTCCTGTGGAGCCTGATCAGTCGCGAGTGCCGAGCGCAGCGGAGGACGGAGGCGGAGGACCCATGCGCCAGATATCGGCAGATGGTTGGGGATTTCTTAGCCCCGAATCGTGTACGGCCCGGTCGACTCCGCGTGGTAGCCCTTGGCGCCGACCGCCCGCGCAAGCTCGCTGCGCGGATCCTCGCCGCGCCGGCGAGCGCGCTCGAGCGCTCGCCGAAGTCGTACCGCGGCGCCCACCCGAGCTCTTCACGCGCGCGCGCGTTGTCGTAGACGCGCTCGATGCTGGGGAACATCGTCCAGCCGCGCTGCGCGTAGACCTCCTCGTAGCCCGGCACGTGGCGCCGCACGACCGCGGGCGCATCCGCGCGCAGCTCGGCGCAGGTCTCGCGCGTGAACGGCGTCGTGGCGCTGATGATGTAGCGGCCGAAGCCGATCTCGGGCGCGCGCTCCAGCGCAGCAGGTGCGCGCTCACGACGTCCTCGATGTCGACGCGCCGGTACAGCAACTCGTTGACCTTCACGTTCAGGTCGTCGTAGGCGGCGCGCACGTCGTCGCGATCGTCGGCCTCGGGGAAGAAGCGCGACGTGCGCAGCACGATGCACGGCAGGCCGTGGTCGCGATGGACGAGCTCGCACAGGTCCTCGGCGGCGACCTTCGTCGCGCCGTAGATGTTCCTCGGCACCGGCGCGACGTCCTCGGTGATCCACGCGGCCGGCGCGCCCGGCGGCGGCACCAGCGCGCGGCCGAACGCGCTCGTCGTGCTCGTGAAGACGAACGCGCGCACGCCGGCCGCGACCGCCTCCTCGAGCAGATTCGAGCGTGCCGGTGATGTTGGTGTCGACGAAGTCCTGCGCGCGCGTGCGAGGCGACGTGCGGCTTGTGCAGCGTGGCGGCGTGCAGCACGGCGTCGACGCCATCGCATGCAGCGCCGCACGCAGCGCGCGGTCGGCGATCGAGCCCACGATCGTCGTGTACGGCGACGGCGAGGATGTCGAGCCCGACGACGTCCTGCCCTCGGCGCCGAGCACGCGCATCGAGCGCCTCGCCGAGATGGCCCGAGCTGCCGGTGACGAGGACGCGCATGCCCCACGATCTATCAGAGTCGGTACGAGCCCACCTTGTGCAGGTCCGTGACGACTGCCGGCTCGTCGCAGCGCTCTTCGATGTCGCGCGTGAACGCCTTGAACGCGGCGAGCCCCGGGAGCGGCCCGGGGCCGTCGCCCTCGATGAGCGGCGAAATGCACGAACGCGCGGTCGTCGAACCGGAACGTCGCGTAGCGGAAGCCCTCCGGCTCCAGCGCTCGCGAGCTCCTCGTAGACGGCGCGCACCAGCGCCTCGTTCTCACCTCGCGGCCGGCCTTCACGCGGTAGCGCACCATCACCTGACGCATCTCAACGCCCTCCTTCGTTCGACTGCGGGCACCGGCGCGGGAGCGCCGGTGACGGACACGCGCTCGCGCGGCAACATCGTGGCCGGCGAGCGCGCCGAGAAGCGAGAACCCCGCGGACGACGCCGATCGCCGGGGCGAAGCCGTCGGTGAACGCCTGCGCGGACGCGTACCCGCCGGCGCCGGCGAAGACCGCCGCCGCGATCGCGATGCCGAACACGCCGCCGAGCTCGCGCATCATGCTGTTGGTGCCCGCGGCCTTGCCGATCGCCGCTCGGCGCGACCGACCCGACGACCGAGTTCTGGGCCGACGGGATCGCCAGCGACACGCCGACGCCCGGCGACGATCAGCGGCACGACGAGCTGCCCGTAGGCCATGTCCGGCTCGGCGATCAGCGCGATCCAGGCCATGCCGATGGCCTGCAGCACCAGGCCGCTGACCATGAACGGCCGCTCGCCGATCCGGTCCGCGAGCGCGCCGGCGACCGGCGCGACCGTCATGAACGTCGCCGTCCACGGCAGCAGCCGCAGCCCGGCTTCGAGCGGGCCGTAGCCCAGCACCGTCTGCAGCAGCTGGCGAAGAAGAACACGCCGGTGAACAGCGACGCGAACGTGAAGAACATCGCGGTGTTGCCGGCGGCGAAGCCGCGCGAGCGGAAGAAGCGCATCGGCAGCATCGGCTCGGCCGCGCGCAGCTCCCACGCCACGAACGCCGCGACGAGCAGCGCGCCGGCGGCCAGCGCAGCCGACCACCTCCGCGCTTCCCCAGCCTGCGCGCGTTGCCGCGCACCAGGGCGAACACGATGCCGAACGCGCCGCCGCGTCACCAGCGCGAGCCCGCGGATGTCGAGCGCCGCTGTCGGGCCCGATAGCTCTCCGTCATGCGCCGCAGCGACGAACGGCATCGGCCGCCAGCCCGATCGGCACGTTCAGCCAGAAGATCCACTCCCAGTCGATGCCCTCGACGACGGCGCCGCCGACGAGCGGCCCGCTCGCCACGGCGAGCCCGGTGATCGCGCTGAAGATCCCGATCGCGGCGCCGCGGCGCTCGGGCGGGAACGCCGCGCTCAGCAGCGCCAGGCCGAGCGTGACGACGAGCGCTGCGCCCGCGCCCTGGACGGCGCGCGCCGGCGATCAGCCAGCCGACGGAGGGCGCAAGCGCGCAGGCCGCCGACGCGCGGCTGAACAGGCCGAGCCCGGCGGCGTAGAGGCGCCGCCGCCCGAAGCGGTCGCCGAGCGCGGCGGCCGTGATCAGCAGCACGGCGAACGTCAGGTTGTAGGCGTTGACGGTCCATTCGAGCTGCTGCAGCGACGCGCCGAGGTCGCGCCGATGGTGCTCAGGGCGCTCGACACCACGAGCGTGTCCAGCGCCGCCATGAGCGAGCCGACGCCGGTGAGGACGACGGCCCAGCGTTCTCAGTCTGTTTTGCGGTCATGCGTATTCAGGCACCGCCGAGACCGCAGAACTGAGCGATGAGTTTCGGGCCGCCGCGGTGTCCCAAGGGGTGATGCACGCGATACAGCTGGCCCGCGCCCGCGCCGGAGACGAGGAGGCCTTCCGGGAGCTCACCGATCCCTACCGCAGCGAGCTCGAGCTGCACTGCTACCGGATCCTCGGCTCGCTGCAGGACGCAGAGGACCTCCTGCAGGAGACGCTGCTGGCGGCCTGGCGCGCGCTCGACCAGTTCGAGGAAAGGGCCTCCGTGCGCGCCTGGCTGTATCGCATCGCCACCAACCGCTGTCTCAACTTCCTGCGCGATGCGGGCCGCCGGCCGCCGCCGCCCGAGCCGCACCGCCTCGAACCGGTCTGGCTGCAGCCGTATCCCGACGTGCTGCTCGACGCGTGGCCGATCCAGCCCCGGCCCCGACGCCGCTACGAGGCGCGCGAGTCGATCTCGCTCGCGTTCGTCGCGGGCCTGCAGCACCTGCCGCCCCAGCAGCGCGCGATCCTCGTCCTGCGCGACGTCCTGGGCTTCCGCGCCGCGGAGGCGGCCGACATGCTCGGCACGACCGAGCCCGCCGTCAACAGCACGCTCCAGCGCGCGCGTGCCGCGTTCGAGACGCGGCTTCCGGCCACCGACCGCGAGCGCGCCGCGCTGCCCGCCTCCGCGCGCGAGCGCGAGCTCGCCGGCCGCTTCGCCGACGCATTCCAGAGCGGCGATGTCGACGGCGTCGTCGCGCTCCTCACCGACGACGCGTCGTTCACGATGCCGCCGGAGACGCTCGAGGTGCTCGGCCCGGAGGCGATCGGCAGGTTCCTCTCGACCGTGCCGGCCGGCGGCGAGCTGGACCGCTTCCGCTTCGTTGCGACCCGCGCCAACGGGCAGCCGGCGTTCGGCTTCTACCTGCGCGACCGTCAGTGCCCGATCGCCCGCGCGAGCGGGATCATGGTGCTCACGCTCGACTCCGACGGCATCGCCGCGATCACGGTCTTCCACGACACGAGCGTGTTCCCACATTTCGGGTTGCCACGGACGCTGCGCGTCGGGTAGGACCTCTCTGTCCGAATCAAGGAGGAGCGCCATGAAGCGTTTCGCGAGCATCACGGCTCTGACCGCGGTGGCCCTGGCGGTCGCCCTCAGCGTTGGAGCATGGGGCAAGGGGCAGGGCAACGGCCAGAAGAAGGGCCGCGGCCACACGATCACCGTCATCGAGCACGCGACGACGGATGCGACGACCGACACCGGTGCGCCGAACGACAGCGCCGGCGACGTGCTGACGTTCGCCAACGACGTCTTCGACGCCGCTGACGCCACCAAGGTCGGCACCGACAACGGCTACTGCATCCGCACCGTCGCCGGCACCGCCTACGAGTGCAACTGGACGACGTTCCTGCCCAAGGGCCAGATCACGGTGGAGGGACCGTTCTACGACGCGAAGGACAGCACGCTCGCGATCACGGGCGGCACCGGCCGCTACCGCCACGTTCGCGGGACGATGGATCTCCAGTCGAGGGAGGGCGGCACGAAGTACGCCTTCGTGTTCCATCTGAACTCATGATGTTCCTGGTCGTCGTACGGCGCTCGGGCCCGGACTGGGACCGCTCCAAGCCGATGGAGGAGCAGTCCGGCTGGGACGAGCACGCCGCCTTCATGGACGGCCTGGTCGACGACGGCTTCATCGTGCTGGGCGGCCCGCTCTCCGACGAGGAGCGGGTCGCCGCATGCCATCCAGGCCGAGTCCGAGGAGGAGATCCGCGCGACGCTTGCGCGCGATCCGTGGAGCGAGTCGCACCTCGTGATCGACACGATCGACCCGTGGACGATCCGGCTCAGAGCGACTTGAGAAACGGCACGAGCCGCTTGAGGAAGTCGTTGCGCTCCGGGCTCGCCGAGTTCGGGTCGTTGTGCGCGTAGGTGGCGCGGCGATCGACGAGCACGAGGTGGCTGCGCGGGATGCCCGACTGCCTGGCGAGCGCGCGGGCGGCGTCGAGCACGCGCGTACCGCCAAGCGCCGCGCCGAACGCGTAGATCCGCAGCCGCTTCGGCAGGTCGTCGCCGTGCGTGGCGTGCACGCCGAGCACCTTCTGGGCGGGGTTGGCGTTGCCGGCGGCGACGGCGCCCGCGTCGATCGTCAGGCGCTGCGGGTGATACCAGGCGGTCCCGTCGAGCCCGTTGAGCTTCCAGCCCGAGAACATCTCTGCGAAGCGCCCGAGCGGCGTGAGCTCGCCGGCGTCGTCCCAGCCGCGCGGATCGCCCGAGGCCGCGAGGTGACCGAGGTGCGCCTGCGCAGCGACCAGCCCGGGCGGCGAGGTCTCTGTGTCCAGCGCATAGCCGTACAGGCCGGCGTTCGTCACCGCGACCGACGGCACGATGTTGGCGGGAAGCAGGCCGGAGGCCTGACCGAGCGACGGCGAGTCGGGATCGATCAGGACGCTCAGCGAGCCGCTGGTGTTGAACAGGCCGGTGAACGGGGCCGGGATGCCGCCGAACGTCAGCCACGGCGATGCGTTGCCGAGGTCCGTCAGGCGCTGGCGCGCGTCGGCGGCGCTCATCGGCTGCGGGCCGCTGCCGCCGTCGATGAAGACGAGCCCGGACAGGCCACGCGCGCCCGGCGTGCCGGCGAAGTCCCACGTCGCGTATGCGGCGGTGATCGAGCCGCCGAGCGAATGGCCGCCGACGACGACCTTCCCGCCCAGCCGCTTCGCCCGCAGGACCACGCGGCGCAGGTCCTGGATCTCGGTGTTCATGCCCCATTGCCTGGCGTAGCCGACCTCGCTGTCCGGGATCAGGCGCATATGCGAGGTGATCGAGCTGTCCTTGAGCCAGCCGAGGTAGTAGTCGAAGACCTGCGTCGCCGTTGCCTGCCCCGCCTTGACCTTGTCGAACACGGACTGGTCCTCGAGCAGGTTCTCCCGCCGCTCGACCGCCCAGACCTGCCAGCGCGGCGCCTTCGCCACGATGCTGCGAGCCAGCGGCGCGAAGTACGCCGCGCTCGCCGACGTCCCGGGATTCAGCACCAGGACGTTGCGCGCGCTGGGCGACCCGATCTTCAGCACGCCGACCTTGTCGTACTTCGCGGGCGTGCCGGGCGACTTGAAGCCGGGCAGGCGCTGGAAGCTCTCCTGCGCCGCCGCCGGCGTGGCGCAGACGCCGATCAGGAACAGGGCTGCCAGAGCGCGACGCATCACAGCGCAACGTATCGGAGCCGGCCCTCACCGTGAACCGTTCGTGAAGACGTCCGTCCCGAACGGCTGCGCGCCGCGCGCGTAGCCGAGCGGCGCGAGGCCGAAGGCGTCCTCGAGCGAGCGCAGCAGGCCGTAGTGGTTGTAGGCCTTCGAGGTCACCGTGCCCGCGTGGATGAACGGCGACAGCAGCACGGCGCCGGTCCGTCCGCCGCCCGGGCCGCTGATGCCGGGCATCGGCGTGTTGGGGCCGGGCCGCTCGGCGCAGCATGCGCTCGAGTCGCTGCCGGCCTCGTCGAAGATGATCGCGAGCAGCCCGTCCTTGCGGTACGCCGCCGAGGCCGTGATCCGCGGGACCCATGTGCGCAGGAACGCGTCGGCTGCCGGCAGGCCGCCCGGGCCGCCGTCGGCACAGGTCGCATCGTGTCCGTCGTTGCAGAGGTCCGGGGTGATGAACGACAGGTCGGGCGTCGTGGTGGGCGACCTGAGGTCTCGGGCGAGCCGCGCCGAGCGGCACGACGCGCTCCGCACACGACGGCTCGTCGATGATCGAGTGGAAGTAGACGAACGGGTTGTGGCGCGTCGCGTACTGGTCGGTCGGCGACGCCCGCTGCGTGCGGTCCGGCGTCCCCAGCGCAGGATGCGCGCACGTCCTACCGCCGTCACGCGACGGGTCTCTGCCCATGTCCTGCATGTAGCCCTTCCACATGCGGCTCGTCGCCTCGAGCTGGTCGGCGACGGTCTGCACGCTCCTGGGGTACACGCAGCCGTCGCCCACGACCTGGCCGTCGGCGGCCGGCGTGGCGGGCGCGACGTCGGCGAAGACGGGGCAATCCGCCTGCGCCACGGCCGTCGGCGCCTGCCCGCTGATCATCCCCAGGTAGTTCGACAACGAGCGGTGGGCCGTGCCGAAGTAGTTCGGCACGAACGCGCCCGCGGCGCGCAGGTCCCGAGCGAGATACGGAGCGGGCGACCCGCCGCCGAACGTCGTGCCGGCGTCCTCGTTCTCGAGCACGATCACGAACACGTGGCCGGGCTTCGGGACGGTGGACACGCGGCGGCTGGCGCCGCCGCTGTCGCCGCAGCCCATCACTGCCACGGCGAGCAGCGCCGCGACGTACCCGCATGCCCCACGCACTACAGCGCGGCCGGGTCGTACGCGGTCAGCCGGAAGCTCTCGCGACCGTCCATGCCGGCCATCCAGCGGTTGAGCGAGTCAAGCGACT
Organism: uncultured Actinomycetes bacterium; assembly: GCA_963794105.1. GTDB lineage: Bacteria > Actinomycetota > Thermoleophilia > Solirubrobacterales > Solirubrobacteraceae > AC-49. The sequence goes on along the minus strand of CAWCEB010000014.1, from coordinate 1,224 downwards.
CCAGCACGTCGGGCGCCTTCTCGCGGGCATTGGAGACCTGCGGCGCCAGGTACAGGTCGGCGAGCGTCAGGCGGTCGCCGACGAGGAACGGGCCCGGTCCGACGAGCGAGTCGAGCGCCTCCAGCACCGTTCTCGCCGTGTTGCGCTCCTCGTCGGTCGCGGGACGCCCGCGCGGAATCGTCCGGACCACGTCGCGGAAGACGTAGTCGCCGCAGCGGCTCATCCACGTGCGCATCAGCGTCCGGCTCGCGACGTCGCCGGGCTGCAGGGCGGGCCCGTCGAACGCCTCGTCGAGGTAGCCCATGATCGCGAGGCCCTCGGTGATGACGGCACCGTCGTGCTCGAGGGCCGGCATCCGCCTGAACGGGTGCAGCGCCGCGTGTTCGTCGCTGCCGTACGCGACCGGGACGAGCTCGTACGCGACGCCCTTCTCGACGCAGGTCATGCAGGCCGTCCGGGTCCACGTCGACACCAGGAACCCATGGATTCGAACCTCGCTCATGCCACCATCATCGCCCACGGCCGTGGCGGTAGTGTCGTCCCGTGCGGATGCGCGACGACCGCTTCGAGGAAGAGCTGGGCGCCGCCGCGCCGTTGGTCGCCGCCGTCTTCGACGCCCTCCCGGACGCCATCGGGATCATGTGGCCGGTCCGCGACGAAGCCGGCGCGATCGTCGACTTCATCCTCGGCTACACGAACCCGAGCGCCGACCGACTCATGGGCGTGCCACTGGCGCGCGAGACCGGCACGCGGCTGCGCGAGGCGATGCCGGGACTCATCGAGATGGGCATGTACGACCGGCTGGTACGCGCTATCGAGACCGGCGAGGCGGAGATGGCCGAGGTCGAGCTGGACACGATGTGGCGCGACACGATCAACGTGCGCGGCGTGTGGGTGCACAGCGTCCTGCCGTTCGGCGAGGGCGTGATGAGCGTGGCGTTCGACGTCACCGACGAGCGACGGCGCGAGCACGAGCTGCGCCAGTTCGCCGCTGTCGCCGCGCACGACCTGCGCGAGCCGCTGATCGGGGTCCACCTCATGGCGGGCCTCCTCAGCCGGCGCCCGGGTCTGGGCGCGACGGAACGCGAGATGCTGGATCGCGTCGACGAGGGGATCCTGCGCGCGCGGGATCTGGTGGACGGGATCCTCGAGTACGCGACGGCGCACGGCGACGAGGCGCGGACGCGGGTCGATGCCGCGCAGGTCGTGGCCGACGTGCTGGTC
>CAWCEB010000013.1:0-3379 GCA_963794105.1 uncultured Actinomycetes bacterium | reverse complement strand
CGACGCTGATCGGCGCGCCCGCGGCGGACGTGGCCGGGGCGGTCGCGGTCGACGTCGGCGCGGTTTCGTCGGTGCACTTGCCATTGGGCCCGCCATGGGCGATTCCGGCGACCTGCTCCGGGGTGAGCGCGCCTTCGACGTATTCAGGCTCGTCGATGACGCCCGTGAGCTGCTCGACGAGCGTGGACGCCGAATTGAGAAGGGCTCCGAGGCGGACGGGATCCGCCTCGCCGTCGGTGCCGGCATCCGCGCCGAGTGCGCCGTTGGAGCCGACGTTCAGCGCGGCGGACGTGTCGAGGGCGCCGTCGACGTACAGGAGCAGCTTGTCGGCCGCGATGTCTCGGACGACGGCGAGGTGGTGGAACGCACCGTCGGTCACGGTGACGGTGCCGAACAGCGACTGGCCGCCAGCGTCGGGGCCGCCCCCGTCGGTGTCGCGGATGTACGCCGCCAGATGACCACCGCTGATCGTCAGCTCCCAATCGGAGTTGGAGCTGAGGCCGATGCAGTTGCCGCCGCACTCGTAGTGCACCATCACGGCGCCGTCGGTCGTCGTCTTGACCCAGGCGTCGAGGCTGAACGAGCCGTCGGAGTACAGCGCGGGGCTGTCGGGCACGGAGACGTGTCACCGTCGCCGTCCAGCAGAATCCCTGTCCGGCCTCGCCTGTGGCGAACGTCGCGTTGCCGATCAGTGTTCCGTCGTGCCCGCCTACAACGTCCACCGCCGTGCCGTTTGCCGGCCAGTAGGCGACCAGCCCGGACGGGACTGGGGCACAGCACGGCGGCGTCGCGTCGCCGGTGGCGGCGGCAAGGAGGAGCAGGACCGCGGCGACCACAGAGGCTGCGAGCGCGCGCATCGCTGTGCCGACCGTATCCGGACGGCGATGGCCGAATCAACCCGTCGGCTGCAGCGTCCCGTTCTGCGGGACTGATCACCTGCTGGAGTGGGCGAAGGCGGGCGGGCGCTGGCGTTAGCTAGCGCTTGTTCTTCTTCTTGACGATCCGCTTGTTCGCGCAGGTGTGGTAGGTGCGCTTGCCGACGAGGCGCTTGCCGGCCTTGGTCGTGACGGTGATCCGGACGACCACCTTGCCCTTGGGGAGGCCGCGCAGGTCGATCGGCAGGCCGAGCGCCTTGCCCTTGACGGTGCGGGCGGGGACGCCGGTGAGCTTGATGACGGCCTTGACGATGCCCTTGACGCCCTTGAGGTGGATGGGGAAGTGGCGGCGGCTGACGCAGACGTGCGGCGAGGGGAGCGTCGCGAGCTGAGCTGATCGGAACCGGCTTGGCCGGCGGGGTGGTCACCGGCGGCTTGGTCGTGGGTGGAGGCGTGGTGGGCGCGGCGGTGACGCTCGTGATCGCGTCTGGATCGGTGGGCGCGGCCTCGCGCCCGCAGCTGGCGTCCTCCGCGCTCGTTGCGAAGCCGTAGCTGCCCGGCGCTGTGGGCGTATAGGTGAAGCTGCCGCTGTTCGCCGTGTCGGTAGCCGCTGCGGTCAAGCCCGTCGTGCCCGGAGCGCGGACCAGCAGGATCACTCGCGCGACGCCGGCGTTGTCGGAGGCGGTGTAGTTGACGGTGATCGGCTGCCCGACGGTGCCTGCGGCCGGGGCGGTCGCCGTGGAGGTCGGCGTGACCGCGTCCGTGCACATCGCCGCGATCTGGTCGCCGCTCAGCGCCGTGTTGCGCCACCAGTGGACCTCATCGATCACGCCGGTGAACTCGATATCCGGGTCGGGGTTCGTCTTGCCGCCGAGCCAGCCGCCGCCGATCGTCACGGGGTCGGCGTCGGGGTCGATGTTGCTGAGCGCGCCACTGGCCCCGGCATCGAGGGCGACGTCGGCTTCAAGCGTGCCATCCACGTACAGCCGAGCGTGGCCCGCCACCTGGTCGCGGACCAACGCGACGTGGTGAAAGAAGCCGTCGTCGATCGCCTTCGTGCCTTGGAACACCTGTCCCCCAGAGGCGTCAGCCCCGCCCTTGTCGGCGTCGCGGATGAAACCCCAGGCGTGATGGTTCAGTACGCGCAGGTCCCAGTTGCTCGCTGACTCCGACTCGCTGCAGTAGCCGGCGCATTCGTAGTGGCGGATGATCTGCGCGTCGGCGCCGTTCGTCGTCTTGATCCACGCATCGACGGTGAACGAGTCCGTCCCCGGGGAGAAATCGGCGTTGTCGTCGACCCGCACGAGGTCGTCGAGGCTGTCGAACACGAACCCCTGGCCAAGCACAGCGGTCGTGAACCCGACGCCGCCGTCGAGGTTCGCGTTGTGCGCGCTGATGGTGTCGTCGCCGTTGCCGTCGCCCGGCCACCAGCTCGTCAGCCCGGGCGGAGGCGCTGCGTCGCCGGTGCCGGCGGCGAAGAGCAGGACCGCCGCAACCACGTAGGGGCCGAGCGCGCGCATCGCTGCGCCGACCGTACCCCGGCCCGATGCGCCGAATCAAGCCGCGGGCTGCAGGGTCCTGCGCTGCGTGACCGCGATCGCCGCGCCGAACATCGCCGCGCAGGCGGCGATCACGAACGACTGGCGCCAGCCGGCGGAGTCGGCGATCGCGCCCGCGGTGGCGTTCCCCATCGCAATCCCGATCACCAGCGCGGTGATCGGCCACGTGTAGGCCTCGGTGATCGTTCCCTCGGGCGCGATCTCGCCGACGACGTGGCTGCCGGTGGAGATCAGCGGCGCGATCGACAGCCCGCTGATGAACGCCAGCGGCGCCATCACGGCGACGGATCCGGGCAACGCGAGCGGCAGGAAGCCGAGCGGCAGGGCGACCGCGCAGCGGGGGTAGCGTCTGAACGCGGGCAGCGTCCAGTGGCGCGCGCCGTAGAGGATCCCGCCCACACCGCTCCCGAACGACCAGATCGCGAGCAGCAGCCCGGCGGTGCTGCGCGTCGCGACGTCCTCGCAGAACGCCGGGAACGTGACCTCGACCGCGCCGAAGCAGAACCCGACGGGCAGCGTGGCGGCGACGAGGGTCCGGACGCCCGAGGACTGCAGCGCGCCCAGCAGGTGGCGCGGGGCGTCGTCGCCCGCCGGGCGAAATGCGCGCGACGGCGGCATCGACGTCAGCGCCAGCGTGCCGATGACCGAGCTGACGGCCGACAGGCCGAGCGCGGGCGCGGGGGAGGCGACGGCGACGATCCCGGCTGTCAGCAGCGGCCCGCTCACGAACGACAGCTCGACGATCGCCGCGTCGAGCGCGAACGCGGTCGTGAGCAGCTCGGGCCGGTCGGAGAGCAGGCGCGGCCAGAGCGGTCGCATGACCGTGCCGATGGGCGGGAACGCGACACCCGCCGCCAGCGACGCGGCGACGATCACCCCGACCGGCGCGTGGGCGAGCGCGACCGCGACGACCACCGCGAGGCCGACCGCGTGGGCGATCGCCAG
>CAWCEB010000012.1:0-15069 GCA_963794105.1 uncultured Actinomycetes bacterium | reverse complement strand
GCCTGCGAGAGCGCGTCGCGCAGGATGTCGAACGTGACGCCCGTGATCTTGATGTCCATCTGCAGGGCGGTGATGCCCTCGGCGGTGCCGGCGACCTTGAAGTCCATGTCGCCGAGGTGGTCCTCGACGCCGGCGATGTCGGTGAGGACGATGTAGTCGTCGCCCTCCTTGATCAGGCCCATCGCGATGCCCGCGACCGGCGCCTTGATCGGCACGCCCGCGTCCATCAGCGACAGCGACGATCCGCAGACCGAGGCCATCGACGACGAGCCGTTGGACTCGAGGATGTCCGACACGACGCGAATCGTGTACGGGAACTCCTCGATCGACGGGATCATCGGCACCAGGGCCCGCTCGGCCAGCGCGCCGTGACCGATGTCACGCCGCTTGGGGCCGCGCATGAAGCCCGCCTCGCCCACGCTGAACGGCGGGAAGTTGTAGTGGTGCCAGTAGTACTTCTTCGTCTCGAGCCCGAGGGTGTCGAGGCGCATCTCCTCCTTGAGCGTGCCCAGCGCGGCGACGCTGATCGCCTGCGTCTGGCCGCGCGTGAACAGCGCCGAGCCGTGCGTGCGCGGCAACAGCCCCGCCTCGATCGTGATCTGGCGGATCTCCCGCTCGGCGCGGCCGTCCGGGCGCTTCTTGTGGACGGCGATGCGCTCGCGGATGATCTGCTTCTCGAGCTTGTCGAACGCGAGCTGCGCCTTCTGGCGGAACTCGGCGTGCTGTCGGCTCGGGGTCGCCCGAGTACTGCTCCAGGACCGCGGCCTCGACGGCCTTCGTCGCGTCCTGGCGGGCGAGCTTGTCCTCGACCTGCGTGGCCTCGTCCAGCGCCGCGCCGTGCGAGGCCTGGATCTGGGCGAGCAGGTCGGCGTCGATCTGCGGCGCCTCGATGACGAGCTTCTCCTTGCCGGCCTTCTCGGCCAGCTCGCGCTGTGCGGCGCAGAGCTTCTTGATCGCGTCGTGGGCGATGTCGAGCGCGTCGAGGATCTCCGCCTCGGGGATCTCGTTGGCGCCCGCCTCGACCATCAGGATCGCGTCCTCGGTACCGGCCACGACGAGGTCGAGGTCGGTCTCCTCCAGGAGCGACTCCTCAGGCGGGTTGACGACGAAGTTGCCGTCGATCTTGCCGATCCGCACGGCGCCGACCGGCGTCGGCAGCGGGACCTCGGAGATCATCAGCGCCGCGGAGGCGCCGTTCATCGCGAGGATGTCGTAGGGGTGGACGTGGTCGATCGACAGCGGGATCGACACGAGCTGCGTCTCGAAGTGCCAGCCCTTGGGGAAGAGCGGGCGGATCGGACGGTCGATCATGCGCGCGGTGAGAGTGCCCTTCTCGCCCGAGCGGCCCTCGCGCTTGAAGAACGAGCCCGGGATCTTGCCCGCGGCGTACATGCGCTCCTCGACGTCGACCGTGAGGGGCAGGAAGTCCACGTCGCGCAGATTGCCGACGGTGGCGGTGTTGAGAACGAGCGTGTCGCCCTGACGGACGACGACGGCGCCGGAGGCCTGCTTGGCCATCTTCCCGGTCTCGAAGGTGATCTCCGACCCGGCGATCTCTACTGAGACCGAGGTAACGGCGTCTGACATATGAAGTTGTCCCTTCTTCGCCCACCCTTCGGTCGGTGGGGCTCTTGCTTGCGTCTATATCTGTTTCCGAACCCGGTGAGGATACCGAGTCGACTACCTCGGGCAGCGCCCGCCCGCGAGCGCGACGGGCCGATGCAACGGCAGCGCGCGCGAGGAGGAGCCGGCGAGCACGCCGTAGCACCCGGGGGACACCTTCCAGCCGTCGTCCCAGTGCGCGAATGCGCGCGGGCCCAGCGTGAAGCGCACGCGGCGCGAAGAGCCCTTCTCCAGACGCACCTTGGTGAACGCCTTCAGCTGCCGCGGCGGCTCCCCGGCGGCGCCCGGCATCGCCACGTAGACCTGCGGCACGGCAATGCCCGTGCGTGCCCCCGCATTGCGCACGGTGAGCGCGACGCTGACCTTCGTCCCGCGGCGGCGCAGCTTCAGCCTCGAGAGCCTGAAGCGGGTGTACGAGCGCCCGAAGCCGAACGGGTAGGCCGGCGTCTTGGCCTTCGCGTCGTAGAAGCGATAGCCGACCAGCAGACCCTCCTTGTAGGCCACGGTCTCCCCCACGCCCGGATAGGCCTCGGGATCGCCGGCGGTCGGCAGGTCGGCCTCGGACCGCGGGAACGTCGCGGGCAGGCGGCCGCCGGGGTCGGCGTCGCCGAACAGCACGCGCGCGATCGCCGGCCCGCCCTCCTGGCCGGGGTACCAGGCCTCGAGCAGCGCGCCGACGCGGTCACGCCACGGCGTCAGCACCGGTCCGCCGGTCTCGAGCACGACGACCGTGTTCTGCTGGGCGGCTGCGACCGCGCCGATCAGGCCGTCCTGGTCGCCATGGACCGGCGGGCATTCGAGCGTCAGGCATGCGCGGTCGGCGCCCTCGCTCTGGTAGTCGGCGGCGAACACGATCGCCACGTCGGCGCCCTTCGCGACGGCCGCCGCCCGAGCGGCATCGCTGCCGTCGTCGTAGACGACGGTCGAGCCCTTGGCGCGCTCCCGGATCGCCGTGAGCGGATCGTGAAACGCGAACGGCTTGACATTGCCCGAGCCGCCGCCGGTCGTGAAGGTCGTGGCTGCCGCGCCGATGACGGCGATCGTCTTCGGCGCCCCCAGCGGCAGCGTCCGTCGCCGGTTCTCCAGCAGCGTGATCGCGGACTCCTCGATCCCTCGCGCGGTCTGCGCATGCGCGGCCTTGGCGATCCGGGCGTCGTCGTCGGCATAGGCCGGGCGGTCGAACACGCCGAAGGCGAACAGCGTTCGCAGGTAGCGGCGCACGTGCTCGTCGACCTGGGCATCCGTCCCCTGGCCCGTCGTGAGCGCCAGGCGCACCTGCAGCGGGCCGTACGCCATCCCCGGCCACGGCTCGAAGTCCAGCCCGCCGCGCAGCGACGGGCCCGCCTCGTGAGCGGCGCCGTAGTCGGCGAGCACCATGCCCTGGAAGCCCCACTCCTTCTCGAGGATCTGGTGGATCAGGTGGTCGTTCTCGCACGCGTAGGTCCCGTTGACCTTGTTGTAGGAGCACATCACGGTGCCGGCGTGCGCCTGCTTGATCGCTGCCTCGAAGTGCGGCAGGTAGATCTCGCGCAGCGTGCGCTCGTCGATCTTCTCGTCGACGAGCATGCGGTTGCCCTCGGTCGGAGGCGGCCCGAGCAGCTGCCCCGGCCCCCCGGCGTTCGCCAGCGGCGAGTAGCCCTCCTGGTTGTTGGCCGCGTAGTGCTTGACGTCGGCGATCACGCCCTGCGCCTGCAGCCCGCGGATCCATCCGACGGCCATCTGGGAGTCGAGGTAGGGGTCCTCGCCGTAGGCCTCGAAGGTGCGTCCGCCGAGCGGCGTTCGCATGATGTTGACCGTCGGCCCGAAGACGACGTCGTTGCCCTTGTGGCGCGCCTCGTCGCCGATCACCGCGCCGTGGGCGACCGCGAGGCGGCGGTCGAACGTCGCGGCGAGCGCCATCGGGATCGGCATGGCGGTCGTCTGGCCCTGGCGCGGGCCCACGGGCCCGTCGCTGAACAGGACCCGCGGCACGTCCAGGCGCGCCACGCCGTTCTCGGTCCCGGTGTGCGAGCCCGCGTAGCAGGCGCAGACGCCGGTGACGTCGTCGCCGGCGAGCAGGCCGATCTTCTCGTCGGGCGTCAGCTGCTCGAGCAGCAGGCCGGCGCGCGCGTCCGCGCTCAGCGCCGTGTTGCACCACGGATGGTCGCCGCACCGACCAGCCGCGTTCGCGGTCGCGGGAACCAGGACGGCTCCCGCGGCCAGTAGACCGAGCACACCCCTGCGCACGCACCGGAACCTAGAGGTTGAAGAGCGTCGGTGTGCCGGTTGCCCCGGCGCGCAGCGCGTCCTTGACGTCGCGCTGCACCCGGGCCGCGGTCGCCTCGCTGCGGCGGTCGGCGTCGAAGCGCTCGACGTCGAACCCGAGCTCCCCGGCGCGGTCCCACAGGTGCGGATCCTCCAGGCGACCCTGGTCGGCGTAGGTGGCGTCGGCGAACGCCCAGAAGGCCCCTTGCGCGGCGGCCGCCTCCGCGGCGTGCGCGAGCGCGAGCGCGCGCGGGTGGCGGCTCTTCAACGCCAGGTGGCGGAAGACGACCCGCGCGCCTTCGGCCTTGAGGTTCTCGTGTGCGACCGCGCAGTGCGGGCACGTGAGGTCGGCGTAGAACACGACGAGCCGTCCGTCGCCGCGGACGTGATCGTCCTCGCGGATGCCGGGCACCGCCGCGCTGCGCAGATCCTCCATGTGGGTAGCCTCGCAGCGATGGAGGACCTCGAGGCCGACGGCATCCGCATCCGCCGCTTCCGGCCCACCGACGCCGCGGCCTTCGCGGCCGGGACCCGCGACCCTGAGGTCGCCGCGCACTCGGGCCTTGCGGTGGCCCACACGCCGCAGAGCGCCTTGGCGGTGCTCGAGGAGTACAACTCGGGCGAGGGCTTCGCAGAGCGCGCGATCGCCGACGCCGGCACCGACGAGATGCTCGGGATCGTGATCCTGTTCAACGTCGCCCGCCACGAGCGGCGCTGCGAGGTCGGCTTCTGGCTCCTACCCGCCGGGCGCGGGCGTGGCGCCGCGACCGCCGCGGTGCGCCTGGCGTGCGACTGGGCGATGCGCGAGTGGGGCATCGAGCGCTTCGATGCGCATTCGGACATCGACAACCCGGGCGCGCACGCGGTGCTCGAGCGCAACGGCTTCGCGCGCGAAGGTCTGCTCCCCGGCTGGGGCGCACGCGGCGAGGGCCGCGTCGATGCCATCCACTTCGGGCGCCTAGCGGCGCCAGAGTGACGTCGTGGTCTCGTCGTGGGAGAGGGAGCTGTAGCCCTCCTCCCCCCACGGCCGCTGGTTGATGCCGCTACCGGTCCGCGTGTAGAGCGAGTAGGTGACGACCAGCGTGTAGAAGATCACGAACGCCAGGAAGATCAGTGAGCCGCCTGCGAGTGTCATGACGCAACTGTCCTGCACCTGCGCCTCGCCGTGTGTGACGTTGGACACCGGACCGGGTGCTGACGCTTGGCCGAGAAGGGACGGGTGCGCCGGTGTTCGGCGTGGGCCCCGAGCGTCGTAACTATTACGACGTTGGGGGCCCGGGCGCGCGCGGGGACAAAAGGGTCAGACCCCAATGTCACGCTTTGGCCGAGGAGCGTGAGCGCTCAGCTCGGGCGTTGTGCGGGGCGCGGGGCCCGGTTCGGGCATTGAGGAAGAAGGGCTCGAGGCTCGTTCTGGGCCGGATATACCGCGCTATGCGCGGAGAATCCGGCCCACAACGCGCGCGGGCGGTCACCCACTCCGCTCAATGACGGCAACCAGCGCGGAGCGCCCGCCCAAGCGAACCGCGCTGCGCGCCACCGAAGTGACGCTCCGCCCGCACAGCAACAGCGGCGCCCTACGCCGCGGCGAGGCCGTCGAAGATGAGGTTCACGCCCGGCAGCTCGCCGGGGTTGCTCGCGAGGTGCGACCACGTGACGACGCCGTCCGGGCCGACGATGACCAGCGCGCGGTTGGACATGCCGCCCGGCTCGAAGTAGGCGCCGAACGCGCGCGACGCGGCGCCCTTGGGCTCGAAGTCGCTGAGCTGCTCGATCGAGACGCCGAGGCTCTCCTTGAACGCCGTCTGCGAGTACGCGGCGTCGCAGGAGACGCCGTAGATCGTGGCGCCCTTGGCGCGCAGCTCGTCCAGCGCCTCCTCGTAGATCTGGAACTGATCTGTGCAGACCGGGCTGAAGGCGAACGGATAGAAGACGAGCACCGTCGTCTTGCCCAGGAGGTCGTCCCGGGTGAAGTCGTGACCTGCCGCCGTCTTGAGGGTGAAGTCGGGCGCCGGCGTTCCCGGCGCGACGATGCTCACCGACGGAGCCCGAGCTCACGGATGAGCTCGCGGTAGCCCTCGAGGTCCTTCTTCTGCAGGTAGTTGAGCAGCCGGCGACGACGGCCCACGAGCATCAGCAGCCCGCGGCGGGAGTGGTGGTCCTTCTTGTGGCCGCGCAGATGCTCGGTGAGCTCGTTGATGCGCTCGGTGAGCAGCGCGACCTGGACACGGGTGTTCCCGGTGTCCTGAGGACTGGCGCCGAACTGCGCCGTGATCTCGGCCTTGCGTTCCTGGGTCAGGGTCATGTGCGGCGGCGAAGGGTAGCAGTCACTCGGCCGCGGCCCGGCGCGCCTCGTCGACGTCCGCACGCATCTGGTCGATCAGCGCATCCACCGACGCGAAGCGCTTCTCGCCGCGCAGCCGCTTGAGGAACTCCAGGCGCAGGTCGGCCCCGTAGAGGTCGCCGTCGAAGTCCAGCAGGTAGGCCTCGATCAGCTCGCCGCGCCCGGTCACGAACGTCGGTCGCACCCCGACGTTCACGGCCGCGACATGACCCTCGCCCGTCCGGCAGGCGTAGACGCCGTGGCCGGGCGTCACGTAGCCGTTGCGCGGAACAAGGTTGGCGGTCGGGAAGCCCAGCTCACGGCCGCGCTTGTCGCCGTGCACGACCTCGCCCTCCACCACGAACGGAGCGCCGAGGAGCTGGTCGGCGTACATGACAGCGCCACCCAGGACGAGCCCTCGGATGTGCGACGAGCTGACCACCTCGCCGTCGATCTCCAGGAGCGGCACCACCCGCGTCTCGAAGCGCTCGTCGGCGGCCAGCATGTCGGTGTCGCCCTGCGCCTTGTGACCGAAGCGGAAGTTCTCCCCCACGCTCACGTGCGTGGCGCCGAGCGTCCCGACGATCACCTCGTCGATGAACTCGGCCGCGGAGCGCGACGCGAACTCCTTGTCGAAGGGGATGACGACGAGCTCGTCGACGCCGACACCCTCCAGCAGCTCGGCCTTGCGCTCGAGCGTCGTCAGCAGCGGCGGCGAGCCGTGCGGCGAGACGACCGCCGACGGGTGCGGGTCGAACGTCAGCACGGTGTCGGCGCCGCGGATGACCTCGCGGTGCCCGAGGTGAACACCGTCGAAGGTGCCGACGGCCAGGCGCCGCGGCCGCGGCTCGGCGTCAGGGAGGCGGGTGACCTTCACCCGCGGAACCCTACGGACGCCTTGACGCCGCCGCCTTCGCGAGGCTCCGCGACGCAGATCGGGCCCTCCGCGTCGGCGAGGACGACCGTGCCATCGGCCTCGACGTCCACCAGGGCGCCGTGGCGTGCGCGCCGCGCCTGCTCGCCCTCGACCGCCACCACCGGCAGGAATGCGGAGAGCACGTCTGCAAGCGGGATCAGCGTCTCGCCGTCGGCGGCATCGACGCTCCACGGCCCGATGTGGGTGCGCCGCAGCGACTCGCAGTAGGCGTCGCCCAGGTCCGCGACGAGCGAGCGGATGTAGGTTCCGCTGCCGCACTCGATCTCGTAGCCGCCGCGCTCGCCGTCCTCGCGCCACAGCTGTTCGAAGCGATGGACGTGAACGATGCGCTCGGGCATCTCGACCTCTTCCCCGCGCCGCGCGCGCTCGTAGGCGCGCACGCCCGCGATCCGGATGGCCGAGTACGCCGGCGGGCGCTGGAGCACCGCGCCCGTGGGCATCGGCGGCGGGTCGGGGGGAACCCTGCCGGTCTGGACGATCTCGCCGTCGGGATCGCCGGTCGACGAGATCGCGCCGTAGCGCGCGGTCGTCACGTAGGTCTTGGGCAGCGTGAGGATGTAGCGCGCGATCCGCGTGGCGCGGCCCACGAGCACGAGCAGGAGCCCGGTCGCGAACGGGTCGAGCGTCCCGGCGTGCCCGGTCTTGGCCCCGGCGAGCGCCCGGCGCACGCGCAGCACCTCGTCGTGGCTCGAGGCGCCCTCGGGCTTGTCGCACAGGATCATGCCGTCCATCCGCGGGCATCCTCCCGGTTCTCGCCACCCGGCGGGGTACGGTTCGCCCGGTGATCCAAGCCACGTCGATCGTCCCGTTCGTCCTGTGCGGCGCCGGGGCGCTGGTGATCGCGGCGGCCTGGGCCGCCGACCGCCGGCGCCGCCCCGAGCCGCGGCGCCCCGACCGCAGGCGCCATCCGCGCAACGAGTCCGCCGATCCGGTCATGGTGCGGCGCGACCGCCGCCTCGACGCGACGTTCGCGATCGACATCTCGCTGGGCGGCGTCCTGCTCGCGGGCCCCGACGACCTTGCGCCCGGCGAGAAGGTCGTGCTCGTGATCGACGGCAACGAACGCCCAGCCACGGTGCTGCGCGTGACGCCGCAGGGCTATCGGGCGCTCGTCTTCGACTAGACCGGCTGCAGCTGCGCGGCGATCTTCTCGCGCAGGAACGCGACGAGCTCGTCGTCGGACAGCTCGGTGGAGAAGCCGGCGGCGCGCCGGTGCCCGCCGCCGCCCGCCGCGCGCGCGATCGCGCTGACGTCGACCTCGTGGCCGGTGGCGCGCAGCGAGACCTTCTTGCGACCGCTGGCGGCCTCGGCGAGCAGCTCGCGCGACATCGCCGCGACCTTGGTGCCGCTGACCGAGCGCAGGTGGTCGATGACCCCCTCCGAGTAGCTCTCCTCCGCCCCGGCCAGGCGGAAGTCGTCGCGCGTGAGCCGCGCCATCGTCAGCGCGCCGTCGTCGTAGCGCTCGATGTGCGACAGCGCCCGCGAGAGCAGCTCGAGCTTGGCGAACGGCATCTCCTCGTAGAGGCGCTTGTAGACGCCTGCGACGTCGACGCCGGCGTCGATCAGCTCGGAGGCCATGACGTGCGCGCGCGAGCCGGTGTTCTCGTACATGAAGCGGCCCGTGTCGGTCACGAGGCCCACGTAGAGCGCCTCGGCGATCGTCAGCGTCGGCTCCACGCCGAGCGAGGACATCAGGATCCACACCAGCTCGGCGGTGCACGAGGCCTCGTCGTCGACCCAGTTGACCGTCCCGAAGCGCGTGTTGTCGTGGTGATGGTCGACGTTGACGATGTGCGTGTCGTTCCGCTTGACGATCTCGAGCGGGTTGCGGTCGATGTTGCCGCAGTCCAGGTAGATGACCGTGCGCTCGTCGATGTCGCGCGGCGGCACGGACGCAAGTCCCTCGAGGTCGAAGAAGCGGTACTCGTAGGGCAGCGGGAACTCGTCGGCGGACATGAACATCACGCTGTCCTTGCCCAGCGCGCGCAGCACGTTGTGCATGCCGACGAGCGAGCCCAGCGCGTCGCCGTCGGGGTTCTCGTGCGTGACGAGCACGAACCGCTGCCCGTCGCGGATCTCCTCGAGCACCGCGTCGCGGTCGTTCATCCGTCGTGCTCCATCTCGGCGAGCATCCGCTCCAGGCGGTCAGCGCGCTCGGCGGTGTCGTCGTAGACGAAATCGAGCGTCGGAGTGCGCTTCATCCGCAGCTCGCGGTTGACCGCGGTCTGCAGCACGCCGTGGGCGGAGGCGAGGCCATCCATGGTGGCGGCGCGCTCGTCGTCGGTGCCGAGGACGCTCACGTACACCTTGGCCTGGCGCAGGTCTGGGCTGGTTCTGACATCGGTCACGGTGACGAACCCGACGCGCGGGTCTTTCAGGAGCTTCATCGCGTCGCTGAGGACCTCCCTCACGGCCTCGTTCACGCGACGCATGCGATCGGTGCTCATCCTAGTCCTGACACTTCGTCGACGGCGGCCAGGGCACGCTCGACGCGGACGCCATCCGGGAACCGGCTGTCCGCGAAACGCGCCACCTTGTCAGCGAGCAGTTGTGCCCCTCCCGCCGTGCTCGCAACCGCCGCTGTGACCACCGTGGAGCGTTGCCACTTGTCCTGGTACTCCACTTCGGCCACCGCGACGCCGAGCCGCGCCCGTAGTTGTTCGGTGAACGACTTGAGCTGCTTGCGCTTGGCCTTGAGGTCGTGAACCTCTGAGAAATGCAGTTCGATCGTCACTAGGGCGACATATCCGGCCACGCCCCAGGCCTAGCTCAACTCTCGCTCGACCTGCCGCGTCGCGTAGACCTCCAGGTTGTCCCCCTCCTTGATGTCCTGGAAGTTGGCGACCACGATGCCGCACTCGAAGCCCGCCTGGACCTCGCGCACGTCGTCGTTGAAGCGCCGCAGCGACTGGATCGTCGAGTCGTAGACGACGGTGCCGTCGCGCACCACCCGCACACTGGCGCCGCGCGTGACGGTGCCCTCCGTGACGTAGCAGCCGGCGATGACGCCGATCCGGGAGGCACGGAAGATCGCGCGGACCTCCACCTGGGCGACGGACTCCTCGACCTCCTCGGGCGCCAGCAGGCCCTCCATCGCTGCGCGCAGCTCGTCGAGCGCCTTGTAGATGACCGAGTAGGTTCGAATATCGACGCCCTCGCGCTCGGCGACTTGCCTCGCGTCGCCGACCGGGCGGACGTTGAAGCCCAGGATCACGGCGTCGGACGCAGCGGCGAGCATGACGTCGGACTCGTTGATGCCGCCGACGGCCGCGTGGATCACGTTGACCTGGATCTCGGACTGCGGCAGCTTGGCGATCTCGTCCTCGATCGCCTCCAGCGAGCCGGCGACGTCGGCCTTGACGACCAGCGCGAGCTCCTGCAGATCCTCCTCGCGCGAGCGCTTGAAGACGTCCTCCAGCGAGACCTTGCGGCCGGAGCGGCGGGCCAGTGCCTCCGTCTTGAGGCGGTTGGCGCGCTCGGTCGCGACACGGCGGGCCTCGCGGTCGTTCTCGACCACGCGGAACGGCTCGCCGGCATCGGGGACGCCCTCGAAGCCGAGGACCTCGACCGGATCGCCGGGAACGGCCTGCTCGAGACGGTCGCCGTGGTGGTCGTTCATCGCGCGGACGCGACCGAACGTCGGGTCCGGCCACGACGGCGTCGCCCACCTCGAGGTGCCCGCGCTGGATCAGCAGCGTGGCGACGGGACCGCGGCCCGGGTCGAGCTTGGACTCGATGACCACGCCCGATGCGTCAGCCGTGGGATTGGCCTTGAGCTCCTCGAGCTCCGCGACGACGAGAATCGTGTCGAGCAGGTCGTCGAGTCCGTCCTTCGTCTTGGCCGAGACGTCGACGAACTCGGTATCCCCGCCCCACTCCGAGGGCTGCAGGTTGCGCTGCGTGAGCTCCGTGCGCACGCGCGTCGGGTCCGCGCCCTCCTTGTCGATCTTGTTGACCGCGACGAGGATCGGGACCTCGGCGGCCTTGGCGTGGTCGATCGCCTCGTCGGTCTGGGGCTTGGCGCCGTCGTCGGCGGCGACGACGATGACCGCGAGGTCGGTCACGCGCGCGCCGCGGGCGCGCATCGCGGTGAACGCCTCGTGGCCGGGCGTGTCGAGGAAGGTGATCGCCTTGCCGTTGTGCGTGACCTGGTAGGCGCCGATGTGCTGCGTGATGCCGCCGGCCTCGCCCGCCACGACCTGGGTCGAGCGGATCGCGTCCAGCAGCGACGTCTTGCCGTGGTCGACGTGGCCCATGATCGTCACGACCGGCGGGCGATCGACCAGGTCGGACTCGTCGTCGGCGAAGGCCGGCTCCGTGTCCTCCTCGTCGCCGACATGGACGATCTCGACCTCCTTGTCGAACTCGTCGGCGAGGACCTGGATGGCGTCGTCGCGTCAGCGTCTGCGTCAGCGTCGCCATCTCGCCGAGCGTCATCAGCTTCTTGATGATCTCGGGCGTCGGGACGCCGAGGTACTCGGCGACGTCCTTGACGGTCGAGCCGGAGTTGATCTTGACGACGTCGGTGCGCGACTGGGCCTGGACGTCGAGCGGCGCGGCGACCTCGTTGAGGACCTCGCGGCGGCGCCGGCCGCGACGGCGCGGGCCGCGCTGCGGCGGTCCGCCGCCGGGCCCGCCGGGGCCACCGGGGCCGCCCGGACCACCCGGACGGCGAGAAGCCTGTGAGTCGATGACCACGCGGCGCCGGCCACCGGGGCCGCCGCCGGGGGCGCGCTCGCCCTGCATCCCGCCGCGGTTGGGGCGCCTGCCGGCGCCTCCGGGCTGGTTGGCGGACTCGTCGCGCTTGGGGCGCTCGGGGGGCTCGGGGCCGGAGATGATGCGCGGGCCGGTGCCGGGCGCGGGGCGATCGCCGGGGGGCGTGGGCTGGATGACCTTCGGGCCGCTGCCGGGCGCAGGGCGCGGCGGCTGCTTCGCCTCGGGCGCCTTCGGCGCCTCACCGTCGGCCTTGGCGGCCGGTCGGCGGCGGGCGCTCGGGCCGCCGCGGGCTTCGCGGGCGCGGCGCGCGCGGCTGTGCGCGGTCGCTGGCCGTCGGGCTTGGCCTTCGCCGAAGGCTTCGCGGGCGCCTCGGCCGGGAGCGGCGCCGTTGCCGCCGCCGAGCGCCTTCAGCGCGTCTGCCTCCTCGACCGAGGAGGCAGCGGCCTTCACCTCCAGACCGGCAGCCTGAAGCTTGGCAAGCACCTCCTTGGAGGTCATGCCCTGTGATTTGGCGATCTCGTGTACGCGTTTCTTGGCCATCTACACCAGTGATTCTACGAAGTTGGGGGGTACCGCCACGGCGCGCCGGAAGGCGCGGCCGAACGCTCGGCGGGTCACGGCACGGTCCGCACAGGCCCGTCCGTGGACGTATGCGCCGCGCCCTGGGAGGCGCGCGGCGCGGTCTACGACCACCTTGTCGCCCGCGAGTGCGACGCGGACCAGGTCGGCCTTGGAAGCCGTCTGGCCGCATCCCACGCAGCGGCGCTGGGGGTCTGCGGCTATGAGGTGGATCCCTCCGCGGCGGGCTCAGTCGTCGGGCTCGTCCTCGGGCTCGCGGCTCGCTCGGCGGTCAGGCTCGGCCTCCTGCTCCTCGACGGCACCGACCGCCTCGTCGTCGGCGGCCACCTCGACCTCGGCAGCCTCCGCCTCGGCCTCGAGCGTGATCTCCTCCTCGACGGGCTCCCCGCCGACGTGGTCGCTGCCGGTGCCCTCGAGCGCCTGGTGGGCCGGCAGGCCGCAGTAGCGCGAGCCCGGCAGCGCCGCGTTCGGGCAACGCCGGCCGGAGGTGAGGATCGCGGCGCAGCGCCCGCCGGTGTCCTCCTCCTCGTAGCCGCCCTCCTGCTCCTCGGTGGCGAACTCGGTCTCCGAGCGGATGTCGATCCGCCAGCCGGTCAGGCGCGCAGCCAGGCGGGCGTTCTGGCCCTCGCGGCCGATCGCCAGCGACAGCTGGTCGTCGGGCACGATGACAGTGGCCTGCTTGCCCTCGTCGTCGACGAGCACCTCGCGCACGCGTGCGGGCGAGAGCGCCTTGGCGACGAAGCGGGCGGGCTCGTCGTTGTAAGGGATGATGTCGATCTTCTCGCCGCGCAGCTCGGACACGACCATGCGCACGCGCGAGCCGCGCGGGCCGACGCAGGCGCCGACGGGATCGACGCCCTGGGCGTGCGAGACGACGGCGATCTTCGAGCGGTAGCCCGGCTCGCGCGCGACGTTCGCGATCTCGACGAGGCCGTCGGCGATCTCCGGCACCTCGAGCTCGAACAGCTTCTTGATCAGCTCGGGATCGCGGCGCGAGACGATGATCGACGGGCCCTTCGTGGAGGCGCTGACCTCCTTGATGACGGCCTTGATGCGCTGCGAGTGGTCGTAGCGCTCGCCGTCGACCTGCTCGGACTTCGGCAGCAGCGCCTCGACGCGCTCGCGCAGCTGCACGAGCGTGTAGCGCGAGTCGGACTGCTGGACGAGGCCGGTGATCAGCTCGCCGACGCGGTCGCGGTACTCCTCGAACATCATGTCGCGCTCGGCCTCGCGGATCCGCTGGAGGATCACCTGCTTGGCCGTCTGCGCCGCGATGCGCCCGAAGTCGTCGGGCGTCACGTCGCGCTCGTCGATCTGGTCCTTGTACTCCTCGAATTTCGCCGGGTCGATCTCCGGATCGGTCGGCTCGACCATCTCGCCCGTCTCCGGGTCGTAGGTCGTGCCCTCGTCGATCGTCTCGACGATCAGATGCGCCTCGAGGCGCTCCGGGATGATCAGCTCGATGACGCGGTAGTCGCCGGTCTCGGGGTCGAGCTCGACGCGGGCGTACTTGGCCGAGCCGGGCTGCTTCTTGTACGCGGAGAGCAGCGCGTCTTCCAGCGCCGCGATGAGCTTCTCGGCAGAGATGCCCTTCTCGCGCGCGAGCGCGTGCATGGCCTCCAGGATTTCGCGTGACATGTGGGCTACTCCTCGACGAGGTTCGAACGGTGGATGTCGGCGTACGGGATCGCGATGACCCCGCTGTCGGCGGCGATCGTGACTGCGTCGTCGCCGGCGCCCACCAGCTCACCGGTGAACGTCTTGTGCCCCTCCCTCTCATCCCGGGTGCGGACCCTGGCGCGGCGGCCGAGGAAGCGGCGGAAATGATCTGGCTTCGTGAGCGGGCGCTTGCGGCCAGGCGAGGAGACCTCGAGCGCGTACTGCTCGCGCAGGTCCTCCAGCGCATGCGTCACGCGCTCACAGAGCTCGAGCGTGACGCCGTCCGGGTGATCGACGAACAGGCGGAGCGTCCCGCCGCCGACGATCTCGGCGAGCAGCACTTCGACGTCGGGCTCGGCCACGGCGAGCCGTGCCTCGATGTCGGCTTGAATGCTGCTCATCTCTCCTCCTTCCCGGACAACAAAAAAGCGGGCGAGCGCCCGCTTCTGACCTGCCACCGGCCCCGCGGCCGGTGCTCTGAAGCTGTTGTGAAACTGTAGCACCGTGTCCGATGCCAGGTCAGTCACCGACGCCTACATCGCGTCCCTCGGAGCCACCGCGCGGCGCGTCGCCGACGGCGAGTGGGGCGTCACGATCGAGGACGCCGCGGGCTGGCCGCTGCACGTCGGGATCCGCCTGCGCGACGGCTTCCTGCGAGCGCAGGCAGAGGTCGCCGGTGCCGACCGGGTCTCCGATCACGAGCTGCTCTTCCGCAACCGCTCACTGCGACTCGTGCGGCTCGCCCACACCGGCGCGGGCGACGTCTGGATCGTCGGCGATCTGCCCGACGCGGCGGTGTCAGCCGCGGAGCTCGACCGGCTCCTGGGGCTGCTCGTCGCGGCCGCGGTCGACGTGCGCCAGCGCGCCGGCGGGCGGGGCTGAGGATTGACGCGTTGCGGGCTTTGCGTCGCTCCGGGGTGAGCCGCCCGCGCCGGGGCGTGGGCCCCCGTACTTCGAACTGTTCGTAGCCGCGGGGCCCAAGCTCACGCAG
>CAWCEB010000011.1:0-13977 GCA_963794105.1 uncultured Actinomycetes bacterium | reverse complement strand
CGCCGTCCGGGGTTCAGAAGTCGTAGGGAACATGTGTTCGTGAAGCTACGACGGCCGCCGGACGGACCGCGGCAGATCGGCTCGCGGAGGGCCGGAAATGGCTTATCTATGCGGAATCGGCTGCAACAGATGTTGCAACGCGAGACGAACAGGGGTTCGCTCAGGCGGGGTCGATCGGGCGTTCCATCGCGACGGCCTCGTGCGTGACGCCGTCAGGCGCGGTGAACGTGACCCGCTCGGTCGCGCGGAACCCGTAGGCGCGGTAGAGCGGCTCGCCGGCGAGCGTGGCCATCAGCGCGAGCACCGTGAACCCCTCGGCGCGCGCGGCCCGCTCGCAGGCCTCGAGGATCGCTCGCCCGAGCCCGCGCCGGGTCCAATCGCCGCGGACGAACATCGCGCGCACGCGCGCCGGCTCGGTCGCGGGGTCGAGCAGGCGGTCGTCGTCGCCCGCGTCGCCGACCCCGGCGAACAGCCGGTTGCGGCGGCTCCACCCGCCGCACGCGACGATCTCGCCGTTCGCCTCGTGGACGAAGTACGTGCCGTCGTCGATGAGCGCCATGTCGAGATGCCCGATGTGGACACCGCGCTGGCCGTCTGCGCGTCGTCGTAGTAGCGCGGGAAGAGCTCGAGGATCGAGGTGCGCATCAGCTCCGAGATGGCGGCGGCGTCGGCGGGGACGGCCAGGCGCTGCGGCGGCAGGCCGTCGCTCACACGCTGGAGCCCAGCGACGACCACACGTCGATCTTGCGCCCACGCGCTCGACGACGTCCGAGGTGAAGTCGGTGGTGCCGTGGTGGCCGCCCAGGTCGGGCGTCCGGACGCCGGCGGCGGTCGCTTCGAGGACGCTCTCGTAGATCGCCCGCGAGGCCGTGTTCGCGCCGGCGAACCCGCGCACGCCCGCGTAGTGCAGGACGGCGGCGCAGCTGAGCAGCATCGCCATCGGGTTCGCGACGTCCTTGCCCTGCAGCGCGGGCGCGGTGCCGTGCGGCGCCTCGGCCATGGCGACCTGCGTGTCGTAGTCGTCGTCGAAGGCGAGCAGGACGCTCTCGGCGCCGGCGATGGAGCCGAACATGGGCATCACCAGATCGCTCAGGCAGTCGCCGTCGCGGTTGAGCGCCGGGATGACCAGCGGCGCGTCGGCGGCGCCGGAGATGAGCCCCGCGTACGTGGCGTCGATGAGGACCGGCTGGTAGGTCGACATCGGGGTGGCGCTCGGCCGCGGCGTCCATCTCCTCCTTGAGCATCCCCTCGTAGATGGGGGACACCGTCCACTTGGGGCCGCCGTAGACCCGGCCGCCCATCTGGGCCGCCTGGCGGAACGCGTACTCGGCGACCGCCCGGCAGACGCCGCGCGTGATCCGCTCGGTGCGGAACGCGACCTCGTCGGCCGCCCCCTCGTCGCCCTCGCGCCACTGCTTGGCGCCGTAGGCGTCCTCCACGGCCATGCGCACCACGCTGATGGGGTGGTGGACGCCCGCGATCGGCGTCACGCCGGGGATCCTGCGGCCGGTGCGGATGATCACCTTGCCGCCGATCTCCTCGCGCAGGATCCGGTTGGGCGAGCCGACGTCGTCACGCCCCTCGGGCGTGATGGTCGCGGCCTTGATGCCGAAGCCGCTCTCGCGCATCGCGCGCGCCGCCTCGTGGACGATCTCGTTGCCCGTCTCGCGCCTGCGCTCGAGCGAGAGGTCGTAGCTGTCGAGCTCGATCGGCAGCCCCACGACGTCGGGCGCGAGGACGCGCAGCGACTGCTCCAGCAGCTCCTGCCCGGTCTCGTCGCCCTCGAGGACGGTGATCTTCGAGCCCGTCGGCCATCGCTTCCGGACGATAACGGCGCGGCGCCCGCGAGTCCCGCCCGACCGCTCACGTAGCCTGTTCGCGAACCATGAGCTCGGGTCCGTGCAGCTGGTGTGGGGTCGACGTCGCCGACGGCGAGGGCTTCCGCGCGGCCGAGCCGGTCGGCGAGCGCAAGGCGATGTTCTGCCGCCTCGAGCACGTCGTGCCCTGGGTGATCCAGGGCGCCCACTGGGATCCCGGGACGATCCTCGAGCCCGACGACTCCGACGAGGGCCTCGGGCGCTGCGCCCACTGCGGCGAGGAGCTCGACGACGCCCGCGTCCTGCTCATCCGCCATCGCGGCGAGCACCGCATCGCGGACGCGTTCTGCGGGACCGATCACCTGCTGGAGTGGGCGAAGGCGGGCGGGCGCTGGCGCTAGCTAGCGCTTGTTCTTCTTCTTGATGATCCGCTTGTTCGCGCAGGTGTGGTAGGTGCGCTTGCCGACGAGGCGCTTGCCGGCCTTCGTCGTGACGGTGATCCGGACGACGACCTTGCCCTTGGGGAGGCCGCGCAGGTCGATCGGCAGGCCGAGCGCCTTGCCCTTGACGGTGCGGGCGGGGACGCCGGTGAGCTTGATGACGGCCTTGACGATGCCCTTGACGCCCTTGAGGTGGATGGGGAAGTGGCGGCGGCTGACGCAGACGTGCGGCGAGGGGAGCGTCGCGAGCTGGCTGATCGGGACCGGCTTGGGCGGCGGGGTGGTCACGGGCGGAATCGTCGTGGGGGGCGGCGTCGTCGTCGCGGCGGCGACCTTGGTGATGGCGTCGGGGTCGGCCGGGGCCGCTTCGCGCCCACAGTTGTTGTCCTCGGCGGTGGTGGCGAAGCCGTAGTCGCCGGGGCCCGCGGTGGGCGTGTACGTGAACGTCCCGCTCCCGCTGGAGCTCTCGTCGGTGGCCGCCTCGGCGAAGCCGTCGGCGCCGGGCGTGCGCACGAGCAGGTTCACCCGCGCGATACCCGCGCCGCCGCTGTCGGAGGCGGTGTAGCCGACGCTGATCGGCGCGCCCGCGGCGGCCGTGGCCGGGGCGGTCGCCGCGGAGGTCGGCGTGACTGCGTCCGTGCACATCGTCGCGATCTGGTCGCCGCTCAGCGCCGTGTTGCGCCACCAATGGACCTCATCGATCACGCCGGTGAACTCGATATCGGAGTCGGGACTCGTCGTGCCGCCGAGCCAGCCGCCGCCGATCGTGACAGGGTCGGCGTCGGGGTCGATGTTGCTCAGCGCGCCACTGGCTCCGGCATCGAGGGCGACATCGGCTTCGAGTGCGCCGTCCACGTACAGCCGAGCATGGCCCGCCACCTGGTCGCGGACCAACGCGACATGGTGGAAGAAGCCGTCGTCGATCGGCTTCGTGCCCTGGAACACCTGTCCCCCGGAGGCGTCCGCCCCGCCCTTGTCGGCGTCGCGGATGAAACCCCAGGCGTGATGGTCACGAGGCGGAGGTCCCAGTTGCTTGCCGACTCCGCCTCGCTGCAGTAGCCGGCGCATTCGTAGTGGCGGATGATCTGCGCGTCGATGCCGTTCGTCGTCTTGATCCATGCGTCGACCGTGAACGAGTCCGTCCCCGGGGAGAAATCGGCGTTGTCGTCGACCCGCACGAGGTCGTCGAGGCTGTCGAACACGAAGCCCTGGCCAAGTACTCCGGTCGTGAACCCGACGCTGCCGTCGAGGTGCCCGTTGTGCGCGCTGATGGTGTCGTCGCCGTTGCCGTCCCCCGGCCACCAGCTCGTCAGGCCCGCGGGGGCCGCGTCGCCGATGCCGGCGGCGAAGAGCAGGACCGCTGCGACCACGAACGGGACCAGCGCGCGCATTGCTGCGCCGACCGTACCCCGGCGCCATGTGCCGGATCAACCCGCGGGCTGCAGCGTCCTGCGCTGTGTGACCGCGATCGCGGCGCCGACCAGCGCCGCGCAGGCGGCGATCACGAACGACTCGCGCCAGCCCGCCGAGCCGGCGATCGCGCCGGCGATGGCATTGCCCGCCGCGATACCGACGACGAGCGCGGTGATCGGCCACGTGTAGGCCTCGGTCACCGTGCCCTCGGGCGCGATCTCGCCGACGACATGGCTGCCCGTGGAGATGAGGGGCGCGATCGACAGCCCGCTGATGAAGGCCAACGGCGCCATCACGGCGACCGATCCGGGCAGGGCGAGCGGCAGGAACCCGAGCGGCAGCACGACCGCGCAGCGGGGGTAGCGCCGGAACGCGGGCAGCGTCCAGTGGCGCGCGCCGTAGGCGATTCCCCCGACGCCGCTGCCGAACGACCAGATCGCAAGGAGCAGCCCCGCCGTGCTGCGCGTGGCGACGTCCTCGCAGAACGCCGGGAACGTGACCTCGACCGCGCCGAAACAGAACCCGACCGGCAACGTTGCGGCGACCAGGGTGCGGACGCCCGGCGACTGCAGCGCGCCCAGCAGGTGCCGCGGGGCGCTGTTGCCCGACGGGCGAAACGCGCGCGACGGCGGCATCGAGGTCAGCGCGAGCGTCCCGATGACCGAGCTGACGGCCGACAGGGCGAGCGCGGGCGCGGGGGAGGCGACCGACGACGATCACCGCCGTCAGCAGCGGGCCGCTGACGAACGACAGCTCGACGATCACGGCGTCGAGCGCGAACGCGGTCGTGAGCAGCTCGGGACGATCGGAGAGCAGGCGGGGCCAGAGCGGGCGCATGACCGTGCCGATCGGCGGGAACGCGATGCCCGCCGCGAGCGACGCGGCGACGATCACCCCCACCGGCGCGTGGGCGAGCGCGACCGCGACGATCACCGCGAGGCCGACGGCATGCGCGATCGCCAGTGGCGCCAGCACCTCGCGCTGGCCGCGGCGGTCGATCAGGCGGCTGATGTACGGGCCCGATGCGCCGACGCCGATCGCGATCCCGCCGGCGGCGGCGCCCGCCGCTCCGTAGGAGTACCCCTCGTGGCGCATGAGCAGCACGATCGCCAGCGCGTTGATCCCGAGCGGCATCCGCGCAAGCACGGACAGCGCGAGCATCGGCCGCACGTACGGCGTGCGCAGCAGTGCGGCGTATCGCCCGCGCCCAGTCAGGCCGGCGTGCCAGAGGGCGCGACGCCCGAGCTCGTCGGCGCGCTCGTTGAGCGCAGCGATGACGAAGGCGACGTGCTCGTCGAACTCGACGCCGAGCTGCTCGGCGCCCTCGCGGACGTCCTCGCGATTGACCGCAGCGGCGAACGACGGTTGCTTGAGCTTCTTCTTGACCGACTTGGGCGTCAGGCCCTCGAGGCCCTGCGGGCCGCACGTAGGCGCACGCGAGCAGGAAGCCGCTCAGCTCGTCGACGGCGTAGAGCGTCTTCTCCATCGACGACTCCGCGCGGGACCCCCAAGAAGTCGGCGTGGGAGGCGATCGCGCGCACGATCTCGGGGTCGACTCCGCGCGATTCGAGCTCCTTCATGCCCGACCGGGGGTGGCCGTTCTCCTGGTCGTCCATGTCCGGGAAGCGCTCGTAGTCCATGTCGTGCAGCAGTCCGACGACGAACCAGCGCTCGGCGTCGGCGTCCTCGCGCCGGGCGTAGGCCTCCATCGCCGTGGCCACGGCCAGGCAGTGGCGGCGCAGCGATTCCGACTGCACCCAGTCGGTCAGCAGGGACCAGGCCTCGTCACGCGAAAGCTGAGCGGACATGGCTGTTACCCTAGCCGCGCCTGCCGCTATGGAGAAATTCGTGATCGACGGCGGCGTTCCGCTGTCCGGCACGATTGCGCCGGCCGGCAACAAGAACGCCGCCCTTCCCATTCTCGCCGCCTGCGTCCTCACCGAGGACGAGGTCGTGCTGCACAACGTGCCGCAGATCCGCGACGTCGAGGCGATGCTCGAGCTGCTCGAGGGCATGGGCGTGCGCATCGACCGCCGCGAGGACCACAGCCTCGCGCTGTGCGCGAGCGCCGTCGGCGAGGACGCGGTCGTCGACAAGGGCGCGGCGGAGCGGATCCGCGCCTCGTTCCTGCTGGCGGGCCCGCTGCTCGCGCGGTTCGGGCGCGCCGTCATGCCGCCGCCGGGCGGCGACGTGATCGGCCGCCGGCGCCTGGACCCGCACCTCGATGCGTTCGTGGCGCTCGGCGCCACCTACGCGCACGACCGTGAGATCGTGCTGCAGGCGCCCGACGGCGGGCTTCGCGCCGGTGACGTCTTCATGGACGAGCCGTCCGTCATGGCGACGGAGAACGCGCTGCTGGCCGCGGCGCTGACGCCCGGTGTCGACCATATCGGCAACGCCGCCTGCGAGCCGCACGTCCAGGACCTCGCTCGGCTGCTGACCAAGATGGGCGCGCGCGTGGAGGGCATCGGCTCCAACGTGCTGACCGTCAACGGCGTCCGCGAGCTGCACGGCTGCGAGCACAGGATCGGCCCCGACCACATCGAGATCGGCTCGTTCATGGCGATCGCCGGCGTCACGGGCGGCGAGCTGCGGATCAAGGACACGGTCCCCGACGACCTGCGCATGGTGCGCCTCATCTTCCAGCGGATCGGCCTGCAGTCCGAGCTCGACGGCGACGACGTGATCGTCCCCGGCGGCCAGAAGCTGATCGCCCAGCGCGACGTCGGCGAGTACAAGGCCAAGGTCCAGGACGGCCCGTGGCCCGCGTTCCCGGCCGACCTGACGTCGATCGCGGTGGCGCTCGCGACGCAGTGCGAGGGCTCGGTCCTCATCCACGAGTGGATGTTCGAGTCGCGCATGTTCTTCATCGACAAGCTCGTCGCCATGGGCGCCGACATCACGCTGTGCGATCCGCACCGCGCGATCGTCAACGGCCCCAGCCGGTTGCGCGGCGAGCGCGTCGAGTCCCCGGACATCCGTGCCGGGATGGCGGTCCTGCTCGCCGCGCTGTGTGCCAACGGGTGCACGGAGATCGGCAACATCCGGCAGATCGACCGCGGCTACGAACGCATCGACGAGCGCCTGCGGGAGCTCGGCGCGAGCATCGAGCGCGTGGCCACCGAGCCCGCTCACGCATAGCCTGGGCAGCGACAGCCCATGATCCACCGGACCCCGAGCGGAACCCGCGACGTGCTGCCCGACGAGATGCGCGAGCTGCGCACGATCACGGCTGCGCTGCACGGCGTGTTCGAGGCGGCCGGGTACGGCGAGCTGTACACGCCGGCGCTCGAGTACGAGTCGGTCGAGCGGATGGCGGGCGGCCAGGGCGTCTACCGCATGTTCGACGAGACGACGGGCGAGATGCTGGCGCTGCGCTCCGACATGACGGTCCCGATCGCGCGCGTGGTCGGGACGCGCTACGCGACGGCCGATCCGCCGCTGCGCTTCTGCTACTTCGCCCACGCCTACCGCGCGGTCCGGCCGCAGCGCGGGCAGCCGCGGGAGTTCCTGCAGGCCGGGATCGAGCTGGTGGGCGCGCCCGCCCCCGACGGGACCGCCGAGGCCCTGAACGTCCTGTGCCGCGCGCTCGATGCCGCCGGGCTGCGCGACTACCGCGTGGCGTGGGCGATGCGTCGCTGTTCCCGGCGCTGCTGGCCACCTCGACGTGCCCGAGGAGGTGCGCGCGCGGATGCTGCGCGAGCTCGTCGAGCGCGACTACGTCGGCCTGGAGCGCGAGGCCTCGCAGCTGGGCGTGCGCGACGAGGTGCTGCGGGTGGCGCAGCTGCGCGGCGGCCCGGAGGTGCTCGAGGCGCCGCCGGGGCCGGTCGCCGACGCCTGCGAGGGGCTGCGCGCGGTCCACGCCCTGCTGGAGCCCGCCGCGGCCGCGCGCGTGATCTTCGACCTCGGGCTCTTGCGCGACCTCGACTACTACACGGGCGCGGTCTTCGAGGTCTACGACCCGGCGCTCGGCGCGCCGATCGGCGGCGGCGGGCGCTACGACGACCTGCTCGGGCGCTTCGGCCGGCCGCTGCCGGCGGTGGGCTTCGCGCTGGGGATCGACCGGCTGCACATCGCGCTGGCGGGCGAGGAGCGGCGATGACCCTGATCGGCGACCTGCGGATCGCGGTGCCGCGCGGGGCGCTGTTCGGCGAGACGCTGGACGTGCTCGACCGCCTCGGCGTCGACACGGCCGAGGTGCGTTCGAACGACCGCAAGCTGCTGTTCGACTCGGGCCAGCTGATCACGATGCGCCCGTCGGACGTGCCGACCTATGTCGAGGCCGGGGCCGCGGACATCGGGATCACCGGCAAGGACGTGCTGATGGAGCAGTCGGAGCGCGACATCTACGAGCTGTTCGACCTCGGCTACGGGCGCTGCGTGCTCGTGCTGGCGAGCGTCGAGGGTGAGGATGCGTCGGCCGAGGCGCTGCGGCGCCTGGGCGTGATGCGGGTGGCGACCAAGTACCCGAAGACGGCGGCGGCGTACTTCGAGCGCACCGGGCGCCAGGCGGAGATCGTGGAGGTCAAGGGCTCGGTCGAGCTGGCGCCGCTGACCGGGCTGGCGGAGGCGATCGTGGACCTCACGGCGACCGGGACGACGCTGCGCGAGAACGGGCTCGTCGTTCGCGAGGAGATCGCGGTGGCGACGGCGCGGTTGATCGCCAACCCGGTCGCGCACAAGCTCAAGGCTGACGCGATCGACGACGTCGTGAGGCGCCTGCGTGAGGGCTGAGCGCTTCAGCTGGCATCCGGGCGTCGCGGCGGAGCTGCGCGCGCTGGTGCCCGGTGGCGCCTCGGTGGCGGGCAACGTGGCGGAGATCGTGCACGCGGTGCGCGAGGGTGGCGACGCGGCGCTGCGCGAGTTCGTGCGCAGGTTCGACGGCTATGACGGAACGCTGCGCGTGGGTGCGGGACATCCGCCCGACGGCGAGCTGCGGGCCGGGCTCGAGGTTGCGATCGCCAACGTGCGGGCGGTGGCGCAGGCGGGCGTGGGCTCCGACGTGCTCGTGGAGCTGCCGCAGGGCCACTCGGTGCTCGTGCGCGAGCTGCCGGTGCGGCGGGCGGCGATCTACGTGCCGGGTGGGCGCGCGCCGTATCCGTCGACCGTCGTGATGGGCGTCGTGACCGCGCAGGCGGCGGGGGTGGAGGAGGTCGTGGTCTGCGCGCCGGGCGCGCACCCGGTCATCCTGGCGGCGTGCGCGCTGTGCGGTGTGGACGAGGTCTACGCGATGGGCGGCGCCCACGCAGTCGCCGCGCTGGCGTACGGCACCGAGTCGATCGAGCGCGTCGACGTGATCGCCGGCCCGGGCAACCTCTACGTGCAGGAGGCCAAGCGCCAGTGCTCGTCCGACGTCGGCATCGACGGCTTCGCCGGCCCGTCCGACGTGCTGGTGCTTGCAACTGGGGCGGACCGTCCCTGGAGTTGCGTCGCTCGATCTGGCCGCGCAGGCGGAGCATGGGCGCAGGGACGATCGTGGTGGCCGCGAGCGACGACCCGGCCTTCCTGGATGCGATCGAGTTCGATCCCGGTGACGCGGTCGCGGCGCTGGTGGAGCTGCCGGACATGGAGGCGGGGCTCGAGCTGGCGAACGCGTTCGCGCCGGAGCATCTGGAGCTGATCGGCGACGCGGCCGAGGCGCTCGCGCCGCGCGTGCGCAGCGCCGGCTGCGTGTTCGTCGGCGCGTCGGGGGCGACGGCCTTCGGCGATTACGTTGCCGGTTCGAACCACTGCCTGCCGACCGGTGGCGCGGCGCGCTTCGCCTCCGGGCTGGGCGCGCGGCACTTCCGCCGGCGCATGAGCGAGGTGCGGATCGGCGACGCCGCGGCCGCGCTGGCGCAGGCCGGCGCGCCGATCGCGGAAGCCGAGGGCTTCGTCGTCCATGCACAATCGATGCGCGACCGGGAGAATGCGCGCCCGTGAGCCGCTCCGCCGAGATCTCCCGCGAGACCAAGGAGACGAACGTCCGCCTCCAGCTCGAGCTGGACGGCACCGGCGAGGGCGAGCGCCGGACCGGCGTGGGCTTCCTGGACCACATGCTCGACCTGTCGCCCGTCACGGGCGGCTCGATCTCGAGGTTGCGGTCACCGGCGACCTGGAGACCGGCGCGCACCACACCGTCGAGGACACCGGCCTCTCGCTCGGCCAGGCGCTGGACCGCGCGCTCGGGGACCGCTCGAGGATCCGCCGCTACGGCCACGCCGTCGTGCCGATGGACGAGGCGCGCGCAGCCTGCACGATCGACATCAGCGGGCGCCCGTTCGTCGCGTTCGAGGCCTCGCTGCCGCCCGGATCGACGGGCGGCTTCGACCACGAGCTGACCGAGGAGTTCTTCCGGGCGGTCGCCAACACGGCCAAGCTGACGCTGCACGTGACCGTCGAGGCCGGCACGAACGCCCACCACATGATCGAGGCGGCCTTCAAGGCGTTCGCCCGGGCGCTGCGCGAGGCCGTGTCGATCGACCCGACCGAGTCCGGCGTCCCGAGCACCAAGGGCACGCTGACCGAGTGACGCTCCCGTGATCGGCATCTGCGACTACGGCATGGGCAACCGCCGCAGCGTCGTCAAGGCGTTCGAGCGCGTGGGCGCCGACGTGCGGATGACCGACGACCTCGATGTGCTCGAGCAGGCCTCGGCGCTCGTCGTGCCCGGCGTCGGCGCGTTCCCGCAGGCGATGGACGAGCTGCGTGCGCGCCGGCTGGACAAGCTCGTGCAGCGCCGCGCGGGGGAGGGCGTGCCGGTGCTCGGCATCTGCCTCGGGATGCAACTGCTGTTCGAGTCCTCCGAGGAGCACGACGGGGCCGCCGGCCTCGGACTCCTCCCGGGGACCGTGCGCTACCTGCGGGCGCCGAAGCTGCCGCACATCGGCTGGAACCTCGTCTCGTGGGAGCGCGATTCGCCGCTGAACAGGGGGCTCGACGGGCCGCGCGCCTTCTACCACGTGCACTCGCTCGCGCCGGAGACCGACGCGGTGCTCGGCTGGGGCGAGTACGGCGAGCGGTTCGCCACCGTCGTGGGCCGCGACAACGTCTTCGGCGTGCAGTTCCATCCGGAGAAGTCGTCGGCCGACGGGCTCGCGCTGCTCGAGAACTTCACGAGGCTCGCCGCGTGATCCTCTATCCCGGCGATCGACATCTCCGACGGCAAGGCCGTCCGGCTGGTCAAGGGCGACTTCAACGAGAAGACGGTCTACGAGGACTCGCCACTCGAGGCCGCGCGGGCATGGGTCGACGCAGGCGCACGCTTCCTGCACGTGGTCGACCTCGACGGTGCGCGCACCGGCTCGCCGAAGTCGCTCGAGCATCTGGACCAGATCACCCACGCGCTGAGCGTGCCGGTGCAGTACGGCGGCGGCCTGCGCTCGCTGCCCGCCGTTCGCGATGCGCTGCGCGCCGGTGCCGAGCGCGTGATCCTCGGCACCGCGGCGTACACGGACATCGATTTCCTCGACGACGTCCTGGGCGCCTATCGCGAGCGCGTGATCGTGTCCGTCGACACGCGCGGCGGGAATGTCTCGACCGTCCGGCTGGCAGGAGACGACGCAGATGCCGGCCGAGGCCGTCATCGAGCGCCTGCAGAACCGCGGGGTGCGCTCGTTCGTCTACACGAACGTCGACCGCGACGGGATGCTCGAGGGGCCCGATCTCGCTGAGGTCAAGCGGATCGCCGCCGTCGTCCGCGGGCGCTTCCTGTACTCCGGCGGCATCGGCCAGCTCGACGACCTCGTCGCGCTGGCGGCGCTGCGCCAGGTCAACCTCGGCGGCGTCATCGTGGGCAAGGCGCTCTACGAGGGGCGCTTCACGATCGCCGAGGCCCAGCAGGCGCTGAGCCCGCGCTGAGCCTCTACCGGATCCGACCCGTGTCGAGTTCTGTCCGACATGAGGACCAGCGACTCGGCGGCTACGGCAGTCTCAGCTCCGCATCGTCGTAGACCTTGGAACGCATGTCCGCAACGAGGTCGAGCACGCCGCTGGCCTGCAGGGCCTCGCCGTGCTCAGGCTCTGACTGATAGCTGTCTCGCGCCTCGTCGGACTCCCAGAACGTGGCGACGACGACACCGCTCCCGGTCGGCGCGATGGCGCGCGCCAACACGGCGGTCGTCGGGCGGCGAGCTTCGAGGTCCTCTGCCGCCGCCAGTAGCGCGTCGGTCGGGCCGTCCATCTCCAGTATGACCAGCACTCCCATGTGAACCTCCTTGCGGGTACCAGGTGCGGTCGACGCTACCCGCGGCGGAGCAAGCGGGCAACGTCGCGCTGCCGGACGTGGCGTCGCATTCTCGGCCGCGCGCCGGTCGCCGCGTCGTCGATCCGACCCGTGATGCCCGCGCCTCATGGACGCGGGGCGCGCGCTGAAAGCGTCAGGAGTGCGGCGCCGCCATGTCGTCAATGAGGTTGCCGAGGTAGATGCCCTGGTGTGGTCTGTTCGAGTAGTACTTGAAGCAGATCACGCCGTCCCCGTTGTGGTCGACGTCCTGGAACACGTCGCTGGCGTTGGGCGCGCTGGCGATGTCCAGCCACTGGTCGAGCGTGTATGGCGAGTAGCTTTGGGTGCACTCACCCACGGGCTTTGTCGCCGACGCCGGGGCAACGACGACAGCGAGGCTGAGCGCCGCCGCGACAGCAGCAAGCGCAACGGGAGTCCTTGCGGACATGGTGGAAGTCCTTTCCCACTGGACCGGATGAGTAATGAAGCTTCCCTGGCCCCGTGGAAAGCTCCCGGTTGCAGATCAGCCTATCCGCGAACGACGAGCCAACGCAAGTCGAGCGACCCGCCCATCGGGCGCCAGGCGACATCGAGACCTAGCGCTTTTCGTCCAGAGGACCAGGTGCCCCGCCAGGCGAGAAGGGCGACTGCTAGATGGTGATGATCGTCTTACCCCTTGCGTGGCCGCTTCCCAGGCTCGTGAAGGCCTCGCGGACTTGAGCCAGGTCGTAATGCCGATCAATCACGGGCTGGACGTCACCCGCCTCGACGAGTTGCGTGAGAACCGAGAGATCGGCTCGCGTGTGCTTGCAAACGAACACGCGCATCTTCTGGCGCACGAAGGGTGACGTCGACAGCGCCTTGAACTGGCGCGCTAGGCCAAACCAACGGCCCATGTCCTTGACTCCGACGAGGACGTAGGTCCCTCGCGGGGTAAGCGCGCGCCTGCACTCTGCGAGCGAACGGTTCCCGATCAGATCTAGCAGCACGTCGTACTGTCGGCCGCCGTGCGCGTAGTCCTGCCGCGTGTAGTCGATGACGTCGTCCGCGCCCAGCGACCTGACCAGCTCGACGTTCCGGGTGCTGCACACGCCGGTGACCTCTGCCCCGAATGACTTGGCCATCTGCACGGCGAAGGTTCCGATACCTCCTGACGCTCCATTGATCAGCACGGTGTCTCCCGGCTGAACGCGTCCCTGGTCGCGTACGGCTATCAGAGCAGTGAAAGCAGAGTCGCCTACGGCCGCGGCCTGCTCGAAGGTCAGGCCGCGTGGCGTGGGCAGCAGGTTGTTCTCAGGAACGCACGCGTACCCCGCGAACGCGCCGGACCCCCATCCGAACACCGCATCTCCTCGGTGGAGCCCAGTTACTCCATCGCCGATGGCCTCGACCTCGCCGGCCAGATCCATCCCAGGAATCTGCCTGCGGGGCCCGCGCAATCCGAACACCACGCGCATGACGTACGGAACGCCTCTCAGCAGGTGCCAATCCCCGATGTTCAGTCCTGCGGCTCGAACGCGCACAAGCACTTCGCCGGGTCCGACCACGGGCACGTCAACGTCACGGAGCTCCAAGACAGCGGGGTCGCCATAGGCCGGCTGGATCACCGCCCTCATCTTGTCGAGCACAGTTGACACGTATCCACCAGTCGGAT
The DNA here is from genome assembly GCA_963794105.1 of uncultured Actinomycetes bacterium. GTDB lineage: Bacteria > Actinomycetota > Thermoleophilia > Solirubrobacterales > Solirubrobacteraceae > AC-49. The sequence goes on along the minus strand of CAWCEB010000011.1, from coordinate 450 downwards.
CATGAGTAGATCTCAGACGCAACCCCCCGAACTGAGCGCTGACACGCCGGCCGCCGGCCTCCCGCGCTACGACGCCCGCTCGAAGAAGTCCTTCGGCGTGTGCACGAGCATCTGGTCGATCTGCTCGTCCGTCACGCCGCGCTCGCGGAGGGCGGGCAGGACGTCGTTCTCGATGTGCAGGAAGTGCCAGTCCGGCGTGACCTGGTCGCCCATCCCGGGCGGGAACCAGTCCGTGAAGCAGTTGGCGTCGTGGGACAGGATCATGCGGTCGGCATAGCCGCGCTCGCACAGCGCTGCGACGGTTTCCACGCGCTCCTCGAACGGCAGCAGGATGTTGAGCCCGAAGCGGTCCATGCCGAGCGTCGCGCCGCTCGCGATGAGCTTCTCGAGGTAAGCGATACGGTTATGTTGCTATGTGTCATTTCTTCGTTCGGTTTCATCTGCTGGTGC
>CAWCEB010000010.1:0-3177 GCA_963794105.1 uncultured Actinomycetes bacterium | reverse complement strand
CTGTTGGCTCCTTGGTTCGGTTGGTCTTGCTGGCGACCAGCATCACCGCACGGCGCTGCCGATCCATGGCGCTTCTGGCCGTACGCGCGGCCCTACCGGCGGCTCCTGTACCTCACGCTGTTCTTCGTCGCCCTGACGCCGATCGTCGAGGCCGCGCTGGTCTGGATGTTCAAGCTGGTCGTGGACGAGGTCCTCGTCCCGAAGGACTTCGGCCCGTTCTGGTGGATCGCGCTCGCCTACCTGGGGCTGAACCTGCTCGACGGGTTGCTGGGGTTCGCCGACGAGTACTTCTCGACATGGGTGGGCGAGCACTTCCTGCTCGACCTGCGCACGAAGCTGTTCGCGCACCTGCAGGGGCTGTCGCTGGAGGTCTTCGACCGCCGCCGGCTCGGCGACGTGCTGGCGCGCCTCACCGGGGACATCGCCTCGATCGAGAACCTCGTGCTCGGCGCGGTGATAGACGCGATCACGTTCAGCCTGCGGATCGTGGTGTTCACCGGCGTGCTGCTGTACCTGCGCTGGGAGCTGGCGCTCGTGTCGCTCGTGGTCGCGCCGCTGTTCTGGCTGGCCGCGCGCCACTTCTCGCGACTCATCAAGGAGGCCTCGCGCGAGAAGCGCCGGCGCAGTGGCTCGATCTCCGCCGTGGCCGAGGAGAGCCTGGGCAACGCCGCGCTGGTCCAGGCCTACAACCGCCAGGAGCACGAGGTCGGCCGGTTCCACACCGAGGGTCAAGGCGCCTTCGCCGCGCAGATGGCGTCCACGCGCGTGCGCGGCCTGTTCTCACCGCTGATCAACATGATCGAGCTGGCGGGCGGCCTGATCGTCATCGGCCTGGGAACGTGGGAGCTGTCGCAGGGGCGCCTGACGCTCGGCGGGCTGCTCGCGTTCCTCACCTATCTCACCCAGCTCTACAGCCCGATCCGCGGGCTGTCGCGCCTGACGAACACGATCTACTCCGCCTCGGCCAGCGCCGAGCGCGTGATCGAGCTGCTCGACGAGCGCCCGGCCGTCACGGAGCCGCGAGCGCCCGGTGTCCCTCGGCCGCGCGAGCGGCGCCGTCGCCTTCGAGGACGTCTCGTACCGCTACCCGGAGGCGGCGTCGGACGCGCTTGGCGAGCTCACGTTCGCAGCGCAGCCGGGGGAGACGATCGCGCTCGTCGGCGCCAGCGGCGCCGGCAAGTCGACGGCGGCGAAGCTGCTGCTGCGGTTCCACGACCCCGCTGCGGGGCGGGTGACGCTCGACGGCGTCGACGTGCGCGAGCTGTCGCTTCGCGAGCTGCGCGACAACATCGCCGTGGTCCTCCAGGAGACGCTCGTCTTCCACGCCACGGTCCGCGAGAACATCGCGTACGGGCGGGCCGGCGCGACCGAAGCAGAGATCGAGCAGGCGGCGCGCGCGGCCGACGCGCACGCGTTCATCGCCGAGCTCCCCGAGGGCTATGACACCGTGATCGGGCAGCGCGGGCGCCGGCTCTCGGGTGGCCAGCGCCAGCGGATCGCGATCGCGCGGGCGATGGTGCGCGACGCGCCGGTGCTGCTGCTCGACGAGCCGACGACCGGCCTGGATGTCGAATCCAGCGAGCGCGTGCTCGAGCCCATGCGACGGCTGATGAGCGGGCGCACGACCATCGTGATCTCGCACAACCTGCTGAGCGTGCGCGAGGCGACGTGCATCGTCGTCCTCGACCACGGGCGCGTGGTCGAGCGCGGCACGCACGACGAGCTCGTGGCGGCGGGCGGGACGTACGCGCGCCTGTGGCAGCTGCACGCGCCGCCCCAGCCCGCGTCAGCGCCATGAACGTCGACGGCTATGAGCTCCTCGAGCTGCTCAACCGCGGCATCGAGATCGACGTCTACGACGCCTGGAGCGAGGAACGCGGTTGCCGCTGCGTGCTCAAGACGCTGCGCCCCGAGTCCCGCGGCGACGCAGCGGCGGTGCGGCGGCTGCGCGGGGAGGGGCGCCTGCTGCTCTCGCTGACCCATCCGCACATCGCGCGCGCCTACGACCTGCTCACCGTCGAGCGCACCCCCGTGCTCGTCCTCGAGACGCTCGGCGGCGCGACGCTCTCATGGATGGTGCGCGAGGGGAAGGTGCGGCTGACGACCGAGGACCTGCGCCATCTGGGCCTTCAGCTGTGCTCCGCCATCGGCTACCTGCACCGCTGCGGGCGCCTGCACCTGGACCTCAAGCCGTCGAACGTCATCTCCGACAACGGCATCGCGCGCGTCATCGACCTCAACCTCGCTCGCGGTCCGGGTCGCGTGCCGAAGGGCTACGGGACCGCGCAGTACCTGGCGCCCGAGCAGGCGCGGGGCGGGCGCGTGGACGCCGCGGCCGACGTGTGGGGCATCGGGGCCACGCTGTTCGCGGCCGCGACGGCGAAGCGCCCGTTCGACGCGTCCGGTGCCGAGCAGCTCGAGCGCCGCGCGGAGCCGCTGCGGCGCGTGCGCCGCGGGCTGCCCAAGCCGTTCGCGGACGTCGTCGATGCCTGCCTGGAGCCTGCGACCGCCGACCGGCCGTCGGTCGAGGACCTCGAGGCCGAGCTCGACGCGCTGTAGCTTCAGGGCGGTGCGCGTCGACTACGACCAGCACGGCCGTACGTACACCGCCATCGCCGGCCGGACCCGCGGATCGCCGCGCGCATCCACGCGGCGCTCGGGGATGCGCGGACGGTGCTGAACGTCGGCGCCGGCGCCGGCTCCTACGAGCCTCAGGATCGCTGGGTCCTGGCCGTCGAGCCGAGCGCCACGATGCGCGCGCAGCGCGCGCCCGGCGCGGCGCCGGCGATCGACGCGCAAGCGGAGGCGCTGCCGTTCGACGACGGCGCGTTCGACGCCGCGATGGCGTGTGTGACGATCCATCACTGGGACCCGCCCCGATGCCGGCCTCGCCGAGTGCGGCGCGTCGCCCGCGGTCCGGTCGTCGTGTTCACGTTCGAGCTGGATGCGCTGCCGGCCTGGCAGCAGCAGCACCTGCGCGAGGGGCTGGTCCTCGAGCGCCCGCGGTTCCCGCCGATGGCCGACGTCGCCGCGGCGCTGGGCGGCCGCACGCGCGTGGAGCACATCCCGACGCCGGCCGACTGCGCCGACGGCTTCTTGGAGGCGTTCTGGAACCGCCGGAGGCGTTGCTCGATCCCGCCATCCGTGCCTCGCAGTCCATGTGGACGCTGCTCAAGC
>CAWCEB010000009.1:0-16628 GCA_963794105.1 uncultured Actinomycetes bacterium | reverse complement strand
CCTCGACGGTCTGGCCGTCGGCCGTCATCAGCACGCTGGTCATGAGGCCCAGCGAGCCGAAGCCCTGCGCGACGGTGTCCGACTGGACGTCGCCGTCGTAGTTCTTGCATGCCCAGACGTAACCGCCCTCCCACTTCAGGGCGGCGGCGACCATGTCGTCGATCAGGCGGTGCTCGTAGGTGATGCCGGCCTGCTCGAAGTCGGTCTTGAACTCGGCCTCGAAGATCTCCTCGAAGAGGTCCTTGAAGCGCCCGTCGTAGGCCTTGAGGATCGTGTTCTTGGTCGACATGTAGACCGGGAGGTTGCGGTCCAGGCCGTAGCGCAGCGACGCGCGCGCGAAGTCCCGGATCGACTCGTCGAGGTTGTACATCCCCACCGCGACGCCGCCGCCCGGGAAGTCGAACACGTTGCGCTCGATCTTCTCGCCGCCGTCGCTCGGGGTGAAGGTGATCGTCAGGTTGCCGGGGCCCGGGACGACGAAGTCCTCGGCGCGGTACTGGTCGCCGAACGCGTGACGGCCGATGATGATCGGCTTCGTCCAGCCCGGCACGAGGCGCGGGATGTTCGAGATGACGATCGGCTCGCGGAAGATGACGCCGCCGAGGATGTTGCGGATCGTCCCGTTGGGCGAGCGGTACATCCGCTTGAGCCCGAACTCCTCGACGCGCGCCTCGTCGGGCGTGATCGTCGCGCACTTGACGCCGACGCCGTACTCCTTGATCGCGTTGGCGGCGTCGACCGTGATCTGGTCGTCGGTGGCGTCGCGCGACTCGATCCCGAGGTCGAAGTACTTCAGCTCGACGTCGAGGTAGGGAAGGATGAGCTGGTCCTTGATGAAGGACCAGATGATGCGGGTCATCTCGTCGCCGTCGAGCTCGACGACGGGGTTCTTCACAGTGATCTTGGCCATGGGCCCGCGATGCTATGACCGCGGGCCACTGCGCTGCGTTGCGCCTGAGGCCAAGTCGCCCCAGCGCCTGCGCGGCTTGCGCGGCTCCGGGCGCTCGCGGGCGTCGCTCTCCTTCTTCTCCTCGGGCGTCATCTTGCGAACGGTCAGGGAGCCGTCCTTGATCTGCTGCTGGATGAGGTCGAGCTTGGCCTGGCGTTTCTCGTCAGCCCGCTCGCGAGGCGTCTTCGGAGGCATGTTTTTAGTCTATTCCCCGGTGCGGTTGGCCCCAATCGGACGTGACTGCCCTGCTTGCCTCAAGATCTGAACCCTGATTCACTTCTTGAATGGCCTATCGCCCCACGCCCCGCACCGAGGCGCGCCGCGCCGAGGTTCGTGACCGGATCGTCCGCGCCGCGCTGGATCTGATCCGCCACGGCGGCTACCGCGAAGCCTCGGTGGCGGCCGTCGCTTCGGGAGCCGGCGTCGCGACCGGGACGGTGTACCGGCACTTCCCGTCCAAGGCAGAGCTGTTCGCCGAGGTGTTCCGCGTTGCGTCGCAGCACGAGGTGGATGCGGTGGCCGACGCGATGGCCGTCGACGGCTCGTGTGTCGCACGGGTCGCCCGCGGCGTCGAGACGTTCGCGCGACGCGCGCTGCGCGGCCGCCGGCTGGCCTGGGCCCTGCTCGCCGAGCCCGTGGATCCGGCGGTCGAAGCCGAGCGACTCGTCTTCCGGCAGGCCTATGCCCGCTTGTTCTCCTCTTCACTGAAAGAGGGGATCGCCAACGGCTCGCTTCCTGCGCAGGACCCGGACCTCACCGCCGTGGCGCTCGTCGGCGCGATCGGCGAGGTCCTGACCCAGCCACACGGCGCCGACGAGGATGCGCTGGTCGCGTCGCTCGTGCGCTTCTGCCTTCGATCGATCACCGAGGAGACTCATGTCCATCACCGCGCCGCGTAGCGACGCCACCCACGAGGTGACCAACCAGGTCCCGCCGCTGGAGAACCGCAACCTGTTCCTCGACAACGCGCCGCTGGTCGAGGCGCTCGAGCGCGAGGGCGGCGGCTGGGCACGCGCGCGCGCTGAGGAGGCCGGGGCGTTCTGGGGCGGCGCGCCGCAGGAGTGGGGCCGGCTGGCGAACGAGAACCTGCCGGTGCTTCGCACCCATGATCGCTTCGGCAACCGGGTCGACGAGGTGGAGTTCCACCCGGCGTGGCACCAGCTCATGGAGGCCGGCAAGCGGGACGACCTGCACGCCCTGCCGTGGAACGAGCCCCAGGACGGCGCGCACGTGGCGCGCGCGGCGATCTACATGAGCGGCATGCAGGCCGAGGCCGGGTTCTGCTGCCCGATCACGATGACGTTCGCGGCGGTGCCGGCGTTGCGGGTTGATCCCGCCCTGGCTTCGGAGTGGGAGCCTCGCCTGGTTTCCCGTTCGTATGACGGCTCGCTGCGGCCCGCGTCACTTAAAGAAGGTGCCACGTGCGGCATGGCGATGACCGAGAAGCAGGGTGGGTCGGACGTGCGGGCGAACACGACCGTCGCGACGCCGTTGGACGTTGACGGCGAGTACTCGCTCGTCGGGCACAAGTGGTTCTGCTCGGCGCCGATGTGCGACGTGTTCCTCACGCTGGCGCAGACCGACGAGGGCGTGACCTGCTTCGTGCTGCCGCGGTTCCTGCCGGACGGCTCGAAGAACGAGGGCTTCCAGCTGCAGCGCCTGAAGGACAAGCTCGGCAACAAGAGCAACGCGTCCTCGGAGGTGGAGTACCGCGGTGCGTGGGCGCAGCGGCTCGGCGACCCGGGGCGCGGCGTCCCGACGATCATCGAGATGGTCAACCACACGCGGCTCGATTGCGTGATCGGCACGGCGGCGGGGATGCGCGCGGCCGTCGCGCGCGCCACGTGGCACGCGGCGCACCGCAGCGCCTTTGGGAAGGTGCTGGCGGAGCAGCCGCTGATGGGCAACGTGCTCGCCGACCTGGCGATCGAGGCCGAGGCCGCCACCGTGCTGGCGATGCGCCTCGCGCGCGCGTACGACGATCCGTCGCAGGACGACTTCCGCCGGCTCGCTACGGCGGTGGCGAAGTACTTCGTCTGCAAGCGCGCGCCGAACCACGCCTACGAGGCACTCGAGACGCACGGCGGCAACGGCTACGTCGAGGAGAGCGGCATGCCGCGGATCTACCGCGAGGCGCCCCTGTCCTCCATCTGGGAGGGCTCGGGGAACGTGATGGCGCTGGACGTGCTGCGCGCGCTGATGCGCACGCCGGCGGCGCTGGAGGCGTTCTTCGCCGAGGTCTCGGAGGCTGCCGGGGCGAACGCCTCGCTGGATGCCTTCGTGGCGTCGGTCCGGGACCAGTTCACCGAGGGAGAGACGTTGGAGGTGCGGGCGCGGCGCGTGGTGGAGTCCCTCGCGCTTGCGCTGGAGGGGTCGCTGCTCGTCCGCCATGCGCCGCCGGCGGTCGCCGACGCCTTCTGCGCCTCCCGGCTCGCCGGAGACCACGGCCTGGAGTACGGCACGCTGCCGGCGGGCACCGATTTCTCCGCGATCGTGGAGCGCCACACGCCGGCTGCTGCGTAACACCCGCGCGCTGTTCCGTCACGCGGTGGGCGTCACGCTCGCCGCGTGAGTAACGAACTCCACCGCCACGGGGGATTTCGTTACGCGCGTGCTGGGGAGGTGGCGTCGCGGCAGTGGGGGAACATCACCCGCCGGCAGCTTCGGGACGTCGGGTTCTCCGCGCGCGAGATCGATGGCATGGTCGAGCGCGGGTTGCTGCACCGCCTGCATCGGGGTGTCTACGCCTTCGGTGCCCGCAGTCCGGCGCCGGAATCGAGGTGGGCGGCGGCGCTGCTCGCTGCCGGGCCGGGCGCGGCGCTGAGTCACACGACCGCGGCGGCGTTCTACGGCCAGTTGGCGGTGCGCGAGGTCATCGAGGTGACGGCGCCGACGCACCGCCGGGGCGACGAGCGCTGCGCGTCCACCCGAGCGAAGCGAGTGCGAGACCACCGGCACAAGGGCCTGCGCATCACCACCCCCGCCCAGACCCTCCTGGACCTCGCGGCGACCGGCTGGCCGATCGACCGCACGACCCACGACATGGCCGCCGCCTCACTGGTCTCCATCGATGACCTGCGCACGTTCGCGCGCAACAAACGCGGCGAGCCGGGCGCCCGGGCGCTGGCCAAGGCGCTCGACCTCCCGCATACCCGCAGCGAGTGGGAGCGCCACTTCCTGCGCTGGGTCCAAACGCTCGACGACCTCCCGCAGCCCATCCTCAACGACCCGATCGGCCCCCTCACCGTCGACTGCCACTGGCCCGACCATGGCCTCGTCATCGAGCTCGACACCGACCAGACCCACGGCAGCGCGTGGAAGAAGCGCAACGACAGACAACGCGACCGGTGGCTGCAGACAAGAGGGAAGGACGTCGTCCGGGTACAGCGCGAGGACTGGGACCCGGCGCAGCTGGCGGCACAGCTGCGCCGACGCCTCACCTGAGCGCAGCCGCCAGCCGCCGGTCGAACTCGTCCCGCGAGAGCTGCACCGCGCCGAGGCGCATCGTGTGGTCGGTGGGCGTCTGGATGTCGCACAGCTCGCACCCGGCGGACGCGAGCGCCTCGAGGGTGCGGACGAGCAACACGTTTCCCGCGTGCGGCACCGCGTGGAACATCGACTCGAGGAACGCGGCGCGGCCGATGGTGACGGCGATCATCCCCGCCGCGAGCTCCCCGCCGGGTGGGCGGGTCCATATCTCGAACGTGTGCGCCAGGCCGGCCCCGCCCAGCAGCGCGTACTGCTCGGCGATCCAGGGCTCCAGCCAGACGCCGTCATCGGGCCGCCGCGGGCGCGCGCACGCGGCGACGACGTCGGCGAACGCCGAGTCGACGCGCAGCTCCCACCCTTCTCCCTCCCTCAATGACCGGCGCAGCCGGTGGCGCACGCGGGCGAGTGAGTCATCCGACAGCGAGAACACCGCCCGCGGCTCCGCCGCGTACCACCCGTCCTCCATCGGAAACAGCCCGCGGGCGTAGCGCGCGACGATCTCCGGCAGCTCAAGCATCATCATGTGTACATGGGCGGTGGTTCGATCCAACTCGCGCGCATCCTCGGCATCCGTGTCGGGGTCAGCCCCAGCTGGTTCTTCGTGCTGTTCCTGATGATCTACTCGCTGTCGGGCTACTTCGACGACGTGCTGGCAGGCTCCCGGAACACCGCGTACGCCGTCGCGGTGGTGGGGGCCGTGCTGTTCTTCGCCTCCATCGTGCTGCACGAGCTCGGCCACGCTGTGGTCGCCCGGCGCAACGGCATCGGGATCTCCGGCATCGACCTGTGGTTCTTCGGAGGCATCGCGAAGATGGAGCGCGAGGCCGATTCGCCCGGCGAGGAGTTCCGGGTCGCCGCCGCCGGTCCTGCGGTGACGCTGCTGATCGCGGGCCTGTCCTTCGCCGGCGCTGCGGCGCTCGCCGAGACGCATGACTTCTTCGACGTCGCGACGCTGAGCAGCGTGTCGGCGTCGCCCGAGCTGGCGCTGCTGGGCTGGCTATTCCTCATCAACGGCGTCCTGTTCGTCTTCAACCTGATCCCGGCCTTCCCGCTCGACGGCGGGCGCATCGCACGCGCGATCGCCTGGAAGGTCACCGGCGACCTCAACCGCGCGACGCGGCTGTCCGGGCGCGTCGGCCAGGGCTTCGCCTACCTGATCACCGGCTACGGGATCTACCTGGGGTTCAGCGGCGACGCGATCGACGGCATCTGGTTCGCGCTGATGGGGATCTTCCTCGGTCAGGCGGCCCGCGGGGCCGTCGTCTCGAGCCAGGTGTCGGAGCGGATCGAGGGCGTGACGGTCGCGGACCTCATGGACCCCGACCCGTTCACGGTCTCCGTGACGACCACCGCGCTCGAAGCCCAGGAGTCGCTGACCAAGCACGGCGTCGCGTTCGCCCCGATCGTCGACGAGGCGCACCGCTACCTCGGTTACGTGCGCGCTGAGCGGATCGACGGCGCGGTCGAGGGCGGCAGGCCGGTCCTTCCGGTCGGCGAGCTGGCCGACGAGGAGGACGCGACGCTGCCTCCCGACGCGCCGCTGGGCACGCTGCTCGGCGCCCCCGCGCTCGCGGGGATGGGAGCGATCGCGGTGGTCGAGCCGGGAGGGCGCCTCGCGGGGGTCGTCACCGTGGCCCGGGTCCGCCAGGCGATCGCCGCGGTCGCGTCGCAGCGCCCGCTCTAGCGCATGAATAAAGTGCGGGCCACGATGCCTCAGCACGACGTCCTCATCATCGGCGCCGGCCTCGCGGGCCAGCGCGCCGCCCTCGCGGCCGCCGATGCGGGCGCCACCGTGGCGATCATGAGCAAGGTCCACCCGGTGCGATCGCACTCCGTCGCGGCGGCCGGCGGCATCAACGCCGCGATCAACCCGGCCGACGACTGGCGCAGCCACGCCTTCGACACGGTCAAGGGCTCTGACTTCCTGGGCGATCAGGACGCGATCGAGGTCATGTGCCGCGAGGCGCCCAACGAGATCCTGCATCTCGAGCACATCGGCGTCACCTTCCACCGCAACGAGAAGGGCGAGATGGATCTCCGCGCGTTCGGCGGCGCCTCGATGAAGCGCACCGCCTACGTCGCGGACATCACGGGGCAGGCGATCCTGCACGTGCTCTACGAGCAGCTCATGAAGTACCACGAGACGGTCGACCGCTACGAGGAGTGGTTCACCACCTCGCTGATCCAGGACGACGCGGGCACCTGCGTCGGCTGCGTCGCGCGCGACATCCGCAGCGGAAAGATGGAGGTCTTCTCGGCCAAGAACGTGATCCTCGCCTCCGGTGGCGCGGGCCAGTGCTTCAAGCCGACGACCAACGGGCTCATCTGCACGGGTGACGGCATCGCCCAGGCGTACCGGGTCGGCGCGCCGCTGATGGACATGGAGATGATCCAGTACCACCCGACCACGCTGGTCGAGAACGGGTTCCTGATCACCGAGGGCGCGCGCGGCGAGGGCGCCCACCTCCTCAACGCCGACGGCGAGCGCTTCATGGAGAAGATGGCGCCGAACAAGATGGAGCTCGCATCGCGCGACGTCGTCTCGCGCGCCGAGCAGATCGAGATCAACGAGGGCCGCGGCGTGGGCCCCGACGGCGCCGGCATCTACCTCGACATCACGGTCGTGCCGAAGAAGCGCGTGCACGAGGCGCTGCGCGAGATCGTGAACATCGGCAAGGACTTCGCCGGCGTGGACATCACCGCCGAGCCGATCCTCATCCGCCCCGGCCAGCACTACATCATGGGCGGCGTCAAGACCGACATCGACGGCGCGACGCCGATCGAGGGCCTCTACGCGGCGGGCGAGGTCGCCTGCGTCTCGGTCCACGGCGGCAACCGCCTCGGCGCCAACTCGCTCCTGGACACGCTGATCTTCGGCCGCCGCGCCGGCGAGCACGCCGCGGCGCGCTCGGTCGGGATGCCGATGCCCGACGCCGGCGAGGAGCAGCTGCGCAAGGACACCGCGTGGATCGAGGAGATCATCGGCCGGGACCGCACGGGCCGGCGCATCAGCGAGATCAAGGACGAGCTCGGCACGACGCTCAACAAGCACGTCGCCGTGTTCCGCGACGCCGACGGGCTCAACCAGGCCCACGAGGTCGTCAAGCGGCTGAAGGAGGAGGCCAAGACCGCCTACATCGACGATCGCGGCACCGTCTTCAACCAGGACGTCCTGGGAGCGATCGAGCTCGGATACATGCTGGACTGCGCGGAGTCGAGCGTCGTCGCGGCGATCGAGCGCAAGGAGTCGCGCGGGGCGCAGTACCGCACCGACTTCCCCCAGCGCAACGACGAGGAATGGCTCAAGCACATCGACATCAACGCCAACGGGGATGACACGCCGCACGTGAGCTACTCACCGGTGACGATCACCCAGTGGCAGCCCGAGGAGCGCAAGTACTAGTGGTCCCCCTCGAAACATCCCACGCCAACCCCGAGGCGCCGATCACCGCCGAGGAGAACCACTGATGGCCGAGGTCCACAAGGATCCCCAGGAATACACGCTGCGCATCCGCCGCTACGACCCCGAGTCGGGCGATGCGGCGTACTGGGAGGAGCACACGATCGAGCTGGAGCCGCACCGCTCCGTGCTCGAGGGCATCCTGCAGGCGAGGGCGCGCTTCGACGGCTCGATCGGCATCCGCTGCTCGTGCCGCGCCGCCATCTGCGGATCGTGCGGCGTGCGCATCAACGGCCAGCCCGGGCTCGCTTGTCACACGCATCTCGACAAGGCGCAGGCCTCGTCGCGCGACGGGGTGATCGAGGTCGAGCCGATGGGCAACATGCCGGTGCTCAAGGACCTGATCGTCGACATGGACGCGGTCCACTGGAAGAAGATCCAGCGCGTCACGCCGTGGCTCGTGAACAAGGAGCCGATCCCCGAGCGCGAGTACATCGTCCCCGCCCGCAACATGGTCGATGTGACGCAGACGATGGCGTGCATCCAGTGCGGCGCCTGCGTCTCGGACTGCCTCTCGATGGAGGTCGACCCGCTGTTCATCGGCCCGGCAGCGCTCGCCAAGGCCTATCGCTTCGCCGGCGACCCGCGCGACGCCCAGCACTTCGAGCGCCTCAGGGACCTCGCCGAGGATCCGCACGGCATCTACGACTGCACGCACTGCTTCAAGTGCATCGAGGCCTGCCCGAAGGGCGTGGCCCCGATGAACCAGATCATGCGCCTGCGCCGCATGGCCGGCGACGACCACGGGATCGTCGACCGCAACAACGGCCACCGCCACGAGATCGCGTTCACCTCGCTGATCCGCGACCACGGGCTGCTCTGGGAGGCCGAGCTCCTGCCGCGCTCCTACGGCGGCGACTCGTTCTTCGGGAAGTTCAAGCCGTCCGCGGGAGCCGAGCTCGTCAGCTCGCTGCCGGCGATCACCAAGGCGCTGGTCCGCGGCAAGGTCACGCCGATGGGCGCGCTGAAGCCCCACAACCTCGCAAAGCAGGACCTCGCGCAGGTCCAGTCGATCTACGAGACGGTCGAGGGGCGCGAGGAGCGCTACGACCTGAATCTCTATATCAGCGGCTTCGACGAGGACAACGAGGAGACGCCCGCCTCATGAAAGTCGCCTACTGGCCCGGCTGCGTCAGCCGCGGCTTCACCCCGGAGCTCCACGGTTCGATGGCGAAGGTCGCGCCGCTGCTGGACATCGAGCTCGTTCCGCTGGACCGCGCGTGCTGCACCGGCGCGGGCGTGATCGCCGAGCACAGCCAAGAGCTCGCCGACACGCTGAACGCCCGCACGTTCGCGCTCGCCCAGCAGGTCGAGGGCGCCGACCTGATGATGAACATCTGCTCGACGTGCCAGGGCGCGCAGACCGAGTGCCAGGAGCGCCTCGACGCCAACGCGGAGTACCGCGAGCACGTCAACGGCACGCTCGCCGAGCACGGCCTGCACTACGAGAAGGGCATCACCAACAAGAACTTCCTGTGGGTCCTGGTCGAGGAGCTCGGCCTTGACGAGTTGCGCTCGCGCGTGAAGCGCCCGCTGACCGACCTGCGCGTCGGGCCGTTCTACGGGTGCTACATCGTGCGCCCGGTCGACCGCCTGGGCATCGACAACGAGCTCCCGCGCGACACCTACCTCGGGCAGGTCATCGAGGCGCTCGGCGGCACCGTCATCGAGTACGCCGGCTCGCACAAGTGCTGCGGCTTCCCGATCATCACGATGAACAAGGAGGCCTCGCTCACGCAGGCGGGCCGCCACCTCGGGGATGCCAAGGACGCCGACGCCGACTGCCTCGTGACGCCGTGCCCGCTGTGCCACCTGAACCTCGACCTCCAGCAGCCGCTGGCCGAGCGCGTCGTCGGGCGCGACCTGCAGATGCCGGTCCTGCACCTGCCCCAGCTCGTGGGGTTGGCCCTGGGCCTGGAGCCCAAGGAGCTCGGCCTGCAGCGCCACGTCGTCAAGCCGACCTCGGTGATCGACTGGACGACAACGGTGGTGGCGGGCGTCTGAAGCTGAAGCTGCCGCGACTGCGGCCGCCGAAGCCGCGCCACCCCGCGCCGCCGCGACGCGTGATCGGCGGCAGCCGCCTCGATCCCTCGCGGATCGAAGCCGCGCGCGAGCGCCTGCGCCGCGAGATCCCTCCGCGCCCGGACGACCAGTAGATGCGCGACGTCGCGATCCGCGGCGACATGATCCGGCTCGGCCAGCTGCTGAAGCTGGCCGGGATCGTCGACAGCGGCGGCGAGCTGAAGGCGCTGCTCGCCGACACCGATGTACTCGTCAACGGCGAGCTCGAGGACCGGCGCGGGCGCCAGCTGCATCGGGGCGACGTCGTTCGCGTGCTTGGCGAGGAGCTGCGTGTCACGTGACACGACCGGGTGACGAAGGGTGAGACGAAAGGGTGAGATGGCCCTCACCCTTTCGCCGGCGGCTGCCGATAGTGCACGCATGGACGCACGGGAACCGATCACGATGGTGATCGGACGCTTCGAGGACTTGATCACGCTCGGGCTGCGGTCGCTGATCGCCGAGGACGCGAGCATCGAGCTGCTCGCCGCCGGCGTCGAACTCGACGCTCTCGACGCAACGCTCGCCGAGCACGAGCCCGAGGTGGCGATCATCAACTTCGGGGCGCTGCACACGCCGGTGGAGGTGAACCGCCTGCACACCAAGCACCCCGGCACGCGGCTGCTGGTCCTGGCCAACCGCCCCACGCCATCGGAGTGCAACCAGATGCTGGCATTCGGAGCGACCGCCTGCTTGGCGAAGGAGACCGAGGCGCGCGACATCCTCAACGCCCTCCACCTCGCGTCCCGCGGCCTCCACGTGCTGCCCCGTGTGAACGGCGACCTCGTCCCCGAGCCGCTCGGGCCAGAGCCGCTCACGCCGCGCGAGGCCGACGTGCTCGAGCATCTGCAAGCGGGCCGCTCGAACGCCGAGATCGCACTCGCGCTGTCGGTGAGCGTCGAGACGGTGCGCACCCACCGGCGCAACATCTACCGCAAGCTCGGCGTGCGCACGCGCCGCGAGCTGGCGTCGCTCACCTCGTCGTGACCGAGCGCGAGCTCGCGCTGCGGCGGACGATCTTCGAGGCCTTCGCCGCAACGGGCGCGCCGCCGTCGGTTGCCGACCGTGCCACGCTGCGCTCGCTCGCCGAGCGGCACGTCGTCGTGCTGGACGAACGCGACCGCATCGTGATGGCACACCCGTTCGCGGCGCACGACGACGGGGCGCGCGTCGAGGCCGACGGCCGGGTCTGGCGCGGCAGCTGTGCGTGGGATGCGTTCGGCATCGTCGCAGCGCTCGGCCTGCGCGACGCGCTCGTCGCCGACGCGGGCGGCCTCGGCGTGACGTTCCGAGACGGTCGCCCCGCCGGCGACGCGCTCTTCCACGTCGCCGTGCCCGCCGCCGAGTGGTGGGCCGACATCGGTTTCACCTGAGCGACCATGCTGCTCTTCCGGTCGGAGGAGGAGATCGACGACTGGTGCGCGCAGCACGACCGCTCGCGCGGCGGCGTCGTCGGAGTCGTGCAGCTGCAGCAGCTCGCCCTGCGCTGGTACGGCGACCGCCTGGACCCCGACTGGCGCCCGCGCGGCACAGCGCAGTCGCAGGCGATCCTCGAGACGGTGGGACTCACGGGCCCGTTCTGGCGCCTGCCCGGCTAGGGGACCACGCAAAATCGTGCACCGTTGAGCGGCCCCGGGGTTGTGCTCAGGCCGCGACGCGCTGGGCGACGAGCTCGGCGATCTGCACCGTGTTGAGCGCCGCGCCCTTGAGCAGGTTGTCGCCGACGACGAAGAAGTTCAGCGCATGCGGGTCGTTGAGGTCCCTGCGCACACGGCCGACGACCGTCTCGTTGCGGCCCGCCCACTCCAGCGGCGTCGGGGCGTCCTCGACGACGAGGTTCGGGAAGGCGTTGAGGGCATCCAGCGCACGGTCGCGATCGACCTCCTGGTCGAACGTCGCGCGAACGGCAACGGAGTGCCCGACCACGACCGGCACGCGCACGCACGTGGGCGTCACCTCGAGGCCGGGGATGCTCAAGATCTTGCGCGACTCGTTGAGCATCTTCATCTCCTCGTCGGTGTAGCCCTGGTCGTCCAGGGTGCCGAGGAGCGGCACGACGTTGAAGGCGAGCGTGTTGGCGTGGACGCTGTGCTCGACCTTGCCCGCGGCGGCGGCGCCGTCGTTGATCAGCTGGTCGACGTCCTCCCCCACCTTCGCCACCTGACCGGTCAGCTCGTCGATGCCCTTCTGGCCCGCGCCGCCCGCGGCCTGGAAGCTCGTGCAGACCATGGCGTTCAGGCCGAAGGCGTCGTGCAGCGCCTTGGCCGGCAGCATGATCACCATCGTCGTGCAGTTCGGGTTGGCGATGATGCCCTTGCGTGCGTCGCCGACAGCCTCGGGGTTGACCTCGCTGACGACCAGCGGGACCTCGGGGTCCATGCGGAACGCGCTGGAGTTGTCGACCACGGTGGCGCCCGCTGCGGCGAAGCGCGGCGACCACTCGCGGCTCGTGCCACCGCCGGCGCTCAGCAGCGCGAGGTCGAAGCCCTCGATCGTGTCGTCGCGCAGCGGCTGGACGACGAGCCCGTCGTCGAGCGTCTTGCCCGCACTGCGCTCGGAGGCGAACGCGACGAGCTCGTGCCCCGCGAACCGCTCGTGCGCGAGGCGGCGCATGATGGTGCCCACGGCGCCGGTGGCTCCGACGATCGCGATCCTCAGGCTCGCGAGAACGGCCCGAACGGCTCCTCGCGACGGATCGAATCGTCGCCGGAGAGGTTGAACGCGGTGTGCAGGGCGCGGACCGCGTCGGGGACGCGGTCGCCCGGGACGACGCAGGAGATGCGGATCGGGCTCGTGGAGATCATCTCGATGTTGATCTGATTCTCCCCGAGGGTGGTGAACACCTTCGCGGCGACGCCCGGATGCGTCTTCATGCCCGCGCCGACGATCGACACCTTGCCCATCGACGGGTCGGTCGCGACCTCGATGCCGAGCTCCTCGGCGATCGGGCCGATCGCGGCCTGCGCGCTGGGGATGTCGTCGCGGGGCACCGTGAACGACATGTCGGCCCGGTGTCCTTCGGAGACCGGCTCGTTCTGGATGATCATGTCGATGTTCACGTTCGCGTCGGCGAGCGCGGTCGTCACGCGGCCGGCGATGCCGGGCGTGTCGGGGACGCCCTTGAGCGTCACGCGGGCTTCGCCGGTGGAGTGGGTGACAGCCGTGATCAGGGGGTGTTCCATGGTCTCCTGCTCTCCGACCACAACGGTACCGGGCCGGTCGTTGAAGCTTGAGCGGCAGTGGATCTTCACGCCGTGGTTGCGCGCGTACTCGACGCTGCGCAACTGCAGGACGCCCGCGCCGGAGCTGGACATCTCGAGCATCTCCTCGAAGGACACGACCGACAGCTTGCGTGCGTCCGGGACGATCCGCGGGTCGGCGCTGAAGACCCCGTCGACGTCGGTGTAGATCTCGCAGATCTCGGCGCCGATCGCCGCCGCGAGCGCGACCGCGGTCGTGTCGCTGCCGCCGCGGCCCAGCGTCGTCACGTCGCGCGCCGTCGAGACGCCCTGGAAGCCCGCGACGAGCACGATCGAGTCCTCGGCGAGCGCATCGCGGATCCGATCGGCACGAACTTCGAGTATGCGGGCCTTCGTATGGGAAGTGTCTGTCACGATCCCGGCCTGGGAGCCGGTGAGGGAGATGGCTCGATGACCGAGGTCATTGATCGCCATGGCACACAACGCACAGGAGACACGCTCGCCGGTGGAGAGCAGCATGTCCATCTCACGCGGGTCGGGGTTCGGGGAGACCTCATTGGCGGCCGCGATCAGCGCGTCGGTCTCCTTGCCGCGCGCGCTCAGCACCGCGACGACGCGAGTGCCCTGCTGGCGCTTGGCGACGATCCGGCGCGCGGCGCGCTTGAGGCGCTCGGCGTCTGCGACGGACGTGCCGCCGAACTTCATGACCACGGTCTCGGGCATCGGGTCCGTGGAGGATAGGTGGTGAGGATGCGTGGCTCGATCGTGGCCGCGGCGGCCCTGATGGTGGCGGTCGGCGGCTGCGGCTCGGGCGGCAGTGGCGGTGGACCGGGCAAGGATGAGCAGGCCGCCAAGGTCGCCTCGGCGCGCAAGGCTGACCCCCGCGCCGTCCTCGGACTGAGCCCGGAGCGCGCCGCCGCGCGGCTGATGCTCGTCGGGTTCGCAGGGACCAGCGCCGACGCGCCGATCATGGGCCGCCTGCGCGAACGCGACTTCGGCGGGATCGTCATCGGCTCGGCGAACTACTCCGACGATGCGCAGCTCGGCTCGCTCGTCGACGCGATCGGCCATGCCGCGCGACGGGCCCACCACGCGCCGCCGGTCGTGTTCGCCAACCGCCTCCCGGTGTCGATGAGCGCGCTGCACAGCGCGGGCGTGCGAGCGACGTTCGGGCCGGTTGCCGACCTGGCGACCACGGGCGGCCCGCACGAGCACGACGCGTTCTCCGACGACCCGCGCGCCACCGCGACAGTCGTCGCGCGGGCCGTCGCGCTGCGGGCCGCGGCGCATGTTGCGTCTGCCGTCGGGCACTTCCCCGGCGAGGGGTCGGCCTCCGGCGACCCGGACCTCGAGCCGGCGACGGTCGGGCTCCCGCTTGATGCTCTGCGGCGCGCGGACCTGATCCCGTTCCGGCGCGTGGTCCGGCGCGTGTCCGCGGTGATGATGAGCGGTGCGCTCTACACGGCGTTCGACGGCGTGACGCCGGCAACCGAGCTGCCCGAGGCCGTGAAGCTGCTGCGCGATCTCGGCTTCCATGGGGTGGTGGTGAGCAGCGACCTCTCGGCTGCGGCGCAGATCGGGGGCAGTTCGGTCGCCGATGCCGCGTTGGCCGCGCTGCGCGCAGGCTGCGACCTGCTCTACATCCCAGGCGACGCGACCGCCCAGGAAAGCGCCTACCGCGCGATCGTCCGGGCGATCCGCCGCGGCACCATCCCGGCGGGCCGGGCGGCCGCAGCGCTACGCCGCATCGCACTGTTGCAGCGGGCGCACGGCTAGATGGTCGAGGCCGTGCGCAGGACGGCCGCCATCTTGAGATCCGGCGGAACCCAGGCGATCTCCCAGACGTTGTTCTCCGGATCGGCCCAGTAGGAGGAGCGGCCACCCCAGAAGGCGTCCTCGGGCTCCTTGAGGATGGTTGCGCCGGCGGCGCGGACGCCTTCGATCGCCGAGTCGACCTGCTCGCGCTCGTCGACGTTGATCGCGATCGACATGGCGACGCCCTGGTTCGGCGGCGCCGCGGTCGTGTGCCCGTCCTGCGCGAGCGATGCGCGCGGGAACAGGGCGAGCACGGCGCCGCGGGTGCAGAACGCGCAGAAGTCGTCGCCCTCGACGGCGAGCTCCCAGCCGAGCGCGGCGTAGAACGAGCGAAGCGCCGGGAGGTCGTGGGCGCCGAGCGTGATGGCGGTGATGCGCGCAGGAACGGTCATGCCAACATCCTCTCGTGCCTGTCTTGAACGAATCGGCCGCCGTGATGGCGGTCGAGTGGGCGGCCGCCGAAGGCTGGAACCCCGGCCTCGACGATGCCGGCCGGTTCGCCCAGACCGACCCCGGCGCGTTTCTCGCGACCGAGCGCGACGGCGAGATCGTCGGGACGGTGTCGTGCTCGCTCTACGGCGAGGCCTACGCGTTCGTGGGCTTCTACATCGTGCGTGCGGACCTGCGCGGGCGGGGCATCGGCCGGCCGCTGTTCGAGCGCGCGGTCGCGCGCGCCGGTGAGCGGGTCGTCGGGCTGGACGGCGTGCCGGAGCAGCAGGACAGCTACGCCCGTGCCGGCTTCGTGCTCGCCCACGCCAACGCCCGCTACGAGGGGCGCGGCGGCGGCGAGCGGCCCGGCACGGTCTGCGCACTGGCCGACGTCGCCCCCGCGGACCTGCGCGCCTATGACGCAGCGATCTTCGGAACCGAACGCGCCCGCTTCCTCGACGCCTGGACGGCGGACCGGCCGCCCGGCATGGCGCTGGCGGTCGTCGATGGCGGAACGGTGCGCGGCTACGCGATCGGGCGTCGCTGCCGCAGCGGCGTGAAGGCCGGGCCGCTGTTCGCCGACGATCCCGCGACGGCCGACGCGCTCCTGCGGGGGCTCTGCGCGGCGGCCGGCCGCGGAACCGCGCTGTTCCTCGACGTCCCCGACGCCAACGCCGCCGCCGTCGCGATGGCACGGCGCCACGCGATGCGACCGGTCTTCACAACGGCGCGGATGTACCGAGGCGGCCGGCCGAGCGACGCCATCGAGCGCGTGTACGGCGTGACGAGCTTCGAGTTCGGCTAGCGGGCGCTAGAGCGCGCGGCGCCCCGACAGCGCGCGGCCGAGCGTGACCTCGTCGGCGTACTCGAGGTCGCTGCCGATCGGCAGGCCGCTGGCCAGCCGCGTGACCGTGACGCCAGGCGCGAGCTCGCGCAGTGCGGTCGCGATGCGATGCGCGGTGGCCTCGCCCGTCGTCGTCGGGTTCGTGGCGAGCACGACCTCGGTCACGCCGCCCGCTGCCACGCGCGTGTACAGCTCTCCGAGCTTCAGGTCCTCGGGATCGACACCGTCGATCGGAGACAGCGCTCCGCCGAGCACGTGGTAGCGCCCGCGGAACTCGTGGGTGCGCTCGATCGGGATCACGTCGCCGGCCTCCTCGACGACGCAGATCACCGACACGTCGCGGCGCTCGTCGGAGCAGATCGTGCAGCGCGGGCCCTGCAG
>CAWCEB010000008.1:0-21119 GCA_963794105.1 uncultured Actinomycetes bacterium | reverse complement strand
TGTCAAGGGCGAAATTCGCGTTGCAACGCGAGATACGTCAGAACCGCCGCCGTCGCGCTCACGTTGAGGCTGTCCACGCGCCCGCGCATCGGTACGGAAACCAGCTCATCGCAGGCCTTCGCCACGCGCGGGCGCAGGCCTTTTCCCTCGGCCCCCAGGACCAGCGCCACGCGCTCGGGCCAGTCGACGGAGAACGCGTCGGAAGCCGCCCCCGCAGCCGCCCCGTAGCACCAGAACCCCGCCTCCTTCGCGTCGGCGAGGAAATCGGCGATGTTGCGCACGCGCGCCACGGCGAGGTGCTCCACCGCCCCCGCCGAGGCCTTGCACACCGCCGGCGTCACCTCGGCCGCGCGGCGCTCTGTGATGATCACGCCCAGCGCGCCCGCGACCTCGGCGGTCCGGCAGGTCGCCCCGGGTTCTGCGGGTCCTGGACCTCGTCGAGGACGATCACCAGCCCGGAGGGCTTCGCGAGCAGCTCCTGCGCGCCGGCGTACGGATAGGGCTCGGCCTCCGCAACGACGCCCTGGTGGGCATCGGTCCCCGCGCGCGCCGTCAGCTCGTCCGGCGTGGCCCGCCGGAATGGGACGCCGGGGTCCTTCGTCGCCCAGATCTGGAGCACCCGGCGCCGGCGCGAGCGCAGCAGCTCGGCGACCGGTTGGCGCCCGTAGACGATCACGGGACGGGCACGAGCTCGGGCCCGGACGGCCCATCACGGACCTCCCAGCCGCGCGAGCGCAGCTCGTCGCGCAGCCGATCGGCCTCGGCGAAGTCCTTCGCCGCGCGGGCCTCCTCACGGGCGCGCAGCAGCGCCTCGGCCTCCTCCCCCGCCTCGACCGCCTCCGGCTCGAGCAGGTTCTCGAGCCCCAGGACGCTCAGCATCTCGACCAGGTCGTCGCGGCCCACCGCCTCGCGCGAGTTCGCCTCGCGGATCCACTCGAACGCGGCCGCCAGCGCCGCCGGCGTGTTGAAGTCGTCGCGGAGCGCGTCGAAGAAGCGCTCCTGTAGGACGCCATGTCGGGCGGCGACGCGCCGTCGATCAGGCGGCGCCCCGCTTCGCGCACCCGCCGGACCCGCGCGGCGGCCTGCTCCATGGCGTCGTCGTCGAACGCCATCGGCCCGCGGTAGTGCGCGTTGACGAACAGCATGATCACGGGGTCACGCCCGTACGCCTCGAGCACCTCGTGCAGCAGCGCGACGTTGCCGACGGACTTCGCCATCTTGTCGGCGCCCATCTGCAGCATCCCGTTGTGCATCCAGATCTGGGCCAGCTCGGCGTCGCGCGCCATGCGCGTCTGCGCCGCCTCGTTCTCGTGGTGGGGGAACGTGAGGTCGTTGCCGCCGCCGTGGATCTCGAAGCCGACGCCGAGCGCCTCCTCGGCCATCGCGGAGCACTCGATGTGCCAGCCGGGCCGGCCACGCCCCCAGGGCGCGTGCCACGCCGCGTCCTCGCCCTCCTTCTGGGCCTTCCAGAGCGCGAAATCGAGCGGGTCCTCCTTCAGATGCGCTCCCTCGACGCCCTCGCCCTGGTCCATGTCGTCGACCTCGCGGTGCGACAGCGAGCCGTAGGACGGATCCGAGCGCACCCGGAAGTACACGTCGCCGCCCGTCGCGTATGCGGCGTCGCGGTCGATCAGGTCCTGGATGTAGGCGACGATCCCGTCGATCGAGGTCGACGCGAGCGGCTCGGCGTCGGGCCGGCCGAGCCCGAGCCCGCCGGTGTCCGCCAGGTACGCGGCGGTCATCTCGCCGGCCAGCTGCACGCTGCCCACGCCGCGGCTGTTCGCAGCGTCGTAGATCTTGTCGTTGACATCGGTGATGTTCGCCACCAGCGTCACGTCGTGTCCCTCGTGCTCGAGGAAGCGCTTGAGCAGCGAGAACACGACGAACGGGCGCGCGTTGCCGATGTGGATGCGGTTGTAGACCGTCGGGCCGCACGCGTAGATGCCCACGCGGCTGTCGTCGCGCGGACGAAGTTCCTGCACCGAGCCCGTTTTTGTGTCGTGGAGGCGAATTGGCACGCCCGCCGATCCTCGCAGATAGCGGGAACTTCACACTTCTCCGGCCGCTCGGATGTGTACTGTGCCGCGCCTGCCTGGGTTGCACCCCCATGCCAGGCGCCTCGAGCTTGTCGAGGATGCCTTCAGGACGTTGCCGGAGCGTTACCTCGGAGCTCATCCGGGCTTCGACGTGACCTACCACGTGCGCCTGGGCGACGTCGGGCGCACCTGGGAGGTGCGCTGCACCGAGCACACCGCGCGCGTCCGCCGAGGGGGCACGAGGCGCGAGCCCGACGTCGTCATCGGCACCGACGCCACCACCTGGCTGCGGCTGCGCCGCGGGGACCTCAGCGGCATCGAGGCCTTCTCCCAGCGCCTGCTCTACATGCGCGGCGATCTCGACCGTGCGGTCGCGTTCGAAGGCCTCTGGCGCCTGCCGGACGGCCGGCCGCCGCTGCTGCGCCTCCACGATGTCCAGCTGCCGGGGCGCCGCGTGTCGATGCTGACGATGGGCGAGGGCCGCGACGTCCTGCTGATCCACGGTCTCGGGGCCACGAAGGCCTCGTTCTACGACACCTCGGCCGCGCTGAGCCGCGACGGCTACCGCGTCCACGCGCTGGACCTGCCGGGGTTCGGCTCCTCGTCGAAGCCGGCGACTGCGCCGTACACGGCCCGCTGGTTCGCCGACACGGTCGTCGGCGCCATGGACAAGCTCGGCATCGACCGAGCGCACTTCGTCGGCAACTCGATGGGTGGCCGCGTGGCGCTCGAGGTTGCGATGCGCGAGCCCGAGCGCGTGGGCGCGCTCGCCCTGCTGTGCCCGGCGGTCGCCTTCGTCAAGCGCGGCTTCCACCCGGTCGTCCGCCTCGCCCGGCCCGAGCTCGCCTTCCTCCCCCACCGCTTCGGCCGCGCACGCGTCTCGTCGACGCTCAGCAGCCTCTTCCACGACACCGACGCGATCGACCCCTACGTGAGCGACGTCGTCGTCGACGAGTTCCAGCGCACCTACGGCTCGGGGGGCGCCCGCTTCGCCTTCCTCAGCGCGGCGCGCAACATCTACCTCGACGCACCGTTCGGCAAGCACGGCTTCTACCCGCGCCTGGCCGACCTCGAGCAACCGGCGCTGTTCGTCTGGGGCTCGCACGACACGCTGATCCCGCCCGGCTTCAAGCGCCACGTCGCCGAATGGCTCCCGCGCGCCGAGCAGATCGTCCTCGAGGGCTGCGGCCACGTGCCGCAGGTGGAGCGCCCGGATCAGACCAACGGGCTGATCCGCCGCTTCCTGGCGCGGGCCGACGCACTCGGCACTGCGCGCCGCAGTCGCCAGGCCGCATAACATCCCGGTCTATGAGCGAGACCACGGCGGCCGCAGGGTCGCTGAACGGCCACTCGACCAACGGCAGGGTGCACGAGGACGAGCCCGCATCGAAGCGGGCGAGCGGATCCGGCCTGCCCGGACGGCTTGCGCGCGCCGTTGCCGGCGCCGTGCAGAGCCGCATCCCGGTCGCCGATCTGGACGAGCGCGACCCGGACTACATCCGCGAGTCGCTGCCCCGCCTCTGGCTTGCGGCCAGCCTCTACTTCCGCGGCGAGGTCCGCGGGCTGGGCAACATCCCCGAGGACGGCCCGGTGCTGCTGGTCGGCAATCACTCCGGCGGCAACCTCACGCCCGACACGAGCGTCTTCACGCTCGCCTTCCACGCCTACTTCGGCGTCGAGCGGCGCTTCTACCAGCTGGCCCACAACCTCGTGCTGTCGATGCCCGGCCTCGGCGCGCTGCGCAAGTACGGCACGGTGGCGGCGTCGCCCGGCAACGCGCGCAAGGCGCTGGAGTCCGGCGCGGCGCTGCTCGTCTACCCGGGCGGCGACTACGAGGTCCACCGGCCGATCTGGGAGGCCAACAAGGTCGACTTCGGCGGGCGCAAGGGCTTCATCAAGCTGGCGCTCGAGCACGACGTGCCGATCGTCCCCGTCGTCGCGATCGGCGGGCAGGAGACCGTCGCTGTTCCTCAGCCGCGGCGAGAACCTCGCCAAGCTCCTGCAGCTCGACAAGCTCTTCCGGCTGAAGGTCCTGCCGATCTCGCTCGCGATTCCGTGGGGCCTGAACGTCGGCGACATGCTCGGCCACTGGCCACTGCCGGCGAAGATCACGATCGAGGCGCTGCCGCCGATCCACCTGCGCGACGAGTTCGGCGCTGAGCCCGACCTCGACGAGATCTACGACCACGTGATGCGCGTGATGCAGGAGACCCTCGACGCCCTGGCCGCCGAGCGGCGGCTTCCGGTGATCGGATGAGGGTCCAGGCGCAGATCGACGTCTCGGCCCCGCGGGAGATCGTCTGGGACTGGATCACCGATCCCGCGCGGCAGCTGCACTTCCTGAGCGGGGTCACGCGCTGGGAGGTCTGCGGCGATCAGCAGCGCGGGTGCGGCTCCCGCTACCGGATGCTCATGCGCGTCGGCTCGGCCGAGGTGGGCGGCCTTGTGGAGGTCGTCGAGTACGACGAGCCCGGCGACATGGCGTGGACGAGCGTCACCGGCCTGGATCAGCGCGGCCGCTGGCGCCTGCGCGAGGTGGGCCCGAACCGGACCCACGTGGAGTTCCGCCTCAGCTACGGCGTCGCCGGGTCAGGCATCTTCGGCTGGATCTCCGAGCAGGTCGCGGCGCCCACGGTCACCGGGCATCTACGCCGCTCGCTTCAGCAGCTGAAGCGCTCCGTAGAGCACGATCAGCTTCGCCGTGCGGCGGCGGAGCGTCGCGGAGAACGGGCGTCCGCCTGAAGCGCCCGCCGGTCGAGACGTAGGAGCCGGCGAGGATCAGCAGCAGGCCGGCGAGCGACGCGGCGCCCAGCGACTCGTTCAGGAACGCCACGCCGAGCGTGACCGCGACCACCGGGTTGATGTAGGTGATCACGCTGGCGCGCGACGGCCCGGCCTCCGTCAGCAGCACGAAGAACACGACCAATGCGATCGCGGTGCAGGCCGTCCCGAGCACCACGACCGACCCCCAGGCCTTGAACGGCGGCGCATGGTCCGGCAGTGAGAACGCCGCGAGCGGGGTGAGGACGATCGCCGAGATCGTGAGCGCGGCCGCAACCGGCGCGATCGCCGGAAGGTCCGACAGCGTCTTCTTGGCGAGCATCGGGCCAGCCGCGTAGCCGAGCGTCGCCCCGAGGATGCACAGCGCGCCGATCAGCTCGTCGCTCTTTCCGGCGACGTCGATCCCCAGCAGCATCACGACGCCGGCGAGCCCCACGAACAGGCCGGCGAGGCGCACGCCGTGGACCCGCTCCTCCGGGGCGAAGCGCACCGCCAGGATCGCCACGGTCAGCGGCACGGCGGCGATGAGAATCGCGGCCAGCGAGGAGGAGATGTGACGCTCGCCCAGCGGGATCAGCGTGAACGGGCCGGCGATCTCGATCAGGCCGAACGCGGTCACGAGCCAGCGACGCTCCCAGAGGCCGCGCAACGCGCCCTGCTGCCACGCGAGCGGCAGCAGGATCGCCGCGGCCATCGCGATCCGCGCCCACGCGACGAACACCGCCGAAAAGTCGTCGACCGCGACCTTGATGAAGAAGTACGGGATCCCCCACAGGACCGAGCAGGTGGCGAAGGCGATCCAGGCGCGACGGGTCATCAGTGGGTCTAGATCTCCAGCCGGGCGTCTTCGAGGTCCAGGTCGCGTTCGATGCGGTGCATGGTCTGCTCGTCGATGGTGCCCGTGTTGCGCAGCCGCACAACCTCGGCCCGCTCCGCCTCGAGGATCTGGCGGCGCAGGCGCTGGTAGGCCTGCGAGCCCTCCTCGATCGCGCCATCGTCGGCGTCGTCGAAGCGAGCCTTGAAACGCCGGATCCGATACTCGTACAGCGCCCGCATGCGGTCGGCCGTCTCGTCGCGCACCCACTCCTCCTCGCGGATCTCCTCCAGCCGCGAGATCGCCGCCTTCGCCGCCAGAATCCGCGCCTTTGCCTCCTTCAGCTCGACCTTGCCGCCCTCGAAGAAGTCCAGGCGGCGGATGAGCCACGGCAGGGTCAGCCCCTGGACGACGACGGTGAACACGACGACCGAGAACGCCAGGAAGATCACCAGGTCGCGGTCGCCGAACTCCGGCAGCGCGAGCGCGGCGGCGAGCGTCACGGCGCCGCGCATCCCGGTCCACGTCACCGCGGCCCCGATCGCCTGCCACGACACCGCCCCGCCGCTCTGCCACCGCTTCGCCCGCAGCATCGCGAACGGGTAGACCCACAACGCGCGCATCGCGATCACGGCCGCGATGACCACGGCCGCGTCGCGCGCGAGCACGCCCGGGGACTGGCTCGAGATTCCGTCGATGATCGACGGCAGCTGCAGCCCCACGAGCGTGAACAGCGCGGCGTTGAGGACGAACACGAGGATCTCCCACACCGCATAGGCCTGCAGGCGCGTCGCCGGCGAGATCAGCTGCGGCGAGCGCCAGCCGAGGTACACGCCGCTCGTGACCGCCGCCAGGACGCCGCTGGCCCCGACCGCGGCCGCCGGCAGGTACGCGAGGTATGACGTGACGAGCGAGATCGAGATCTCCGTCGCCGGGTCGTCGATGCGGCGCCGCAGCTCGGCGACCACGTAGCCGATCGCGAGGCCGATCGCGATCCCGCCGACGCTTGCCAGCGCGAACTTGCCGCCGGCCTCCATCAGCGAGAACGTCCCGGCCGTGACCGCCCCGACGGCGTACTTGTAGGCGATCAGTGCCGTCGCGTCGTTGACCAGCGCTTCGCCTTCGATGATCGCCATGTAGCGACGGCGCGCCCCGAGCCTTCCAGCGATCTCGCTGGCCGCCACGGGGTCCGTCGGCGAGACGACTGCGCCGAGCACGAACGCCGGCGCCCACGCCAGTCCGGCAACCTCGTGCGCGACCACCGCCACCGCGACCATCGTCGCGGTGACGAGGCCGATCGAGAGCACCAGGATCGGCCCGAGGTTGGCCCGCAGCTCGCGCAGCGACGAGAAGAACGCCGACGAGTACAGCAGCGGCGGCAGAAAGGCGAGCAGCACGATCTCGGGGTCCATGCGGACGTCGGGCACGCCGGGCACGTAGCCCAGGCCACAGCCGCCGGCGACGAGCAGGATCGGGTACGGGATCCGCGTCCGGTAGGCCAGCAGCAGGAACGCCGAGATCCCGACCAGCAGCCCGAGGAGGACGAGCTCGGTCTCGTGCACGTCAGGCCGCGTCGACGGTGACGATCGCGAGCGCGGCGACGCCCTCGCCGCGCCCGACGAACCCGAGCCCCTCGCCCGTGCTCGCCTTCACGTTGACGGCGTCGAACGGCAGCTTGAGCCCGCCCGCGAGCGACTCACGGATTGCGTCACGGTGCGGCGACAGCTTCGGCCGCTCCATCAGCACGGTCGTGTCGCAGTGCGTCGGACGGACGCCGCGCGCCTCCATCTCGGCCACGAGGACGCGCAGCAGCGACATCGAGTCGGCATCCTTGAAACGCGCCTCCGTGTCGGGGAACCACTGGCCGATGTCGCCGCAGGCCGCCGCGCCCAGCAGCGCGTCCATGACCGCGTGGGTGAGCACGTCGGCGTCCGAGTGCCCCGCGAGTCCCAGGTCGTGGTCGAGCTCGACGCCGCCCAGGATCAGCCTGCGGCCGGATTCGAGCCGGTGCGAGTCCCACCCGATGCCCGAGCGGATGCTCATCCGATCGGCTCCAGTCGCCGCTCGCGCCGGTCGAACACGCAGAGCTCCTTGACTCCGGCGTCGTCGAGGTAGGCGAGCGCGCGGTCGTACTCGAAGCCGAGTTGCTCGGGCGCGTGCGCATCGGAGGACAGCGCGATCGGGTTGCCGGCGTCGATCACCATCTCCAGGAACGCGCGGTCAGGATAGATCTCGCCGACGGGCTTGCGCAGGCCCGCCGTCGAGACCTCGATGGCGATCCCGCTCTCGGCGATCCGCTCCATCGCGATGTCGTAGTAGAAGCGCAGGTCCCTGTCGGGCCAGGGGCGCTCCTTGCCCCAGTGCTTGACCAGGTCGGGGTGGGCCAGGATGTCGTACATCCCGGTGGCCGCCAGCTCGCCCAGCCATTCGAAGTACGTGCTCCAGACGTGGTCGGGCGACCGGCCGGAGTTCCAGACGTCGAAACCGTCATGGTCCAGCGCCCCGTCGCTGAGAAAGTGGATCGAGCCGACGACGTAGTCCCAGTCGCGCCCCTCGAGCAGCGCGCGCATGCGGTCCTCGCGTCCTGGGATGAAGTCAGCCTCGATGCCCAGGCGCAGATCCGTCTCCTCGCGGACGAAGCGGACGTACTCGTCGATGTCGTCGTGCGCCGACTCCACCCACAGCGGATGGTTCCAGACGCTCGAGCGCCTCGGTGAAGCGATACACGTGCTCAGCAACGCCGAGCTCCTCGATCCCCCGCTCTGCCGCAGCCGCGCGGTAGCGCGCGGCGTTGGCCGCGGTGAAGGACGTCTCGGCGGGCGTGCTCGACGGGTCGTCGACGCGCAGGTGCACGTGGTAGTCGGTCAGCACGACGGCCAGTCTGGCAGTCTCGCGATCGTGGACGCCCGCCGCCGTGAAGCCGAGATCGTCGTGGTCGACTACGACCCCATCTGGCCGGAGCGCTTCGCCGCAGAGCTGACCCGCCTCGAGCCGATCCTCGGCCGTGGCCTGCACCACATCGGGTCGACCGCAGTCCCAGGACTGGCGGCCAAACCCATCATCGATCTGATGGCACTCGTGGACGACATCGACGCTCCGATCGACCGGCTGGTGACCGAGGCGGGCTACGTGCACCCAGCCACGCTCGGGCCGCAGGGCGACCACCGCACGTGGCTCTGCCACCCGTCACTCCACGATCGCCGGCACCACCTGCACCTCACCGACGATCCGGCGCTGCTCGCCCGCCACGTCGACTTCCGCGACGCCCTGCGGGCGGACGCGCAGCTGTCCCAGGAATACGCGGCTCTCAAGCGCGACCTTGCCCGCCGCTTTCGCACCAACCGCGACGCCTACGCCGAAGCCAAGACCGACTTCATCGACGCAATCGTCGGGCCGAGGTGAGCATGAGGGGCCAGACCCTGATGCTCACTCAGCGTGCCGCCAGCAGGAGTTCCGCGACGCGCAGATCCAGCGCCGTCGTCACCTTCAGGTTCTCGCGCGGGGCCTCGACGATGCCGACGCGACCGCCGAGGGCCTCGACCAGCGCGGCGTCGTCGGTGGCGGCGGCGACCACGTCGTCGGGCTGGGCGAGCGCGCGCTCGAGCGCCTCGCGGCGGAAGGCCTGCGGCGTCTGGATCGCCCACAGCCGGGAGCGGTCCAGCGTGCGCTCGACGACCTGGCCGGCGCCCGCCTGCTTGATCGTGTCGGTCACCGGGGCGGCTGCGATCGCGGCGTCGAGACCGCGTGCGCCGAGCGCGTCGATGCACGCCTGCGCCAGCTCGACGGTCAACAGCGGGCGCGCCGCATCGTGGACGAGCACCGGATCGCCTGCGGCCGCCTGCAGCGCGTTGCGGACCGACAGCGAGCGCTCCGCGCCGCCGACCACCCCGATCGTTCCCGCAGGAGCGTCGACGCCAGCAGGAAGCGCCACGACAACCTGGTCGCAGACCTGCGAGAGGACCTCCACCGACCACTCGACCATCGGACGGCCCCTTAACGTGACGAACGCCTTGGGCTCCTCACTCCCAAGGCGCTCGCCACGACCCGCGGCCACGATCAGCGCGACCGCCACGGTTCAGTGCTCCTACGAGGCTGCCGCCAGGCTCGCACCCGCCGAGTCGGCCAGCAGGTTGTCGAGGTGCTGCTCGGCCTCGTCCTCCTCCATCTCGAGCGCGTACATCAGCTCGGACGCGAGGATCTTCTTCGCGCGGGTGAACATCTGCTTCTCACCCGTCGACAGGCCCTTCTCGTGCTCGCGGATCGCGAGGTTGCGCACGACCTCGGCGAGCTCGTAGATGTCGCCCGTCTTGATCTTGTCGCGGTTGTGCTTGAAGCGGCGGTTCCAGTTCTTGGGCATCTCGGAGATGTCGTCAGCAAGAACGGCAAGAACCTTCTTGACGGCTTCGTCGTCGATGATCCTGCGCAGGCCGGCCTTGCCGGCGTTCTCGCAGGGGACCATGACGGTCATGTCGTTATGAAGGATCTTGATGGTGAGGTACTCCCGCTCCTCACCGAACATGACCCGCTTTTCCTTCTTGAGGACCTTCCCGGCACCGTGGTGGGGATACACCACGCTGTCGCCGAGTTCGAAATCGATGTTCACGTATTCGATGGGGGCCTCGAGGTCCTCGGCCAGCTGATCGTCGGTCTTGTCCGGAATGATGTCCTCCTTGGTCGGCCGGGGTGCCCCGGCTTCGCTTGTCCTAGGTCTGCAAGTAGCGATCCACGAGATTGATCTCCTGCAACCGGCGCAGGCCCTCGCGGATCTCCTTGGCCCTGATTTCTCCCACGCCCTCGACGCCCTCCAGCTCCGCGTCGGTGGCTGCCAGCAGCTCGTCCAGCCCACCGAACTCCTTCACGATGTGCGAGACGACCAGCTTGGGCAGCCGTGGGATCCGCCCGAGGATCCGGTAGCCACGTGGCGACACCGGATAGTCGAGCGTGTTGAGCTTGCGGTCATAGCCCACCATCTCCGCCAGGCGCCCGAAGTCGAGCAGGTCCTGGTGGGGCAGGCGGCCGAGCTGGTCCAGCGCGGCGGCGAACGCCTCGTCTGAGTCCTCGGCCAGGTAGTCGTGGATGAGGGCGGCCTTGTCGGCGGCGGTGCCGACCATGGTCTCCTCGAGCTGCATCTCGATCAGCCGGCCCTCGGTGCCCAGCTCGACGATGTAGCGCTCGATCTCGACCGCCATGCGCGTGACGAGCTCGGACCGCTGGAGCACGGTCAGCACGTCGTGGAGCGTCGCGCCGCCCTCGAACTCCAGGGCGGTGAGGCGGGTCGAGACCTGGTCGAGGCGCGTGCGGTACTTGTCGAGCGTCGCGAGCGCCTGGTTGGCCTTGGCGAGCACGACCGGGATGTCCTCGAGGATGTACTTCGCGCCGTCCACGTAGAGGCTGACGACCTCGCGGCGCTGGGAGACGGCGATGACCAGCGCGTCGGTCTGCTTGGAGACGCGCTCGGCGGTGCGGTGCCGGGTGCCGGTCTCCAGCGAGAGGATCGTGGGATCGGGCATGAGCTGGACGTTGGCCATCGCGATCTTCGTCGCGTTGGCGCTCAGCGTGATCGCCCCGTCCATCTTCGCCACCTGGTACAGCAGCGACGGCGTGTAGTCGACGTCGAGCTTGATGCCGCCGGAGAAGAGGAACGAGAGCTCCTCCTGCTCGCCGATCACCAGCAGCCCGCCGGTGCGCGCGTGCAGGACGTTGTCGATCCCCTCACGCAGCGCCGTACCGGGCGCAACCATCTCGAGAGCCTTGACCAGCCGGGGCTCCTGGCGACTCTCGAGCTCAGTGAGCTCATCACCCGATCTCGTCGCCATCAGTGCTGATTCTAGCAGCGCTTTTAGGAGGAGCTTAGGTTCGACACCGCGTCACGGGGTAGCGGTCAACGGATGTCCCGCGCGCGTCGGCTGCTCCCTGTCCTGTTCCTCGTGATGATCTTCCCTGGCTGCGGCCAGGCGGCCCAGCACCAGCGGCCCATTCCCAAGGCCCCCGGCCCGGCCGAGGCGGACCGCCTCGCGGTCGCATCGACGACGGCGTTCCTCGACGGCTATGTCGACCCCGACGGGCGCGTGGTGCGCCGCGACCAGGGCGGCGACACCGTCGGCGAGGGCCAGGCGTACGCGATGCTGGCCGCGGCGGCGATCGGCGACGGCGCGCGCTTCGATCGCGTCTGGAGCTGGACGCAGGCGCACCTCCAGCGGCCCGACGGGCTGCTGGCGTTCCACTGGGCGAAGGGAGCCATCACGGACCACCAGGCGGCGAGCGACGCCGACCTCGACGCCGCCCGGGCGCTGATGGTCGCCGCATGTCGCTTCAGCAGGCCCGACCTGCGCGCCGCGGCCGGGCGGATCGGCGGCGCGGTGCTGGCCCGCGAAACCAGCGGTCGCGTGCTCGCGGCAGGCCCGTGGGCGAGCACGCGCGGGCGGACGGTGTTCAACCCCAGCTACCTGGATCCCCGGACGCTGCTCGCGCTCGGCCACCTCACCGGCGACCATCGCTACGGCGCGGTCGCCCGCAACGGCCGGCGCGTCATCCGCGCGCTCGCGCAGCCGCTGCCGCCCGACTGGGCGACGGTGTCGAGCCCGTCCGGCGTGGCGCACACGGCGAACGCTGCCAGCGGCGCGCGCGGCACCGGCAGGTTCTCCTGGGACGCGCCGCGGGCGCTCGTGCGGCTGGCGTCGGACCCCGCCCCGTCCGGGCGCCGGATCGCGGCGCGCGCGTGGCGGGTCTTCCGTGGCCGGCTCCCCGCCGGTCTTGCCGTCGAGCGGGCCCTCGACGGGCGGCCGACCGGGCGCTCGCACCATCCCGTGACGCTCGTCGCCGCCGCGGCGGCCGCGCAGGCGAACGGCTATCGCGACAACGCGGCGCTGCTGCTGCACGATGCCGCCGCGCTGCAGCGCTCGCATTCGACGTACTACGGAGCCGCCTGGACGGCGCTGGGCCGCCTGCTGCTCACGACGCACCGGCTCGACGTCACGCCCTGCTGAACTGGCCGTGGAAGCCGAACGGGATGTGGTGCGGGACCCGCGCCCGCGCCAGCTCGGTCAGCGTCGCCGCATCGAGGACGACGAGCGATGACACGCCGCGCTCGGGCTCGAGCACGACCGTGAGCAGGACGCCGTCGTCCTCTGCCTCGCGGCCGGGGCGCCCGACGTACACGGGCTCACCGGGATAGCCCTCGCTCCACGTCAGCGTCTCCCCCGTCGTGATGTCAGCCTTGACGACGGTGTCGAAGAAGTCCGACCGCGCCCCCGTCCCCCAGACGTAGCGGTAGGGCCTGCCGTTGACGCGGCCGTAGTCGATCCGCGGCAGCTCGAGCGGCTCGTCGGCCAGCCGCGTGCGCTCGACCGCACCGCCGGGCGTCAGGCGGAAGCGCTCGAGGTGCGACTCGGGCACCCGTTCGCCGGCACGCAGGCGCTGCAGGCCCAGTGCGTTCACGATCTCCGGGTCCTCGTAGGCGCACAGGTCGATGACGATGTCCTCGCCGTCCTCGAACGCGTTGACGTTGTGGAAGACGAAGAACGCGTCGCCATGCCAGTCGCCGACGTGCCGACCCGTGCGGCGGTCGAACACCACGAACCGCGTGCCTCGCTCCGGATGCCACTCGAAGTGCTCGATGAACGGCTTGTTGGAGAGCGGGATCTTGATCGGGTTGACCGTGTACGGGTGCTCGATCAGGACCGCAAAGCGCTCGGTCATGGCGAACGAATGGATGTAGGCCGGGCGCCGGACCGGGAGCTTCGCGACGATGCGGTCGTCCTCGATCAGGCGGTAGGCGGGCCGGCCCGTCATGTGCACCCCCATCGACAGCGCCTTGCCGCGATCGGAGTGGGGATGCGCGAGGCCGCCGGTCGTGGCCGGGATCTTCGTGACGCCGAGCGTCTCGAGCGTCTCGGGGTCGAAGCTGACCGCCATCGGCGTCTCCGTCAGCGCGACCCACTTGCCCATGACCCGCGCGACGTTGACGTTGGCGTTGTCCGTGAAGCCGGGGTCGAACAGGCTGGCGACCCGCTGGAAGGCGCTGCGACATGGGTCGGTGGCGAACTCGCGGTAGCCGAGGCGGCCCTGCTTCGCGCCCTCGAATGCCTTCGTCCGCAGGAAGCGATTGGCGTACGAGACCGCGCCGTTGTCGATCGTGAACCGGTGCAGCATCGCCAGGCCGTCGAACCAGTGGTTGACGGTCTGCTCGCCGAGGTCCCAGCGCGCCGGGCCGGTGCGCAGCAGGCTGCCCGCAAGCCACGAGGGAAGCTCCCCCTCCAGCTCCAGCTCGTCGACCGTGATCTCGTCGTCGAGGTTCGTCAGTCCCAGCGCGGCGTCCGTCGCAAGCGTTACCATATTCTGAAACGTATCGTCTGTTTCGGACTATTGTCAAGTCCCTCCCTCTCACCCACCTCCGCCATGGTCCTCGGCTTCCTGCGCGCCGCCGGGCCGAGCACGCCGTACGACCTCAAGCAGATGCACGCGCTCTCGGTCGGCCACTTCTGGTCGATCCCGCACTCGCAGCTCTATGCGGAGCCCGAGCGCCTGGCCAAGGCCGGCCTCGTCAGCGAGCAGCGCGAGGACGGCGGGCGGCGCCGGCGCCGGTTCACGATCACCGCAGCGGGCGAAGCCGCGCTCGACGCGTGGCTGGCCGACCCGGGCTCACCGGCGCCGGAGCTGCGCGACGTGTCGCTGATCAAGGTCTTCTTCGGCGCCGACCCACACGCGGTCGCCGAGCGCCAGCTCAAGGAGCACGAACAGATGCTCGCGACCTACGAGGAGCTCCACGCGACGCTCAGCCAGGCGCCGGACTCCCCCCGCGGCCCGATCAGCACGCTCGACGCCGGCATCCGCCACGAGCGCGCGATGATCGCGTACTGGCGCGCGCTGCTCAGCCGGCCGCCCGCAGGTGGCGGTAGGGCCGCGCGCGGAGGTCCTTGACGAGCTCGTCCACGAGGCCGTCGCCGTCGAGGCGGCGGCCGTCGGTGACCGCGCCGACGATGCCGCGCTTGCGCGCGACCAGCTCGGCCATCGTCTCGTCGATCGTGCCCGCGGCGAGCAGGTACCAGGCCGTGACGGCGTCGCGCTGGCCGATGCGGTGCAGGCGGTCCTCGGCCTGGTCGTGCATCGCCGGCGTCCACTCGAGCTCGAGGAACGCCACGTTCGACGCGCGCGTGAGCGTGAAGCCCTGCGCCGCCACGCGCGTGGCCGCGACGAGCAGCTGCGGGTGGGCGGGGTTGGTCTCGTCCTGGAACGCGCGCACCGTCGCCTCGCGCTCGGGCACCGCGTCACGACCCATCAGGTGCGCCGCATCGGGGAAGCGCTCGAGCACCGCCTCCTGCACCTCGACGTGGCGCGCGAACACGACCAACGGCTCGCCGCTCGCGAGGAAGTCATGGATCCAGGCCAGCGCCGCGTGCAGCTTGCCCTTCGCCGCCAGCCGCTGCAGCGTCGTGAGCTGCGCGAGGCGCTCGGCGCGCAGCACGCGCGCGATCTTCGCGTCGAGCTCCGACAGGTCGAGCGGCTGCTCGCGCAGCCACGCGATCACGTCCTCCTCGGCCAGCCGGTATTCCTGGTCGTTGTCGAGCGCCACCGGCACGACGACCTGGCGCTTGGCCGGCAGCTGCGGCAGCACCTCCTGCTTGAGCCGCCGGACGAAGCACGTGCGCCGCAGGTGCCAGTGCAGCCGCTCTTCCAGCAACGGCCCCTGGAACTGGCGCGCGAACCGCGCGCCGCTGCCGAAGTCGTCCAGCCGGCCGAGCACGCGCAGCTGGCTGATCAGCTCCTCGGCATGGTTGAGCACCGGCGTGCCCGTCAACGCGAGGCGCAGCCCGTCGTCCGGCAGCGCGGCGGCGAGCCGCCGGACCGCCTGGGTGCGCTTGGCGCGCGGATTCTTCGCCAGGTGGGACTCGTCGAGCACGAGCGCCTGCGCCCGGCGCCGGACCAGCGCCTCGCGGTGCGCGGCCACGATCTCGTAGTTGAGGATCGTGATGTCTGCTGCCGGTGGCGTCCCGGTCTTGCCCTGCACGATCGTCGTGGTGCGGTGCGGAAGCCAGCGCGCAGCCTCGCGCTCCCAGTTGAGCTTGAGCGACGCCGGGCAGACGACGACCGCGGGAAACGCGTCGTCGGCCTCGAGCGCGGCAAGCGCCTCCACGGTCTTGCCGAGCCCCTGCTCGTCGGCGATGAAGCAGCGGCGCGCCGCGAGCGCGTAGCGGACGCCCGCCCACTGGAACGGCTCCAGCGTCCCGCCGAGCCGCTCCGCAACGACCTTGATGGGCTCGCCCTCGGTCGCCCGCGAGTGCCGGATCACCTCCGCGGCCGCGTCGTGCTCGGCCCGCAGCTTCGCCAGCACCGGCTGCGCCGGGCCGTCGACGACGGTTCCGTGCATGCCGATGAACGCGTCGAGCGGCTCGATCACCCATGGGTCCAGCGGCAGCCGGCGGCCCGCCTCCGCGCCCGGGAGCTGCTCGAACGCCGCGCCGGCGTCGTGGTCCCACAGGACGTCCAGCCCGAGCCGCGCGCCGTCGACGTCACGCGTGACAACCAGCCGCGTCGGCGGCAGGTCGAGGCCGTGCTCCAGCGCGTTGAGGCACCGCACCGCCGCGCCGTCGGGCCGCGCGGCGCGCTCGGCGACCAACACCGCGGCGTTCTCCGGCGTGAGCGGGACGAGCGTGTCGTGCTCGCGCTCCAGCGCGCCGTCGCGCAGCGGCTCGGGGATCTCCCCCGCCCGCGAACGCAGCGCGAACCACCCGCGCCCGTCGTGGCGCGCGGTGCTGACCGAGCCGATCCAGCGATCGCCGACGCCGCGCAGCCACGCTGCCGCCTCGTCGCTGGGCTCCAGCTCCGGGAAGCGCGCCACGATGTCGGCGACGTGCGCGCCGACCCAGTCGTCCGCGAGCGCCCACCACTCGCGCGTGTCCCAGTCGAAGCGCCGCCCCGGAATCCGCCGTGCCGCCTCGACGATCCGCACGTCGTAGGGAAACGACAGCACGACGATCTCCCGGCCCTCCGCGATCGGTGCGCGAGCTGGACGTTCGGGTTCGCCGGCGACAAGGTCCACCGGCCAGCTTGGCCGGCGCCGGGTCCGCCGTTGAGGAAGTTCGAGCCGTTGCCCGTGTCGATGCGGTTGTCACCCGATCCGGCGATCACGGTGTTGTCACCGTCGCCCACACTGAGGTCCTCGAGATCGCTGCCCCAGTTGTCACCCTCTCCGGCCGCGCCGTCGTTGGCGACATTGTCCTGCGTCCAGCTCTGGTCCTTGGAGCTGAACGACTCCAGGAAGTCGTGGCCCTCGCCGCCGCTGAAGACGTCGGCGCCGTCGTCGTTGTTCAGGCTGTCGTCGCCCGCGTCGCCGAACAGCTGGTCGTCGCCGCTGTCGCCGTCGAGGTTGTCGGGACCGTCGTTGCCGTGAAGCTGGTCGTTTCCGTCGCTTCCTCGGACCCGGTCCGGGCCGGCGCCTCCGTTGACCTGGTCGCTGCCGGCATCGCCGTTGAGGTCGTCCGGGCCACCTGCTCCGTTGATGACGTCAGCGCCGTCCTCTCCCTGGATGTCGTCGGGCCCGGGGCCGCCGTCGAGCAGGTCGGCGTTCTTCGTGCCGTCGACGAAGTCCTCGCCATCACCGAGCGTGACGGTCTCCGGGACGCTGACGTTCGTCGTGTTGTTGGTGACGGCGTCGTCGCCGTCACCGGTGTCGATGACCAGCCGCGTCACGCCGCCCTCCGGGCACGATGCGTTGCCGGCCGCGACGACGCAGCCACCGCCGCCGTCACCGTCGACGATCGAGATGATGGTCTCGTCGAACGTGAAGTTCCCGCCCGTCTGGTTGATGCTGAGGTTGTTCGACTCCCCAGGAGACGCCGTATACGTGATCGTCGTCCCGTTCAGCGCAACCGTGGCGCCGAGCGCACCCGGAGCGAACGCGAGCAGCGCACCGCAGATGCCCGCGGCCGGCAGCGCGCGGCAGATGGTCCGTGACATCGAAGTAGCCCCCTTATCGATGGTGGATCACGGACGGTCTCACACCCGTGTGGCGCGGCGCAACCTACGCCGCGGCGCGCTGCTCGGCCCCGCCGAGGGCGGAGCGCAGCGCCTGGCGAAGCGTTGGCGCGGTCTCCGCGCAGAGCACCGGCGCGAGGCCGAACTTCGCCGCCTCCTCCGCGCGCCGGTCGCCGTGCGCGACGGAGCGCAGCTCGCCCGTGAGGCCGATCTCGCCGAAGCACGCCAGCGGGCGCGCTGCCGGCCGATGCGGCCACGCCGCGCGCCGCGCTCGCCACGGCAAGCGCGACGGCAAGGTCGGCGCCGGGCTCGTCCACGCGCACCCCGCCGACGACGTTGACGAACACGTCCTGCGTGCCCGTCGCCGACGCCCGCGTGGCGCG
Organism: uncultured Actinomycetes bacterium; assembly: GCA_963794105.1. Lineage (GTDB taxonomy): Bacteria > Actinomycetota > Thermoleophilia > Solirubrobacterales > Solirubrobacteraceae > AC-49. Next base: position 3,132 of record CAWCEB010000008.1, on the reverse strand, counting down.
CCAGCACCGCGAGCACGAGCGCCAGCCGGTTGCGGTCGATCCCGTTGCAGACGCGCCGCGGCGGGACGAGCTCGCTCGGGGACACGAGCGCCTGGACCTCGACCAGCAGCGGACGCGTGCCCTCCATCGCCGCCAGCACGACCGATGCCGGGCTTGCCCGTGGCCTCGCCGACGAAGCGGGCGCTCGGGTCGAGCACCTCGACCAGGCCGCCCTGGCGCATCTCGAAGACGCCGGTCTCGTTCGTCGAGCCGAAGCGGTTCTTCAGCGCGCGCAGCGTGCGGTACGTGCGCTCGCGCTCGCCCTCGAACTGCAGGACGCAGTCCACGAGGTGCTCGAGCACGCGCGGGCCGGCGAGCGCGCCCTCCTTGGTCACGTGGCCCACGAGCAGCACCGCGACGCCGGCGCTCTTCGCCGCGCGCATGATCTGCGATGCCACCTCGCGCACCTGCCCGACCGAGCCCGGCGCGCCCGTCAGCTCGGGCGCGTGCAGCGTCTGCACCGAGTCGATCACGCAGACCTCGGGCCGCTCGGCGGCCATCGTCGCCAGCACCGTCTCGAGATCGGTCTCCGCCAGCACCGGAACGTCGAGCGCGCCTGCGCCCAGCCGTGAGGCGCGCAGCCGGATCTGCGCCGCGGACTCCTCGCCGGAGACGTAGAGCGTGCGGCGCCCGGCCGCCTGGAGGTTGCCGAGCGCCATGTTCGTGAGCGTCGACTTGCCGATGCCCGGCGAGCCGCCGAGCAGCACGAGCGAGCCGGGCACCAGGCCGCCGCCCAGGACACGGTCGAACTCGCCGATCCCGGTCAGCAGCCGCTCGACCCGCGGCACCTCGACGTCGCGCAGCGGGACGACCCGCGCCGCCGCGCGTGCCCGCGCGACGCCACGAGCGCCGCCCGCGGCCTTCGCGGGCGCGGCCTCCTCGGCGAGCGTGTTCCACTCGCCGCAGCCGGGGCACTGCCCGTGCCATTTGGCCTCCGCGTGCCCGCAGGCCCCACACACCCAGATCGACTTCGCCATTCGTACCGAGACTAGGCGGAGCGCAGGACGTCCAGCCCCCGCTCGACGTCGGCGAGCAGGTCGGCCGTGTCCTCGATGCCGCAGCGAGAAGCGGATGAAGCCCTCCGCGACGGCGTCGGTGCCCCAGCGCCCGCGGCGCTCGGCGCTCGAATGCAACCCGCCGAAGCTGGTCGCCTCGATGACGAGCTCGCAGGCGGCGAGGAAGCGCTGCGCCGCGTCCGCGCTCGCCAGCGTGAAGCTCACGACCGCCCCGAGGCCCGGGTAGCGGACGTCGCTCACCTCCGGCGCGCTCGCCGAGCATCGTCGCCAGCGCCTGCGCGTTGGCCATCTGGCGCTCGAGCCGCAGCGGGTAGGTCGCGAGCGAGCGGTGTGCGAGCCACGTCTCGAACGGTCCCGGCAGCGCACCGGTGAGCGTCGCGCCACTGGCGCAGCTTCGCGGTGTCGCGGGCGGCGACGTAGCCCATGTTGATGTCGCTGTGGCCGGTGAGGTACTTCGTCGCGCTCACGATCGACATGTCCGCCCCGAGCTCGAACACGTTCTGGTGCAGGGGCCCGGCCAGCGTGTTGTCGACCGCGACGAACGCGTCCGTGTCGCGCGCGATCGCCGCGATGTCGATGACGTTCAGCGCCGGGTTCGACGGAGACTCGAGGAAGACGGCGGTCGCACCGGGCAGCGCCTCGCGAACGGCCGCGTCGTCGGTCGGCACGAGCCGCACCTCGATCCCGCGCGGCGCGAGGTGGTCGCGCGCGATGCCGCGAATGCCCGGGTAGCCGTCGTCGGGCGCCACCAGCACGTCGCCGGGCTTCAGCGTCGTCTCCAGCGCCGCGTGCACCGCGGCCATCCCCGACGCGAAGACGCACGACGTCGGCGCCCTCGAACTCCGCCAGCGCAGCCTCGTAGCGCGCGAACGTCGGGTTGCCGTCGCGGTTGTAGCCGATGACGTCGCCCACGTCGCCGGCGAGATGGAACGGCGCCGCGAGCACCGGCCCGGGCATGATCGGCTCGCCCTGTGCGGGCTCGGGCAGCCCGGCGTGCGCCGCGCGGGTGCTCGGTCCCCGATCGCTCATGCCCGCGGGCACGATTCGAAGCCCGTCTCCCGGTGCGCCTTGTCGCAGAACGGCTTGGTCTGCGACTTCCCGCAGCGGCACAGCACGATCGGCCCCTCCGGCAACTCGAACTCGTTGCCGTCGGCATCGATCAGCCGAACGGGCCCCGTCACCTTGTAGGGCCCGTTGTCGCGGACCTTGATCTCGACGGTCACGTCGTCGGGCGGCACGTCCGGTACCTGCGGTGCTCGGGGAGCTTGGTGCCGTTGGCGAGGATCACGACGACCCTCACGGTATAGGCGCCCCGCGGGAGGTGTCGGATCGTGATCGGGCGGGTCAGCGCCGCGCCGGTGACCCGGCGGTGGCGCCTGCCCACCGTCACCGTCACGGCGGACACCTTGGCGTCGGCCGACGGGAGGACCGTGAGGCGCAGCGTGCGCGTGCGCCGGCAGCGCCGGGCCGACGGGAGCCGCACGATGTCGCCGGCGCGCAGGGACGCGGTTTGCGGCGGCGGCGGGCCCGCGCCCGCCGCGACGTCGACGGTCGTGGACGCGACGTCGCTGTCGCCGTCCACGTCGGTCACCCTCGCGCGCACGACGTGCGGCCCGGCCGTGGGGAACCCGACGCCGAGGATGCCGTCGCCCGTCATCGCCTCGAACGCGCCGGCGGGATCGCCATCGGTGTCGAACTCGTAGCTCCTCACGCCCGCGGGCACCTGCGAGCCGGTCGCGTCGATGAGCGCGTTGCGCGGCGTCGTCGGCGTCGCCGTCACCGGCGGCGATGACACCGCGGCGGATGACCGGCGCGAGCTGCACCGAGGCGACGAGCGAGTTCTTCCCGGTGCCCGATGGGAGCTTCGCCGCACTGTTGAACGCGCCGAGGATGCGCAACCCGTTGAACTTCGGGTCGCACCCCTGCGTCCCGCCCGGGATCGCGAACGCGTCGTCGCGCACGGTCACGGTCCCGGCCGTCTCGTCGTAGGGCGTGCCCCCGGCGGTCGAGAGCGCGAACTCGATCGGGCTGATCACGCACGCGTCCTCGCTGAGGGCGTCGGGATCGTCCTGCGGGG
>CAWCEB010000007.1:0-8067 GCA_963794105.1 uncultured Actinomycetes bacterium | reverse complement strand
GGACAAAAGGGTCAGACCCCAATGTCACGGGGGTCGGGCCGGCAGTCCGCGGCGCGGCCGGCACCTAACGCGACTTGGGCGGCATAGTTCGCGCATATAGCGACGTAGGCAGCCCAAGTGAGCGCCAGCGGTTTCACCCTCTCCCTCGATGACGGCAACCAGCGCGGAGCGCCCGCACGGAGCCGCGCTGCGCGCCACCAACGTGACGCAACGCCCGCAAGGCGTAAGCGCCAGCTAGTACAGCGCGGACGCGAGGCGGCGGCGGGTCTCGCGGGAGAGCGGGTGGTCGACGCCGAGTTCGTCCAGGACGCCGACGACGACCCGGCGGATGTCGTCCTTGTGGCCGTCGGCGCCGGGGAGCGCCTCGAGCAGCAGGTCGAGCCCACGCTGGGTGTCACCGTCGTCGAGCGCCTTGAAGGCGCCGGCCAGCGCGGGGTCCTCGCGCTCCAGGCGGATGCGGGACGCGAGCCCTTCGGCTGCGAACGAGCGCGGCACCGCGTCGAGGATCTCCAGCGCGGCGTCCTCCTCGCCGCGGCGGTGCAGCAGGGCGCCGAGCGCGAGCGACGCGTCCTCGCGCCCCGGCTGGAGCTCCAGCGCGCGGCGCAGCGACGCTTCGTCGCCGGCCTCAGCCAGGCGGTCCGCCTCGCTGGGCACGAGCTTGTCGAAGAACCGCTCGACGGCCGGCGGCGGCTGGACGCCGACGAACGCGTCGACGACCTGGCCGTCCTTGAACGCCTTGACCGCGGGGATGCCCTGGATCTGGAAGGCGGCGGCAAGCTGCTGGTTGGCGTCCGTGTCGAGCTTGGCGAGCACGACCTCGCCCTCGCGCGCGGCGGCGGCCTTCTCGAGGATCGGCGTGAGCGTGCGACACGGGCCGCACCATTCGGCCCAGAAGTCGACGACGACGGGCGTCGTGCGCGAGCGCTCGACGACCTCCTGCTCGAAGGTCGCCTCGGTGACGTCGATGACGGTCATCGCCAGCGATGATACGAACTGCCCATGGCGCGCCTCGACGTCCATGACACCGGCGAAGGAACCCCGGTCGTCCTGCTGCACGGTTTGACCGCGACGCACCGCTACGTCGTGATGGGCTCGCGGTCGCTCGAGCGCTCCGGCCATCGCGTGATCGCCTACGACGCGCGCGGACACGGGCGCTCGGATCCGGCCGAGCCCTACGACTATCCGACGCTCGCGGCCGACCTGGAGCGCGTGCTCGACGAGCGCGGGATCGACCGCGCGCTGCTCGCGGGCGCGTCGATGGGCGCGCACACGCTGCTGCGCTTCGCCCTGGACCGGCCGGAGCGGGCGCTGGCGCTCGTGGTCATCACCCCGGCGTACGACCCCGCCGGCTTTCCGGGCGACCTCGTGCGCTGGGACGCGCTCGCCGACGGTCTCGAACGCGGCGGAGTGGAGGGGTTCGTCGCGGCCTACGGCCCGATCACGGGTCCGTGGGCGGAGACGACCGAGAAGGTCCTGCGCCAGCGCCTGAGCCTGCACGAACATCCCGAAGCGGTCGCGCAGGCGCTGCGCCAGGTGCCGCGCTCGCGGCCGTTCGAGCGCATGGAGGAGCTCGCGGCGCTGACGATGCCCGTCACGATCGTGGCCAGCCGCGACGAGGCCGACCCCGGCCATCCGCGCAGCGTGGGGGAGGCCTACGCCGAGACGATCCCGAACGCGCGCCTCGTCGTCGAGGACGAGGGCAGCTCCCCGATCGCCTGGCAGGGCGGGCAGCTGTCGAAGGTCATCGCGGAGGCGCTCGCGTGAGCGCCGCGGGCTACTCGGGCACGCCGCTGGCGCGCAAGCTCGGCTTCAAGGAGGGGATGCGGGTCGTTTATGTCAACGCGCCGCGGGGATTCGCGGTCGACGGCATCGAGACGACGGCGCAGCGGCTCGCCAGACACACCGACCTCGTCGTCTGCTTCGTGACGGCGCGGCGCGAGCTCGAGCGCCGGCTCGATGGGCTGCGGCGCGCGATCGAGCCGGACGGCATGCTCTGGGTCGCCTGGCCGAAGCGCGCGAGCGGTGTGAACACCGACATGACGGAAGACGTCGTGCGCGACGTGGCGCTTCCGACCGGCCTCGTCGACACCAAGGTCTGCGCAATCGACGACATCTGGTCCGGCCTGCGAGTGGTCGTGCGCAGGGAGCTGCGCTGAGAGGTACGTTGAGCGCCATGCGCCGCCTGTCCCTGACCCTCGCGCTCGCCGCGCTGCTGGCGCTCGCTGTGCCGGCCGTCGCGAAGGACGTCGTCTTCCAGATGCCGTCCAAGAAGATCGTGTGCCGCGTCTACGACGAAGGACAGGGTCTGGTGATCCGCTGCGACCTGTTCTTCCTCAACGATCGCGCGGTCCGCATGACCCGCAGCGGCAAGGCGCGCCTGATCCACGTGACCGACACGATCGGCGAGCCGAAGGCACCGGTGCTGGCATACGGCAAGACCAAGCGCGTGGGCCCGTTCACCTGCACGTCGCGCCGGACGGGGCTGAGCTGCCACAACCGCAACGGCCACGGGTTCACCGTCAGCCGCGAGCGCCAGTCGGTGCACTGATGGACGAGCCGGTCTTCTACTACGACTTCAACTCGCCGTTCGCGTACATCGCGGCCCACCGCGTCGACGACGTGCTGCCCGTGCGCCCGCGCTGGCAGCCGATCGCGTTCGCGTTCCTGCTGATCGCCCACCAGCGAGAGCCGTGGTCGTTCGACGTCGAGAACCGTGAGCCGACGATGCGGGATTGCGAGCGCCGCGCGGCCGCGCTCGGACTGCCGCTGAGCTGGCCCGACGGCTGGCCGAAGGAGAGCTACTCGCTGGCGCCGCTGCGCGCCGCGCGTGCTCGCCGAGCGCGCGGGCGTGCTGCGCGAGTTCTCGCGCGCCGCGTTCCGGCGCCACTTCAGCGACCCCGACGGCGTCAGGGAGCTCGACGGCGTCCTCGCGGCGGCCGCGGAGGTGGGCCTGGATCCCGAAGACGTGCGCGCGCACATCGCCGACGACGACGTCAAGCAGGCGGTCAAGGCCGCGACGGACGCCGCGCTGGAGCTGGGCGTGTTCGGCGTGCCGACCGTGCAGGTGTCCGACGAGCTGTTCTGGGGCGACGACCGGCTCGAGGAGGCCGCGGCCGCCCTCGGCGTCGCCGACCGGCTGAGCCGTGCTGGACGAGCTCGACCTCCTCGAGGAGACGGTGGTGCTCGGCGAGCACGAGCTCACCATCCTGCGACCGCGTGACGGCGAGGCGCTGCTGGACGAGGAGGCGTTCGCCACCCGTGACGAGTACCTGCCCTACTGGGTCGAGCTGTGGCCGAGCGGCCTGGCGCTCGCGCGCGCCATCCACGGCCGCGCGCTGCGCGGCGCGCGCGTGCTCGAGATCGGCTGCGGGCTGGCGCTCCCGTCGCTCGCGGCGGCGCTCGCGGGCGGCCGCGTGCTGGCCACCGACTGGTCGGCCAACGCGATGGCGGTCGCGACCGAGAACGCGCGGCGCAACGGCGTGACGATCGACGCCGACGTGGCGACCTGGTACGCCCTGGACGAGATCGTGGAGGCCGGGCCCGCGTATCCTGGCGCTCGCGGCCGACGGCTCGACGAGGCCCGCAACGTGCCGGTGCTCGAGGAGCTGCTGCCGCGGCTCGTCGGCTCGACCGGCGAGATCTGGCTGGCCGATCCCGGACGGCCCGCGGCCGAGGAGTTCTTCGTCCGGGCGGCCGCGCGCTGGTCGATGCGAACGACGTATCACGCCGCGCCGCCGCACGTGTCGATCAGGCGCCTGCGGCCGCGCTGAGAGTGCCGGCCGGGCGAGCCTCTGGGCTCGCCCGGTACCGCCCGGTCCTAGATCACCACTGATTGGATCGTTCGAGGCGCAGGTTCGTGCGCCTGGGTGGCTTATGACACTCCCGACCACCAGGACTGGCCGCCGACCGTGAAGGCCGGCGCGTTGCCCGGCTGGGCCACCGTCTGCGGCGACCCCGGCCGAGTGGGCAATCCGCCGGACCCCTGAGGCTACCGAGACTCGTCGCATACCCTCGATCACGTGGCCACCGTCCCCGCCATCAGCTATCCGCGACAGCTTCCGGTCAGCGAGCACCGCGATCCGCCGGGGCTGCGTGTGCGCGATCGACGTGCGACCCAGCTCGAGGCAGAGCTTCGGCAGCTGGGTGGTCTTGCCCGAGCCGGTCTCCCCTGCCAGGACGACGACCTGGTTGTCGCGCAGCACCTCCAGCAGCTCCTCGCGGTGCTCGCTGACCGGAAGCTGTGGCGGATAGCTGATGGCGGGGACGGTGGCCACGTGATCGAGGGTATGCGACGAGTCTCGGTAGCCTCAGGGGTCCGGCGGATTGCCCACTCGGCCGGGGTCGCCGCAGACGGTGGCCCAGCCGGGCAACGCGCCGGCCTTCACGGTCGGCGGCCAGTCCTGGTGGTCGGGAGTGTCATAAGCCACCCAGGCGCACGACACTGCACCTGGGACGTTTCCAATCAGTGGTGATCTAGGACCGGGCGGTACCGGGCGAGCCCCAGAGGCTCGCCCGGCCGCACTCTCAGCGCGGCCGCAGGCGCCTGATCGACACGTGCGGCGGCGCGGCGTCATACGTCGTTCGCATCGACCAGCGCGCGGCCGCCCGGACGAAGAACTCCTCGGCCGCGGGCCGTCCGGGATCGGCCAGCCAGATCTCGCCGGTCGAGCCGACGAGCCGCGGCAGCAGCTCCTCGAGCACCGGCACGTTGCGGGCCTCGTAGAGCACGTCGGCCGCGAGCACCAGGTCCCAGGGCCCGGCCTCCACGATCTCGTCCGGGGCGTACCAGCTGACCACGTCGGCGTCGATCGTCACGCCGTTGCGCCGCGCGTTCTCGGTCGCGACCGCCATCGCGTCGGCCGACCAGTCGGTGGCCAGCACGCGGCCGCCCGCGAGCGCCGCCGCGAGCGACGGGAGCGCCAGCCCGCAGCCGATCTCGAGCACGCGCGCGCCGCGCAGCGCGCGGCCGTGGATGGCGCGCGCGAGCGCCAGGCCGCTCGGCCACAGCTCGACCCAGTAGGGCAGGTACTCGTCACGGGTGGCGAACGCCTCCTCGTCCAGCAGCGCCTCGCCGTCACGCGGTCGCAGGATGGTGAGCTCGTGCTCGCCGAGCACCACCGTCTCCTCGAGGAGGTCGAGCTCGTCCAGCACGGCTCAGCCGGCGGCGACGCCGAGGGCGGCCGCGGCCTCCTCGAGCCGGTCGTCGCCCCAGAACAGCTCGTCGGACACCTGCACGGTCGGCACGCCGAACACGCCCAGCTCCAGCGCGGCGTCCGTCGCGGCCTTGACCGCCTGCTTGACGTCGTCGTCGGCGATGTGCGCGCGCACGTCTTCGGGATCCAGGCCCACCTCCGCGGCCGCCGCGAGGACGCCGTCGAGCTCCCTGACGCCGTCGGGGTCGCTGAAGTGGCGCCGGAACGCGGCGCGCGAGAACTCGCGCAGCACGCCCGCGCGCTCGGCGAGCACGCGCGGCGCGCAGCGGCACCAGCGAGTAGCTTTCCTTCGGCCAGCGGTCGGGCCACTCAGCGGCAGCCCGAGCGCGGCCGCACGGCGCTCGCAATCCCGCATCGTCGGCTCACGGTTCTCCACGTCGAACGACCAGGGCTCTCGCTGGTGGGCGATCAGCAGGAACGCGAACGCGATCGGCTGCCAGCGCGGGCGCACGGGCAGCACGTCGTCGACGCGGTGGGCCGCGATGTACGCGAACGGCGAGTTGAAGTCGTAGTAGAAGACCGGCTCGTCCATCAGTGCACCGACTGGCGCTCGCGGCTGACGGTGAACCCGTGGCCGTTGCGGTTGTGGCAGCTCAGCCCCGTCCGGCGCGACGTGCAGGTGAACGGGCCCACGCGCTTGGTCTTGCCGTATGCCAGCACCGGTGCCTTCGGCTCGCCGATCGTGTCGGTCACGTGGATCAGGCGCGCCTTGCCGCTGCGGGTCATGCGGACCGCGCGATCGTTGAGGAAGAACAGGTCGCAGCGGATCACCAGACCCTGTCCTTCATCGTAGACGCGGCACACGATCTTCTTGGACGGCATCTGGAAGACGACGTCCTTCGCGACGGCCGGCACAGCGAGCGCCAGCAGCGCGGCGAGCGCGAGGGTCAGGGACAGGCGGCGCATGGCGCTCAACGTACCTCTCAGCGCAGCTCCCTGCGCACGACCACTCGCAGGCCGGACCAGATGTCGTCGATTGCGCAGACCTTGGTGTCGACGAGGCCGGTCGGAAGCGCCACGTCGCGCACGACGTCTTCCGTCATGTCGGTCTTGACGCCGCTGGCGCGCTTGGGCCAGGCGACCCAGAGCATGCCGTCCGGCTCGATCGCGCGCCGCAACCCGTCGAGCCGGCGCTCGAGCTCGCGCCGCGCCGTCACGAAGCAGACGACGAGCCCGGTGTGTCTGGCGAGCCGCTGCGCCGTCGTCTCGATCCCCTCGACCGCGAATCCCCTCGGCGCGTTGACATAAACGACCCGCATCCCCTCCTTGAAGCCGAGCTTGCGCGCCAGCGGCGTCCCCGAGTAGCCCGCGGCGCTCACGCGAGCGCCTCCGCGATGACCTTCGACAGCTGCCCGCCCTGCCAGGCGATCGGGGAGCTGCCCTCGTCCTCGACGACGAGGCGCGCGTTCGGGATCGTCTCGGCGTAGGCCTCCCCCACGCTGCGCGGATGGCCGGGGTCGGCCTCGTCGCGGCTGGCCACGATCGTGACGGGCATCGTCCAGCGCCGCGAGCTCCTCCATGCGCTCGAACGGCCGCGAGCGCGGCACCTGCGCGCAGCGCCTCGCGCGACCGCTTCGGGATGTTCGTGCAAGCTCAGGCGCTGGCGCAGGACCTTCCTCGGTCGTCTCCCGCCCACGGACCCGTGATCGGGCCGTAGGCCGCGACGAACCCCTCCACTCCGCCGCGTTCGGAGACCGTCGGCGAGCGCGTCCCAGCGCACGAGGTCGCCCGGAAAGCCGGCGGGCTCGTACGCCGGGTGTGATGACCACGAGCGCCAGCGCCCCGCTCCGGCCGGTCCAGGGCGAAGCGCAGCAGCGTGTGCGCGCCCATTGACGCGCCCGCGAGCAAGCGCGCGGTCGATCCCGCGCTCGTCGAGCACGCGCTCCAGGTCGGCGGCGAGCGTCGGATAGTCGTAGGGCTCGGCCGGATCCTGAGCGCCCGTGTCCGCGCGCGTCGTAGGCGATCACGCGATGGCCGGAGCGCTCGAGCGACCGCGAGCCCATCACGACGTAGCGGTGCGTCGCGGTCAAACCGTGCAGCAGGACGACCGGGGTTCCTTCGCCGGTGTCATGGACGTCGAGGCGCAGCCATGGGCAGTTCGTATCATCGCTGGCGATGACCGTCATCGACGTCACCGAGGCGACCTTCGAGCAGGAGGTCGTCGAGCGCTCGCGCACGACGCCCGTCGTCGTCGACTTCTGGGCCGAATGGTGCGGCCCGTGTCGCACGCTCGCCCCGATCCTCGAGAAGGCCGCCGCCGCGAGCGAGGGCGACTGGTGCTCGCCAAGCTCGACACGGACGCCAACCAGCAGCTCGCCGCCGCCTTCCAGATCCAAGGCATCCCCGCGGTCAAGGCGTTCAAGGACGGCCAGGTCGTCGACGCGTTTGTCGGCGTCCAGCCGCCGCCGGCCGTCGAGCGGTTCTTCGACAAGCTCGTTCCCAGCGAGGCGGACCGGCTGGCCGAGGCCGGCGACGAAGCGTTGCTGCGCCGCGCGCTGGAGCTTCAGCCGGGGCGAGAGGACGCCTCGCTGGCGCTCGGCGCCCTGCTGCACCGCCGCGGCGAGGAGGATGCCGCGCTGGAGATCCTCGACGCGGTCCCGCGCTCGTTCGCCGCCGAAGGCCTCGCGTCCCGCATCCGCCTGGAACGCGAGGACCCCGCGCTGGCTGGCGACTTCAAGGCGCTCGATGACGGCGAGACCCAGCGTGGGCTCGACCTGCTGCTCGAGGCGCTCCCCAACGCCGACGGCCACAAGGACGACATCGCCGGGTCGTCGTCGGCGTCCTGGACGAACTCGGCGTCGACCACCCGCTCTCCCGCGAGACCCGCCGCCGCCTCGCGTCCGCGCTGTACTAG
>CAWCEB010000006.1:0-32121 GCA_963794105.1 uncultured Actinomycetes bacterium | reverse complement strand
GAACGCGCTCCTGGTAGCGCGCGTACGCGTCGCCATGGGCGAGGCGCAGCCGGCGCTCCTCGTGGAACGACCCCAGGTACCCGTACACACCCGCGAGCAGTGCGACGGTCAGCTTGCGCTGCGTCATGTGCGGATCCAGCCCGAGCAGCACGGCGGCGGAGAGGTTCGCCGGGTGCCTGACGACCGCGAACGGCCCCCGCGCCGCCATCTCGCCGTCGGCGCCGAGCCGGGGACCCTGCGCCTCGGGCTCGGGCTCGGGCTCGGCTCCCTCGCGGAAGGCAATCAGCTGGGTCATCCCGTTGAAGTCGGGAATGCCGATCGTCCAGGCGGTCTGCATCCCCGCCGTGAACGCCACCGCCTGGCCGGCCCGTGCGAGCCACGACGCGGGAGGCTGGAGGTCATAGAGCGGGCGGTCGGGGAGTGATCGCAGCCAGCGATACAGCCACGCGAACGTCACGAGCGACTGGGCGACATACGCGAACCGGTAGAGCCCGTTGCGGCGACGCGGTCCGGCCACGCGTTCGGCGAGGAGCTTCGCCTCGCGCGAGGCGAGCGCGCTGTGCACCACAGCGAGCGGCACGCACACGCGCACGATTCGCCATGCCGTTCGCTGCTCGCTCACGTTCATCTGCTCTGCCGACCCTATCCGAGGTTCACGGGGGTAAGGTCGCGGCGTGGACCGCCCGACGACCAGGTACGCGCCCAGCGGTGACCTGCGGATCGCCTACCAGGTCGTCGGCGATGGGCCCCTCGATCTCGTGTTCGTTCCGGGGTGGGCATCGAACATCGAGATCGGCTGGGACCTTCCGCCGTTCGCGCACTTCTTCGAGCGGCTCGCGTCGTTCTCGCGGTTGATCATCTTCGACCGGCGCGGGAACGGCATGTCCGACGGGATCGCCGGGGCGACACCGCTGGAACAGCAGGTCGACGACGTGCGCGCGGTGATCGGCGCGGTCGGCGCGGAGCAACCGGTGCTGGTCTCGATGCTCGAAGGCTGCGCGCTGAGCGCTCTCTACGCGGCCTCGCACCCCGGCCTCGTGCGCGCGCTCGTCTTGCTGTCGCCGATACCCCGCCCCATGGCGGGACCAGGGTACGAGTGGGCGCAGAGCGCCGACGAGCGCGCCGAGCTTGTCCGTGCGTTCGTCGAGCACTGGGGATCGGAGTCGCCCGAGAACCGGTTCCTCGCAGGGATGGCCGCGGGTGGGCAACGCGAGACGTGGGCGCGCTGGCAGCGTCTGGCCTCCGGCCCTGGAGGCGTTGCCGCATCGCTGGCCCTGCACGGCGAGACGGATGTCCGTGACGTGCTCCCCAGCGTGCAGTGCCAGACGCTGGTGCTGCGCCCTCAGAGGGAGACGGTCTTCGACGAGCGCCACTCGCGCTATGTCGCCGACCACATCCCGAACGCGCTCTACGTCGAGACGCCCGGGGAGGGCCCGCTGTGGATTGGCCATGAGGACGCCGTCGCCGACGAGATCCAGCACTTCCTCACCGGGGTCCGGCGGGCGGTCGTCAGCGATCGCGTGCTCGCCACCGTCCTGTTCACCGACATCGTCGGCTCCACCGAACGCGCTGCCGAGCTCGGTGACGGCGTCTGGCGTTCACTGCTGGAGCGCCACGACAGCGTCGTGCGCGAGGAGGTGCAGCGCCATCGCGGCCGGTTCGTGAAATCCCTCGGAGACGGGGCGCTGGCCGTCTTCGACGGCCCGAGCCGCGCGATCAGCAGCGCCACGGCGATCCGCGACGCCGTCCGTGACCTCGATCTCGAGATTCGCGCCGGCCTGCACACCGGCGAATGCGAGCTGCTCGACAACGATGACGTCGGCGGGATCGCGGTCCACATCGGCGCGCGCGTGAGCGGGCTCGCGGGTCCAGGCGAGATCCTGCTCAGCAGCACGGTGCGCGACCTCATCGTCGGCTCGGGCCAGACACTGGCCGACCGCGGCGAGCACGACCTCAAGGGCGTCCCGGGACCGTGGCGGATCTTCGCCGTGGAGTCGTAGCCACCTTCGACTCAGCGCTCGAGGCGCAGCCTGCGCCGAGGGGAAGGGCGGCGGGTTGTCAGGTCGGCGACCCAGGCGCGATGATGGTGGGGCCATGCCGCAGGTCGAGGTCGACGGGCTGACGATCAACTACGACGTGCAGGGGGAGGGCGAGCCGCTCCTGCTGATCCCTTACACGTCCGCCGACCACGCCTGCTACGCGTTCCAGCTCCCGGCCTACACCGAGCACTTCAGCTGCATCGCGATCGACCTTCCCGGCTCGGGCGAGAGCGACAAGCCGGCCGGGCCGTACTCGACCGAGGGCCATGCCGACCAGGTCGCCGCCTTCCTCGGCGCCATCGGGATCGAGCGGGCCCACGTAGCGGGCGTGTCGCTCGGCGCCGCCGTGGGCATCCACCTGGCCGCCCGCCATCCGGGCCGCGTGCGCTCGCTCTCGTTGCACAGCGCCTGGCACGCCAGCGATGACTATCTGAAGATCGTCGTCGAGCAGTGGCGCACGCTCGCGTCGACGCTGCCGACCGTCGCGGACGTGGTGATCCAGGGCATCTTCCCGTGGTGCTTCACGCCCGAGATGTACGTCGAACGGCCGGAGTTCGTCGACACGCTGGTCGACTTCGTGCGCAGCCGCCCCGCCCAGCCCGTGGACGCGTTCCTGGCCCAGACCGAGGCGGTCATCGCCCACGACGCGAGCGCGGCGCTCGGCGAGATCGCCGCTCCGACCCTGATCACCTTCGGAGCGCGCGACCTCGTCTGCTCCACGCGCTTCGCCGAGCCGCTCAAGAGCGGGATCGCCGGCGAGCGAGCTGGTGGTCTTCGAGCACCTGTCGCACGCCGGGCTGCACGAGGACCCCGAGACCTTCAACCGCGCGACGCTCGACTTCCTGCTGCGCCAGCGCTCGTGACGCCCCCGCCCAGCGTCCGAGCCGACTACAGGCCCACGCACACCAGCACGGGTCGATTGAAGGGAGGGGTCGTGATGCATGTGTTCCCGGCGGGTGCCGTGGCGGTGGTCGCTCTGGGCTTGTTCGCGGGATGCGGTGGGGGAGGTGCAGACAGGATCTCTATCGCGGGCACGACGGCTCGCCAGGAGCGCATCGCGGTGGCGCTGGGGACCGCCACTGGTGGTGAGGGAGTGCCGGGATGGTGCTCGTGGACTCGACGAGGCGGCCTGGCGTTCCGACGTGAGGTCCTCGGGGCCGTGTCCGACCGATGGGCGCGGACGGCGCTTGCAGATCCCGTCGCGTCACCCGCGGAATTCTGCGGCAAAGTGCCGATGCCGCGGGCGGAGCGCACAGCGACCATCGGGCCATGATCGACAGCCGTCATTTCACCGCCGAGCAGGCCCGCGAGGTGGGCGAGGCCATCGGCATCGACTGGAGCAGTGTGCCGTTCGAGGTCGAGCAGTTCCGGGCAGGCATGGATGTCGAACTCGAGCACGGCCAACGCGATCCCGCGACCGACGTGACGGGCTCGGACCCCGTTATCACCGGCAAGATCGCCCTCGCGCACCTGAACGAGTTCGCGGACTACTACACGCGCCTGGCCGTCATGGAGGCCGAGGCGGAGGCGTACTGGCGAGACCAGGAGTGAAGCGGGGGCCTGGACAGGGCCCGGGGCTTCGTCCGTTCGTTCGATCGATCGATGGGCGCGGCGGGTTTCGAACCTGCGACCTCTCGCGTGTGAACAACCAGTCCGAACCTGACGAAACGCCCTTGGACGCGAGGATTGGGCCGTGAAGACGATCCCGCGGTCCTGCACGGATTGGGCGGGATTGGGCGCGATTCGGTCGTATTTGGGCACCCGGAAGGCCCGGGTGCCCGACTTCTGGCCGCCGCCCCGCCGATCGGCTGTAACCGAGCCGAGGCAATTAGGAGCGCGTCGCGGACATGGTCCGTTCGGACTGCGAGGTGGCGGTGATCACGGTGACGGGGAGGCCCAGCTGCTGGACTCGGCTGGGAAGGTCGCGGCGCAACCAGTGCGACACGCGCGCGGGCAGCGTGGACACGATCACCTCGTCAAATGTGCCTTGATCGCGCGTGTCGCGTTGGCCGCAGTAGTGTCGCGGCGTGGAAGCGACATTGTCGGTCCTCTTCACCGATGCGGTGGCGTCCACGGCGGCGCTGGCACGGCTCGGTGATGACCGGTTCGGGGTTGTGCAGGAGGCGCACCTTGGGCTGTTGCGCACTGCCGCGGCTGGACGCGGGGGTCGGGAGGTCAAGAGCCTGGGCGATGGGCTGATGATGGTCTTCACCGGCGCGGCGGATTCGCTGGGTTGTGCTGTTGCGATGCAGCAGGCGGTCGAGGCGGCGCAGCGGCGCGGCGAGGAGGGGCTGGCGCTGCGGGTGGGCGTGGCCGCGGGCGACGTGACCGTTGCCGCAGACGGGGATGTTCACGGCAGCCCGGTCGTCGAGGCGGCGCGGCTGTGTGCCGCTGCGCGTAGCGGTCAGATTCTCGCCAGCGAAGTCGCGCGCCGGCTGGCGGGTTCGCGCGGCGGGCACGCCTACACTCCCATGGGGCTGATCGAGCTGAAGGGGTTTGCCGAGCCCGTCGCGGTGGTCGAGGTCGGATGGGCACCGCTCGCCGACGCGGGCGGATCGGCACCCGTGCCGCTGCCGCCGCGGCTGGCGCAGGAGTCGTCGTGGTCGTTCGTGGGTCGGTCGGGTGAGATGCGACAGCTGAGCGCGTCGTGGCGTGAGGTCGTCGACGGCTCGCGGCGGATCGTGCTCCTGGCAGGCGAGCCGGGAGTTGGCAAGACGCGGTTAGCGCGAGAGGTTGCGGTTCGCGCGCATCGCGAAGGCGCGCTGGCGCTGTTCGGCCGCATCGACGAGGACCTCGAGGTGGCCTACCAGCCATTCGCCGAAGCGCTGGCCCATCACCTGGCAACGGTCGATGACGCCACCCGCGCGCGCGTGCTCTCGATGCGTGGCGGCGTCCTCGGGCGATTGGTGCCGGAGATGCTCGAGCGACAGGCGGAGGGCCAGATCGAGGCGTGGGTGATGTTCGAAGGCTTGGTGGACTGGTTGGTTGCCGAAGCGCAGCAGCGACCGGTCGTGTTGGTCCTGGATGACCTGCACTGGGCGGCATCGCCGACGCTCGGCGCCCTCATGCACCTGGCGCGCAGCGACCGACTGGAGCGCACGCTCGTCATCGGTACGTATCGCGACACCGAACTGGGCCGCACGCATCCCCTCGCTGCTGTCCTGGCAGACCTGCGGCGCGAAGACTGCGTCGAACGTCTGAGCATCCGCGGGCTGGATCTGGCCGGTGTGGCGGCCTTCGTCGAGGCGGCGCGCGGCGGCGCGCTAGACGACGACGGGCGCGAGCTGGCCGCGCGCCTCAGTCAGCAGACCGAGGGCAACCCGTTCTTTGTTTCCCAGATCCTGCGTCACCTCGCGGAATCCGGGGCCGTCGAGCGGGTCGATGGGCACTGGGTCCGCGCGCCGGCCGGCGATGCCTTCGAGGTCCCCGAGGGCGTGCGCGAAGTCGTCGGGCGCCGCGTGTCACGGTTGTCGGCGCCGGCCGGGGAGCTGCTGCAGGTCGCGGCTGTCGACGGGCCCGAGTTCGAAACCGCCATTGTCGCCGTTGTCGCCGCGCAACCGAGCGACCGTGCGCTCGACGGATTCGACGAAGCCCTGGCAGCGAGGTTGCTGCTGGAGACCAATGCGCCCGGACGGCTGCGCTTTGCACACGCGCTCGTGCGCCAGACACTCATGTATGAGCTGACGACACTGCGCCGCGTGCGCCTGCACCGCGACATCGCACTGGCCACCGAGGATCGCTACGGCGACGACGACCGCGTCGTCGCCGAGTTGGCGCATCACTTCGCCGAGGCCGCAGTCGGCGGTGACGGCGAACGCGCCGCCCACTACGCCGAGCGCGCTGCATTGCAGGCCATGGACCGCGGAGGCATCGATCAAGCCGTGGAGCTGTTCGAGCGGGCGCTGGAGCTGCTTCCGGCGGACGCCGATCTAGACGGCCTGCGCCGCGACCGTCTGTGTGCGTATCTGTGTCACTGCGGCTGGGTGTCGTCGGATCTCGCGCTCGTTGCGGACGCCAGTCGCCAATGGCTGGCGCACGCACAGATGCTCGGCGACGACTCGATGCGCATCATCCCGATGTCGTGGCTTGTGGTCTCGTTCCTGTGGCGAGTCGCTCCGGAGCCAGAAGACCTCGCCGCGATCTCGGAGGTGGCGCGCCTCGACCCGGGAACCATGGATTTCGACGGGCGCCAGGCCCTCAGCCTGACGCGACAGTGGAGCGACATTGACGCCGCCGAGTGGCGGCGTCGATGCTCTCAACCGTCGCAGCCGGATGGGCGCTGGGCGTTCCGCTGCAAGCCATCGCACCCGACCTGCCCGCCGACGACCCTCTGACCTTGGCCGACGAGGCCTGGTGTTCGCGTCGCCGCGCAAAGCGCCTATCCCTTGTGGGCAGGACAGGTGCGCTTTCTGCGCGTTGCTCGCTGATCGGCGGCGCACCGATGCACAGGCGCTCCTTGGAACGGCCGAGCAAGCGACAAAGGCGGGCTTCACGTTCGGCGGCGGCGGATGGACGCTGAAGGCACTTGCGCTGGCGCGACTCGGGCATCTGGACGAACTGCGCCACTGGGCGCAGGAAATGCTGCTGGCCTACGAGCAATCCGGCGACCGCGCCATCGCAGTCGGAGCGCACAGGGCCTACGCCACGGAGGCGCTCGCCCGCGGCCGCTACGACGACGCTCAGCTCGCGACCGACGAAATCCTCCACGCCCTGCCCGACGACTCGCCGCTCAGACTGGGCCACGCCCTGCTGACCGTCGGGCGGCTGCTCGCCGCCGGACGCGCTGACGAGGCGCGGCTCATCGCCGACGCACTCGACGCCCACCCCGCCCTGGACTTCGCGCACCTCGTCGGCGCCGTCGCGGTCGCACAGCACGACCTCGACATGGCGCGCACGGTGCTCAATGACTGGAATGGCGCAGGCCAGGTCATGCCGCCGGACATCAGCCGGCCAGGCCGGCTCTGGGGCCTCGCGCAATGCGCGCACGCGCTTGCCGATGGCGCCAGCGCAGCGGTCATCTACGACCACCTGCTCCCATACGACGGCCAGCTGCTCCTCTTCGCCACGGACTTCGTCCCCGCCAGTACCACATTCACGCTCGGGCAGCTCGCCGAGGCGCTCGACCGGCCCGACCGGGCGGTCACGCACTACACCCACGCGCTCGCGTTGGAGCAACGATGTGACGCGCACGCCCTCAGCACCCGAACCCGCGAAGCCCTCGCACGAGCCTCTTAGCGCCAGCACCGTCGCCTCGGTCCTCGCTTGAGGTCGGCTCCCTACGGAGTTGTAGATTGCGATCACCCCGCGGACTCGAAGAGCGTCCTTACGTCGGTTGAGTTCATGACTGCCGGCTCACCTCATGTGTCGCTTGGCCACGCGGTCACACACCGGATCGCGCCGCCCTCCAGGCGCGGATGGCGCCTGGAGGGAGGGTTCACCGAGAGCCGTCAGTAGCTGAACGTCGTCGCGCCGTCGCCGACGAACTCCATCAGCGGCGTGGCGCCCTTGAGCTCAGCGCCCTGGACCGAGCTCGGTCTCGTCGAGCTCGCGCTCGTTGAAGCAGATCGGGCAGACGAAGAACCGGCCTCCCTTCTCGATGAACTGCTGGTGCAGACGCTCGATCGGCGGCTCCTTGCCGACGCGGATGCGATCGGCGTAGCCACGCAGGCCGAGACGCACCCCCTCGACGGTGAGCCACATCACGACGTCCTTGCCCTGGTCGAGGGCGGCGCCCGCGGTGAGGTAGGCGACCGCGACGCGGTCAGGGTCCTCCTCGCCACAGGTGCATCCGACAACGACGCGTCCATTGGTAGACACGGCGGGTCCTCCTTGTGGTTGGTGCTGCTAGGGCTTGTAGGCGCGGATCGTCGAGCCCATGGCGCCGAACTTCGCGGCCTTGCGGCGCGTGTCCTCGAAGGCCGACCGCGCGTAGGTGTCGACGAGCTCGCCCTGGGTGATGTCGGTGTATGCCCGCTGAACCAGCAGGCGCGCGTGCTCGCCCTCAAGCAACGCGCCGGCGATTCAGCCGGTCCAGAGATCGATGCGTTTGCGCGCGTCCTCCGAGACCTCGTGGTGGATGATCACGTCGGCGACCTGCAGGCGGCCGCCCGGCTTGAGAACGCGGTCGATCTCGTCGAAGACAGCGTCCTTGTCGGGCACGAGGTCGATGACGCCGTTGGAGATCACGACGTCGACCGAGGCGTCCGCGAGCGGGAGCTCTTCGATCAGCGACTCGTGCAGCTCGACGTTGTCGAATCCCATCGCCGTCGCGCTGTCGCGGACGCGCGCGAGCATCGAGTCGGTCATGTCGACGCCGATGACCCGCCCGGTCAGCGCCGGTCATCTGGGCGGCGATCAGCAGGTCCGTGCCGGCGCCGCAGCCGAGATCGAGGACCACCTCGCCGGGCTGGATGCGGCCGAGCTTCCAGTGGTTGGCGACGCCGGCGAAGCTCTCGACGGTGGCGTCCGGGACGCGCGTGAGCTCGGGTTCTGGGTAGCCGAGCTCCCGCGCCCAGCTGCGGCCGGTCGGGAAGATGAACTCCTGCTCCTGGTCGGTCGAGACGTCGGTGTAGGTCTTGCGGATCTCCTCGCGGAGGACGTCCACATCGACGGGAATGTCGATGTCGCTCATGCGATGTGCTCCTTGTCGGCGAGTTTCCATTCGGGCCAGCCGTCTTCGAGTCGTCGCGCCTCCAGGCCGCTGGCGCGCAGCCGGCGCACGGCGTCGTGGGCGTAGGCGCAGAACGGGCCACGGCAGTACGCAACGACCTCGCGGTCGGCCGGTAGCTCTGCCAAACGATCGTCGAGCTCGTCGATCGGGATCGACCGAGCGCCGTCGATATGGCCGGCCTCGTACTCCTCGCTGGGCCGGACGTCGACGAGGACCACGTCGCCGCGGCGCATGCGCTTGCGCAGCTCGTCGCGGTCGACCGCCTCGACGTCCTCGCCCAGGTAGTCGCGCGCCGCACGCTCGACCTCGGCCAGGCGATTGGCAGACGTGGCACGCAGCGCGAGCCATAGCTCGAGGACGTCGTTGCCGGCGAGGCTGTAGCGGACGCTCGTGCCCTCGCGTGCACGCGTGAGCAGGCCGGCAGCGTGGAGCGCCTGCAGATGCTGGGAGGTGTTGGCGGTCGACTGCTCGCTCGCTCGCGCGAGCTCGTCGACGGTCCGCGTGCCCTGGGCCAGCAGGTCGAGCAGCTCCAGTCGCGTTGAGCTGCCGAACGCCTTGCCCATCACGGCGATGGCCTCGAACAGCGCGGTCTTCTCGGTTCTGGAGCTCATTATTTGATATTCAAGCGATCAGTTGATAACTTGTCAAGCCATGTTTTTCCGGCAGCTGCTCAACGACGAGACCGCCTGTGCCTCCTACCTCCTCGGCTGCAAGACGCACAGCGCGTTTGCCGTCGTTGACCCGCACATCGCGCTCGTCGACACCTACCTCGAGCTGGCAGCGGCGCAGGGGGCGGCGATCACCGCCGTCTTCGATACGCACGTCCAAGCCGACCACGTCTCGGGCCTGCCGGAGCTGGTGGCGCGCACCGGCGCGACGGCATACCTGCCGGAGGGCGCCGGCGTCGACTTCGAGCATCATGCGCTCGTAGACGGCGAGGTGGTCCGCCTCGGCAACACCGAGGTGCAGGCGATCGCCACGCCGGGCCACGCGCTCGCCCACCACGCCTACCTCGTGACCGACCACGCCCGTGGGGATGAGCCGTGGTTGGTGCTCACGGGCGACGCGCTGCTCGTCGGTGACGCGGGCCGGCCCGACCTGCACGCCCATGGCGATGACACGGTCGAATCGATGGCGCGCTCCCTGTATCGCTCGATCACCGAGCGGCTGCTGACGCTGCCCGATCACGTGCTGCTGTACCCGTCGCATTACTCCGGCTCGGTCTGTGGCCGCGGGCTGTCGGCCAACCCCGTCTCGA
The DNA here is from genome assembly GCA_963794105.1 of uncultured Actinomycetes bacterium. Classification (GTDB taxonomy): domain Bacteria; phylum Actinomycetota; class Thermoleophilia; order Solirubrobacterales; family Solirubrobacteraceae; genus AC-49. The sequence goes on along the minus strand of CAWCEB010000006.1, from coordinate 22,154 downwards.
CGATCGGCTTCGAGCGCCGCCACAACGTCGCGCTGCAGCACGCCGACGAGGACGGCTTCGTCCGTGCGCTGCTGCAGGACATCCCGCCGGCCCCGGAGCAGCAGGCCGCGATCGTGGCCGCCAACCGCGCCGGGCGGCCGGTCGCCGAAGTCGCGTGAGGAGCGCACCCGTGCGCCTGGGCCTGCGCGAGAACGCCGCGCAGTTCTCGCTGCTTGTCGCGATCAATGCGTTCGTCGGGGCGATGGTGGGCCTGGAGCGCTCGACGCTCCCGCTGATCGGTCGCGACGACTTCGGCCTGGGGTCAAGCGCGGCCGTGCTCTCGTTCATCGTCGCCTTCGGGTTGGCGAAGGCCTTCACGAACCTCGGTGCGGGCGTGCTGGCGGCGCGCATCGGCCGGCGGCGGCTGCTCATCGCCGGCTGGGTTGCCGCGCTGCCGGTGCCTCTGCTGATCGCGGTGGCGCCGACGTGGGCCTGGGTCGTGGCGGCCAACGTCCTGCTCGGCGTCAACCAGGGGCTCGCGTGGTCCATGACCGTGGTGATGAAGATCGACCTTGTCGGGCCGCGCCGCCGCGGGCTCGCCCTCGGCCTCAACGAGGCCGCCGGCTACGGCGGTGTCGCGCTCGCTGCGGGAGTGAGCGGGTTGTTGGCCGCCGAGTACGCCGCCCGCGATGTGCTCGTCGTCGCCGGCGCCGTCATCGCCGTCGCCGCGCTCCTGCTGTCGGTGCTGTTCGTGCGCGACACCGCAGAGCACGTGGAGCTCGAGCAGGCCGATCAGCACCCCGAGGCCGACGTGTCGCCGCCGCGACTCGGAGAGGCATTCGCGCGTGCGACCTACCGCGTCCCGGCCTTGCGCTCGTGCTCGCAAGCCGGGCTGGTCAACAACCTCAACGACGGGCTTGCCTGGGGTCTCGTGCCGCTGTTTCTCGCGGCGCACGGCGCGGGCGTTGGCGACATCGGGCTGGTCGCGGCAATCTATCCGGGCGTGTGGAGCGTCGCGCAGATCGCCACCGGCCACTGGTCGGACACGGCCGGGCGCAAGCCGCTGATCGTCGCCGGCATGCTCGTCCAGTCCGTGGCCCTCGTGATCCTTGCCCTCAGTGGCGGCTCGGTCGCCGTCGCGTCCGTCACGGCCGCGCTGCTCGGACTCGGCACGGCGCTGGTCTATCCGACGTTGATTGCGGCGATGTCCGACGCGGTTTCACCCGTCGATCGCGCGCCGGTCGTCGGTGTCTATCGCTTCTGGCGCGACATGGGCTACGCCCTCGGCGCCGTGATCGCCGGTGCCGTCGCGGACGCCGCCGGTTACGGCGGGGCGATCGCCTTGGTCGCCGGTCTCACGGCCGCGTCAGGGCTGTGGGTGATGATCGATATGCCGGCCGAGCGAAGCGTGCAGCCACGTCATGCAGTGGCGTGACCGTGCGGGCCGCGAGCCCGCCGCCATCGAGGAACTCGTCGAGCTCACGGGCAAGCAAGTCCTCGAGGTCGGCTGCGGCTCCGGACGCCTGACGCGGTTCCTCGCGTCGCGGGCCGCATCCGTCTACGCCTTCGACCCCAACGCCGATGCCGTCGCCGACGCGCAGGCTTCGCTCTCTGACGAGTTGCGCGACCGCGTTCGCTTCGCCGTCCACGACGCGCAGGCACTCGACCTGCCGCGCCGCCGGTTCGACCTGGCGCTGTGCGGGTGGTCGCTCTGATGTGTCCCGATCGAGGGCGTCGTGCACGCCCTTCGCGAAGTGCATCGCGTGCTCGCGCCCGGCGGTCTGCTCGTTGACACCCAGCCGATCTCGCCGCGACCGCCCGTCGATGCCAAGGGCGCCCGGCTGGGCACCCTCGACATGCGGGACTGGCGCGCAACCATCGACGCCATCGAAGAACAGGTTCAGCGTGTGCTCGCGGACGGCCTCTTCACGCTCGATGTCGAGCGGTCACTCGTCGTGACCGAGACGTTCGACAACGGCCCGGAGCTCGTCGCGACCGTCTCCGGCTGGCAGGGGACGAAGATCTCGCAACGGCTGGCGCGCGCGGCGGCCGTCGCCCAGCCGCCGCTCCAGGTCGATCAGGACGTGCGGCTTCGGGTGCTGCGGGCCATGCCGACGATGTGAGGCACGCTGGGCTCCAGGGCACCGGCACGCTACCCGCATACTCCGTTGCAGGTGCCATGGTCGCAGGTGACGGTGGCCAGGTGTCCGTGCTGATGTGCGTGGGGTAGCCGTCCAACCGTCTTTCCCACAACGCAGCGGCGTGCGGTTAGGCTCGCGCGATGCGACGGCCCCGGCCCGGCCATCTCATCGTGTACGCGCTGTGCGCGGGAGCCATGGCGACCAGCGCGCCCGCGGCGCTGGCCGCGGTGCAGGTTGCCTACCGCTGCGACGTCGACATCTGCCTGCTGGACCCCGACGCGCCGTCGACCGTCACGAACCTGACCGACAACGGCGCGACGAGCCTCGACGAGACGCCCGTCTGGTCGCCCGACGGCAAGCGCATCGCCTTCGTCAGCAACTTCGGCAACGGGGCGCGCAACATCTTCGTCATGACGCCCGACGCCCCGGGGCAGGCGATCAACCTCGCCACCCAGATCACCCAGTATCCGCACACCGGCAGCTACGTCGAGAACCCGGTCTGGTCGCCGGACGGCACCAAGATCGCGTTCGAGCAGGAGCCGAACGTCGGCGGCACCTTCGGCATCTACGTCGCCGCCGCTGACGGGACGACGGTGACGCCGGTGCCGATCACGACGAACGGCGTCTATCCCACCTGGTCACCGGACGGCACCAAGATCGCCTTCTCCAAGGGCGAGCAGGTCTACATCGCCAACTCCGACGGCAGCACCGGCACCCCGGCCCCGCTCGAGAACGGGGCCGGACACGACCCCATCTGGTCGCCCGACGGCACGCGGATCGCGTTCGACGGGATCAACCCACAGGAGCACGACCCGTTCGTCGACCTGCACGTCGTCAGCGCGACCGGCGGCGGCACGCCCGTGATCACGCCGATCCACTACACGCAGTGGACCTTCGCCTCTTGGTCGGCCGACGGCACGCGCCTCGCCTACCGGTCCACCAGCGCTCAGAACGACGGCCGCATCCGCGTGGTCGGCGCGGACGGCGGCAACGACGTCGGCCTGGGGGGCGTCGACCAGGAGGACGACCGCACGCCCTCGTGGTCGCCGGACGGGACCCGCGTCGTCTTCGTCGGCAACGTCTACAGCCTCAGCGACTCCAACTTCCACGACTACGACATCTACATGGCGAGCACGGCCGGCGGCACCGGCGCGCCACAGAAGCTGACCATGACCGGCGACAAGAACTTCGAGCCGATGTGGCGCCCCGACCCGGCGTACGGGCCACCGCTGCCGACTCCGCCCGGGCCGACGCCGGGCACCGGCCCGACAACGAACCCGCCCCCGCCGGTTGGCGGCCAGCAGAAGCCAAAGGTCGTCTGGATCACCAACCGGATCCCGTGGAGCCCGGGGACCTCCACCGTCACCGTCGGCAAGGTCGAGTGCCCCCCCGACTACTCCTGCAGGGTCGCTGCGGCCGGCATCGTCCCCTTGCACGGGATCGCGCGTGCAGCGCGCAAGACGAGGAAGGTCGTCTTCGGGCGCTCGCACATGACGGTCCCCGCGGGCGCCACCCGCGCGCTCAAGCTCCGCCTCACCCGCGCGGGCATCGCGCTCCTGCGCAAGCGCCGTTCGCTGACGGTCAAGGTGGCCGTGACCACGACGATCACCGGGCGGCCGAAGACGACGACGAGGCACACGGTTCGCCTGAAGTACGTGCGGGCCAAGCGCAAGCACTGAACGCGCGTGGTGACCGGCGGGGTCGACGCGAGCCCGCCACCCGCAGCTGGACGGTGCAACGCAAGGAGCCGAGCGGTAGGGCTGGGCCCTCCTATGTCCGGTATGCGGACGTTCGAGGGCCCAGGTCGCGCGGCCGCCGCGAGACGGGCTCATCGCGAGCTGCTGCGGCGGCGTTCACGAGGAGCGATGTCCCGCTCGCGTGACTGCCGTCGCAGCGGGGCCCGCGCGGCCGATGTGGGAACCCCGCAGCGAACACGCGGGAAGTGTGCCGCCGTGTGTCGGATTCCTTCCGATGTTGCTTGCGTGGTGGCAGATCAGGGTTCGGGCATCACGTCAAAGGAGTTTGCGATGTCCACCAACATTGAGGACCGGACCGAGCAGACCACTGACGATCTCGCCAGCGAGCTGCACGATCTCGAGGTCCAGGAAGAGGCACTTGAGCGCCGCACCCGCTCGCTCGAGTTCGCAGGGCCGCTGGCGCTGGTGTTCTCGTTCTTCGCGCTGGCGCTGGGGGTCGGTGCGTTGATCGTCGCGCTCAACAACGACGGCGGCAGCACCCCGCACGCCGCGGCAGGCAATAACCCAGCGGCCTCGGGCTCCATGATGGGGACCTCCTCATCCAGTCAGGCTGGTATGGGGAGGGGCTCGAAGTCCAGCGGCGCCACGATGATGGGCACCGGCGGGCACGGGAAGTTCACCGCCGCTCAGGTGGCTGCGGCCAAGACCGGCACGGTCTACGTCCAGCTTGGTGACATCTGGGTGGCCCCGACGGTGCCGTCGGTGAAGTCGGGCAAGGTCGTCTTCAAGGCCACGAACGTCGGCAAGCTCGAGCACGAGCTGATGGTCGAGCGCATGCCGGTGAAGTTCGACGCGCCGATGCAGCCCAACGAGGACGCGGCCCAGGGGATGATCCCTGACATGGAGGGCGGCAGGTCCGGGCAGATGACGATGCATCTGACGCCTGGCCAGTACATGCTCTTCTGCAACGTCCAAGGGCACTACGCAGCCGGCCAGCACATGGTGTTCACGGTCACGAAGGCGTGATCGCGATGCTCGCCTACATGTACTCCAACCACATGGGCTGGGGCTGGGGTGTCCTGATGACCCTCGGCTGGCTGATCTTGCTGGGACTGTTCTTCGCGCTGATCTTCAGTGCGTGGCGTGACCGCGGCAGCGGTCCGTCAGCTCGCGAGCTGCTGGACCGCCGCTTCGCCCGCGGGGAGATCAGTGCGGAGGAGTACCAGCAGGCCCGCGCGATGCTGTCACCCGAGCAGGGAGACACGGCGGCCGGGCCTCCCGCACCAGCCTGATCGCTGTCCGGTGCCCGTTTTGGAAGTCGCGGGCACCGGACAGAATTCCGGCTTGGACGCGCTCGCGGCCCTGATCCGGCTGTCGTCCGCGAGCGTCAGTGGGTGTGTGCATGTGCGGCGCGCGCATCGTCGTGGCTGCGCCCTCCGCCGGCGTAGCGCTCCGGGTCACCCTCGAACGTCGCCTTGCAGTGGTCTGAGCAGAAGTAGTAGGGCCTGCCCTCGTACTCGAGCGTCCTGGCCTTGCTCTTGTCGACGGACATGCCGCAGACCGGATCGGTGGCGCCGCGGCGGACAGTCAGCAACATCAGGCCGGCGAAGATCACGGTGGCCAGGATGTTGAGGACGAGCTTGTAGTCGACCTCGATTGACCCGAACACGTCGCTGGTGGAGGGGCGCGTGTCCGGGATCAGGCCCAGCGCGCTGAACAGCAGGTCGATCAGCAGGGCCGCGATGACCATCGTGACGTACATCAGCGCGGTGATCCGCAGCGCGAAGCTGGTGCCGTAGTACTTGCGGTAGGCGGCGATGATCGGCAGGACGATCAGGTCGGCGAAGATGAAGGCCATCACGCCTGAGAAGCTGATGCCGCCCGACCACAGGACGGCAGCGAGCGGCACGTTGCCGACCGAGCAGACGAAGCTCAGGACGGCGATGACGGGGCCGATGATCGCGCCCCAGATGACCTGCACGCCCTCGGGCGCGTCGTTGAGGAACAGTCCGTTGAAGAAGGCGTCGCCGAGCAGCGCTATGAAGCCGGCCAGTACGAAGCCGATGGTGATCTCCTTGTAGAGCATCTGCCAGTCGCCGCGGAAGTTGTGCGCGACGTCCGACCAGGCCTCTGTGGAGGTCAGGCGCTCGCGCCAGGGCAGCTGCGTGCCGACGGCGTGGTGTTGGTGGCCGGCGTCGGCGTGAACGGCATGCTCGCGCGCCTCTTCCTCGAGCTGGCGCGACACGAACAGCCGCAGCAGCGCCCACATCAGGGCGATCATCACGAGGCCGCCGAGGTACTCGGCGAGCGTGAACTGCCAGCCGATCAGCACCCACAGGACGAGGCCGAGTTCCCAGACCAGGTTGGTCGAGGCGAACTGGAACGCCAGAGCACTTACGGCCGACGCGCCCTTCTGGAAGAGGCTCTTGGCGATGGCGATGGCCGCGTACGAGCACGACGACGAAGCAGCGCCTAGGCCGGTGGCCTTGGCGACGGGCTTGAGCCCTTCACCCGACAGCGCGTTCTCTATGCGCTGGCGCGGCACCCACGCCTGCACGATGGCGGAGATCGCGAAGCCCAGAACCAGCGCCCACCAGACCTCCCACGCCATCAGGAAGGCGTTCCAAAGTCCGTCACCGATCTTCGAGATCACGTCTGCCATGCAGCCGTTCACCATACCCCAGCCGGGTATCTATGGCCCAGCTCGATCTCGGCGTGCAGGAGCCGCCGTGTTGTGCCGGACGAGCCACATCGCGCTGATCACGACAAGGACCGAGGCCACGAAGACGTTGAGGCGCAGGCCGAGGATGTGGTGGGCGGGGTCAACGCGCAGCAGCTCCTCGAAGATGCGAAAGGCCGAGTAACCCAGCACGTAGAGGGCGAACAGCGATCCCGGAGCGGGTGCCTTCCGCCGGCCCAGCCAGACCAGGAAGCCAGCGAGCGCGAGGTTGAAGAGCAGCTCGTACAGGAACGTCGGGTTGAAGGTGGCGCTGTGGATGTACCGCTCCGGTCGGTGCTCGGGGTCGATCTCCAGGCCCCATGGGAGGCTGGTCGGGCGGCCGAACAGCTCTTGGTTGAAGTAGTTGCCGATTCGCCCGATGGCCTGGGCGACGAGGAGGCCTGGCGCCGCGGCGTCAAGGAAGCGTGGGACGTCGGTGTCGGCGCGGCGCAGGCGCCAGATCCCAACCAGCGATCCGAGCGCGATCCCGCCCCAGATCCCGAGGCCACCCTTCCAGATCGCGAAGGGCCCCCACCAGTGGTTCGGCACCTCGTTCCAGCTGGTCGCGAGGAAGTAGAGACGCCCGCCGATCAGGCCGGCGGGGAAGCCCCAAAGCGCGACGTCATGAACGAGTTCGCGCGAGCCGCCTTCGTGTTCCCAGCGTGGCGTCGTGATCGCGACTGCCGCCAAGACGGCGAACACGTACATCAGCCCGTAGATGCGGAAGTCCAACGGGCCGATGTGGATGCCGTTGGATGATGGGCTCGGGATCGAGGCAATCATGGTCGCCGCTGCCTCATGCCCCCGAAAGACTGGAAGCCTGGTACCTCTGGGGGGTATCCTACACAGCATGAGCGACACCCCTATCCGCGGCTACGCGGCGAACAAAGACCAACTACACACGCGGCTCTCTCGAATCGAGGGCCAGGTGCGCGGGGTGCAGCGCATGGTCGACGAAGATCGCTACTGCATTGACGTGCTGCAGCAGATCTCGGCGATCCAGGCGGCGCTGAACAAGGTCGCACTGGGGCTCGTGGATGACCACGTCCGCCACTGCATCGTGGATGTCCGAGATGACGAGAAGCGTCGCGACGAGATGACCGACGAGTTGATGGGCGCCGTCGGAGGTCTGATCCGCCGCTGAACCACCAAGCCGAGGAGACCCAATGACCGACCAGCTGTCGACGGTCCTGCACGTCGAGCCCGAGATGGCGGACTCCATCAGCCGGTGCGCCGAAAGCCAGGAACTCTGCCTCGCCACTGTTCGGCACTGCCTGGAAACGGGGGGTGCACATGCCTCACCGGAGTTGATCGGCGCCCTGCTGGACTGCGCGCAGGCGTGCCAGGTGGCGCACGACTTCATGTTGCGTGGCTCGCCGCTGCATCCCGGCTACTGCCGTGGCTGTGCCCACGCCTGTGGCAGCTGCGCGAGCGCGTGCGAGAAGTTCCCCGACGACGAGTTGATGGCCGCGTGCGCGCAGGCATGCCGGCGTGCGATGGAGGCGTGCCGCGCGGTCGGCGGCGCTTCGCGCCACTGAGGGCGGTGTCGTCCAAACCCGCTTGGTACCCCCTAGGGGTATTGCTACAGTGAGGCCATGAGCACGCTCGCCGCTCTGGCACCCGAGACGACTGTGCTGCATGTCGGCGGCGTCCAGTACGCGTCGGAGAAGGCGGTCGTCGAGGGCGTGTTGGGACATCGCCCGGGCGTGCTCGCGGTCGAGGCCAACCCGGTCGCCCAGACCGCGACCGTGACCTTCGATCCGCAGGTGACCTCGGTGGCTGAGCTGCGCCGCTGGGTGGAGGAGTGCGGATACCACTGCGCTGGGCAGTCAGTGCCCGGCCACGTCTGCGATCCGATGGTCTCGCCCGACCACGGCCCTCACGACCATGCGGCGGTCGAGCGGAGCGACGAGGCTCACGGGCACGGCCACGGCGGCCATGCGGGCATGTCGATGGCGTCGATGGAGCGCGACATGCGCAACCGCTTCCTGGTCGCGCTCGTCTTCACGATCCCGATCGTCGCCTGGTCGATGGTCGGTACGAAGCTGTTCGGCACCGAGCTTGCGACGCCGTTCGGCATCGACCGTGAGGTCTGGCAGCTGCTGCTCAGCCTGCCGGTCGTCCTCTAGGCTTCGTCGATCTTCTTCACCGGCGCCGTCGCCGCGCTGCGCGCGAGGACGCTGGACATGATGGTGCTGGTAGCCGTCGCCATCGGTGTCGGCTGGCTGTACTCGGTCGCCGCGACGTTCTTCATCGAGGGCGAGGTCTTCTACGAGGCCGCCGGCATGCTGGCGACCTTCGTGCTGCTGGGCCACTGGTTCGAGATGCGCGCGCGGGGAGGCGCGAACGACGCCATCCGCGCGCTGCTCGATCTGGCACCCCCAAAGGCGGTGGTCCTGCGCGACGGCGAGCCCGTCGAGGTCCCGACCGCCGAAGTCAACGTCGGCGACCTGCTGTTGATCCGCCCCGGCGCCAAGGTCCCGGTCGACGGGATCGTCGAGGACGGTGAGAGCCAGGTCGACGAGTCGACCGTCACGGGGGAGAGCCTGCCGGTCCACAAGCGCCCCGGCGGCCAGCTGATCGGCGCGACGATCAACAAGAACGGCACGTTACGTGCCCGCGCCACCGCCGTCGGATCGGACACCGCGCTCGCGCAGATCGTCAAGCTCGTGCAGGAGGCGCAGAACTCCAAGGCCCCTGGCCAGCGCCTGGCCGACCGGGCCGCGTTCTGGCTGGTGCTGGTGGCGCTCATCGGCGGGGGCCTCACCTTCGTTATCTGGAACGTGGTCATCGGCCGTGACGTCCAGGAGTCGCTGCTGTTCGCCATCACCGTCGTCGTGATCACGTGCCCCGATGCGCTCGGCTTGGCCACCCCGACGGCGATCATGGTCGGCACTGGGCTGGGCGCCCAGCGCGGGATCCTGTTCAAGCACGCCCTCGGCCTCGAACAGGCGGCGTCGCTGGACACCGTCGTGTTCGACAAGACCGGCACGCTGACGCGCGGAGAGCCCGAGGTCGTCGCGGTCGCCACCGCCGACGGGATCGCCGAAGACGAGGTGCTGCGCCTGGTCGCTGCGGCAGAGCGCGACAGCGAGCACCCGCTCGCCGAGGCCATCGTCAAGGCCGCGCGCGCACGCGGACTGCGGGTGCCCGCCACCGAGACCTTCGAGGCGGTGCCGGGCCACGGCCTGCTGGCCACCGTCGAAGGCCGCCGGCTGGCGGTCGGCAACGCGCGGCTGCTAGAGCGCGAAGGGATCCCGCGCGATGGCCTCGCCGCCCGCTCTGACGAGCTGTCGGGTCAGGGTCGTACGAGCGTGCAGGTCGCCCTCGACGGCAGGCCAGCCGCCGTCATTGCCATCGCCGATGCGCCGCGTGAGACCGCCGCAGCGGCCGTCGCTGCACTGCGCGACCTCGGGCTGCGACCGGTGATGCTCTCCGGCGACAGCCACGCGACGGCGGAGCGAGTCGCGGCTGAGCTGGGCATCGACGAGGTCATCGCTGAGGTGTTGCCTGCAGACAAGGCCGCCAAGGTCTCCGAGCTGCAGCGCGAGGGGCGCAAGGTCGCCATGGTCGGCGACGGGGTCAACGACGCTCCGGCGCTGGCCCAGGCCGACGTCGGCATCGCCATCGGCACCGGGACCGACGTCGCCGTGGAGACCGCCGATTTCGTGCTGATGCGGTCCGATCCGCTCGACGTGGCCACCGCGATCACGATCAGCCGTGGCACGGTCCGCAAGATGCACCAGAACCTGGCGTGGGCGGTCGGCTACAACTCGCTTGCGCTGCCCGTCGCCGCGGGCGTCTTCGAGCCGCTCGGCTTCGTCCTACGCCCCGAGGTCGGCGCCATCTCGATGGCCGGCTCCAGCATCATCGTTGCGCTCAACGCCGTCGCGCTGAAGCGGCTGCGGTTGCCGCAGCGGCAGCGCGACGGCGCGGCGTAGCTACGCCGTCGGTCAGGCGCCTCATCGAGATCAGCAGTTCCCCGCAACGGCAGTGTGGGGGACCACGGCCGACAGAGGTACCCCCAAGGGGTATCGTGAACCTCCTTGGAACCCCGCGAAAGGATCGGACCAATGCGCGGACATGGGATGCACATGTGGATGTGCGGGGCAATGGTGTTCGGCGCCCTCGTGGTTGTGGCGGTCACGGGCTCGGGCTATGCGTTGCTGCCGGCCGTCGGATGCGTCCTGATGATGGTCGTGATGATGCGGATGATGGGCGGGATGGGCGACCGCGACGGGAAGTAGGTCATGAGCGCCTTCGCCCATAGCCAGGCCCTGATTTCCACCGCACCGGTCCTCGCGGTGGACGGAATCACCAAGTCCTTTGCCGCCGGTCCTCCGTGGCACCGCCGCCACGTCGAGGTTCTGCGCGGTGCCTCGCTTGAGGTCGATGCCGGGGAGCTGGTAGGCCTGGTGGGCGAGAACGGCTCCGGCAAGAGCACGCTGATGCAGATCATCGTCGGGCTGCTGGCGCGCGACTCCGGCGAGGTGCGCCGACCCGAGGCGTTGGGCTACTGCCCGCAGACTCCCTTGCTCTGGGACAAGCTGACCGTCCTCGAGCACTTCGAGCTGTTCGCTGAGGCCTACGAACTCGAGGAGCAGCGTGCGCAGGCCTCGCGTGAGGGGCTGATGGAAGAGCTTTCGTTCGCGAAGTACCGCGACTACCGTGTCGAGGAGCTGTCGGGCGGAACGCGCCAGAAGCTCAACCTCGCGCTCGCGCTCCTGCATGAGCCGCAGCTGTTGGCGCTCGACGAGCCCTACGCCGGCTTTGACTGGGAGACCTACGTGCGCTTCTGGGAAATGGCCGAGCAGCGACGCGCCCAAGGCATGGGGATCCTGATCATCAGCCACCTCCTGACGGAGCGCGAACGGCTCGACCGTGTCTACGAGCTGCGGGAAGGGCGGTGCGTGGCGCAATGACCAGGACCGCCGCGTTCGCGCACGAGCAGCTGCGCAGTCCGTCGAATCTCGCGTTGCTGATCGCGGTGCCCGCGGTGTTCGTCTTTGCGTCGGCTGGCGTGCTGTCGGACTTCGCGGAGGCGCTCGGTGGCAGCCTGGCCGGTGACGCCGCCAGCGCGCTTGGCGCGGGCTGGGCGGCGGCGTTCATCGCCGGCACCCTGGGCTTTTTCGCCGCGTCGTCGTCGCGCGGCGCAGACCGGCGTCTCGTGGTCGCTGGCGCCGGTCCTTCGCGCGTGGCAGCGTCGCGCATCATCGCGTCGCTGCTGCTGGCGCTCATCGCGGCAGCCGCGGGCTTCGCGGCGCTGGAGATCCGCACCAGCGTCGCTCATCCCTGGCACGCCGCGGCAGCAGTGTTCGCCTTCGCGCTGATCTACCTGGCCATCGGTGTGCTGATCGGCTCGGTGATCGGCGGCCAGCTCGAAGGCGCGCTGGCCGTCACCTTCATCTTCCTGCTCGATGTCTTCTCCGGTCCCGGCATGTCCGCCGACGCAGCGCCGTGGAGCATCTCGCGCAAGGCCGCCGACGTGCTGATCTCCGCCGGCCTCGGACGGGGCTCGCCCGCCTCGGACTGGCTGGCGCTGACCGCTGTGGCCGGCGTCGCGGTCCTGTGCGCGTTCGTAGCGTTCAGCTTCAGCGCAAGGAGCCGCGCATGATCCGTGTGCTGGGAGCCGCCCGTCTGGGATTCACCGAGCAGGCCCGCCGGCCGCTGCTGATCGTGCTGCTCGTCGTCACGCCGTTCTTCTTCATCACGCGCGCCATCGCCAGCACCGAGGAGCTGCCGCGCCGGATCCAGCTGCCAGGTGGCGAGTGGACGCTGACGACGATGCGCGACATCCATGGCGCCAACATGGCGGCGATCACTGTTGCGTTCCTGGCCGGCCTCGTCGGGCTGTTCGTGATGCAGTCCGCCCGCCAGGGGGACCGACGCCTGGTGCTTGCGGGCTTCAAGCCGTGGCAGGCGCTCGCGCCCCGGCTACTCGTCCTCGCCAGCGCGGTGACCATCGTTGTCGTGGTCTCGGTGGCGGTGACCGCGTTGAGCTTCGATGCCCAGCAGTGGGGCGCGTTTGCGCTCGGCACGCTGCTGGTCGGTTGCATCTACGGATTGCTCGGCGCGCTCGCCGGCGCAGCCGTCAGCCGCCTGAGCGCGACCTACCTGGTCCTGTTCGGCGCGATGCTCGACATCGGCATCGTCCAGAACCCGATGTTCGGCTCGGGAACCCCCGCGGACTGGGCAGTGGTCCTGCCCGGCTATGGGCCGTCCCGCGTGATCCTCGATGCGTCCTTCTCGCAGAGCTTCCACGCGTGGGGGCCGTTGGCCATCGGGTTAGGTTGGACACTCGTGCTCGGGGCTGGGGTGCTCGCCGCGCTCGGGCGGATTGTGTCTGTCCATCGCTAGCCCGCAGGGTGGCGCCGTCCAGCCGTACGCATGCAATCCGTGCAACCGCGTTCCATGCGAAGCGGAGGTTCTTGCGGCCGTCGAGGCGGCGGTGCCGATCATCGCCAGCCGGTGATGAAGTCCTGCCTCTTCACGAGGTCCGCGTCTCCCTCGAATCTCTGAGACCGCCTGGACTCCGCACGACCCGCGCGATTTCTCTCCCTCCCCCAGGGTGGGGACGCAATCCGCCCGATGGTGGACCGATAGCGGTTCGGTAGCGCTTCGGTAACGGACCCGGGGACGATGGTGGGCGCGCAAGCCCAACCGACAGGAAGGACGTCAAATGTCTACATGCTGCGCAAGGCGTAATGCACTCACGGCTGCCGTACGCGCGATTGCGTTCTGGGGTTGCTCCACCGACCGACCGAAGGAGGCCGCCATGCGGCTCAAGATCATCGTCGCCTCCGCGCTAACTGCGATCGTGGTGGGCATTGCTGCTCCCGGCGCAGGCGCCGCGGACCCTTCCGACAACGGGAACTGCCTCTCGAGCTTCGTCAACGGCGGGGCACAAGGCAGCCAGGTCAGTAGCGACCCAGGCGGCCCGCAGGCCAGCGGCGAGCTCGGCCAATTTCTGCGCGAGACCCGCGGGCGCTGCTGACGACGCGGTACGGCCGAAGACTCGGCAACCGCTACGTACGGCGCGAGGACACGCCGGGTAGATAAGACGGGAGTACGTTTGGGTTCGTGATGCTGGGCCACGGCGATCTGCTGGCCTCGTGGCGTCGCATGGCCGTCGCGCTGCTGACCGCGGCCGTGTCCTTCGTGCCCATGGCCTGCGGCGGCGACGAGGCCGCCATGCGCGCCACGCTGACCAACGACGGCTGCACGTACGAGGGGGACACGTCGCCGACTGCGGGCATGTTCACGATCGAGGTCGAGAACCAGACCGAGTTCTCCGGCTCCTTTGTGCTCCTCTCCCTCGCCGAGGGCTCGACGGTCGACGACCTCCAGCCAGCGCTCGATAAGTACCCGCGGCAGTTCGAGCGGGACGGGACGCTTCCGGAGCCGCCGGACTACAAGTGGTTGGTTCGCTCCGACGTTGAGGCCGGAGCGACCAGTGCGCTGCCTGCCGACGTCTCCGGCGGCACATACGCCGTCGTGTGCTTTGTCGACGACGTTCCCATCGAGCAGGTTTACATCGCGGAGCAGCTGGACGTGCGTGGCGACTGCGGCATGAGCGTTGGTTGCTACTCGCGCACGAACCCATGAGAGCACGCGCTTGAGACCGTCGCGTAGCCCTCCGAATCTCTGGGACAACGTGGGACTCCGCCCGGCGTCGGCGCGGTTTCTCCCCTCCCCGGGGTCTGCGCTTCCAGAGCGCTTTCAGCACGGCCTTGGACGACAGCCCACACTGCACCCGGGAAGCAGAAAGCCCCGCCGCAGCGGGGCTTTCGTGCACTCGCCTGTTATGGGCGCGGCGGGTTTCGAACCTGCGACCTCTCGCGTGTGAAGCGAGCGCTCTCCCACTGAGCTACGCGCCCTCAGGGGACCGCCATTCTACGCGAGACGACTGGCGCTGACCGCGCCGTGCGGGTAGCGTCGGCCCATGCGAGTGCTCGTCGCCGCGTCGCTGGGACTGGCACTCGTGCTGCCAGGCAGCGCGGCGGCGACTGTCGGCAGCCTTGACTTCCGCGATTGCGTCAGCAGCGACGCTGCGACGACGGGGTGCTCCAACGTCAGCGCCACATCCACCGCACTCGACGCAGTGACGCACGCGCTCGCCGTGAGCGCCGACGGAACCAGCGTCTACGCGGCGGCAACGCCCGATGCCGTCGTGCACTTCGCTCGCGACCTGGCCACCGGTGCCCTCACCTTCCGCGACTGCATCGCCGGCGGGGACTTGCCGGCCACGGGCTGTTCGAACATCAGCGCGACGACGGACTCGCTCGAGTCGCCGACCGCGATCGCACTGGCCGGCAACGATCGCGACGTCTACGTGGCCGGCCTGAACGGCGTCGCCCATCTCACGCGCGATCCGATCACGGGCGTGCTCACCTTCGCCGACTGCATCTCGAGCATCGCGGCGACGAAGGGCTGCACGCACGTGGACACGGTCACTGCGGCGGTGAGCTCGTTCGACGGCCTGCGGCTCGGCAGCGACGAGCACAGCGTGTATGCCGCCGGTGGCAATCGCCTGGTGCACCTGACGCGCAGCGCCATCGATGGGTCCCTGCTGTTCACGGACTGCCTGTCGGGTGGATCGGTACCACCGTGCACCGACCTCAGCGCCGGGTCGAAGAAGCTGGATCTGTCAGAGGCGATCGCGCCGACCGCGGACGGCAAGACCCTGTACGTCGGAGCGAGCGACATCGTCTACAACCTCTCGCTCGACGCAGCCGGGTCCCCATCGTTCGTTGACTGCCTGTCAACCGACGCGACGTTGACCGGCTGCACGATCCTGAGCCCGAGCGTGGCGTTCGACGGGCTCGAGAACATCGCACTCAGCCCGGACGGCGCCAACGCCTACGTCACCGCGGACCACGGAGGGCTGTCGACGTTGTCGCGGCACGCGGGGGGGACGCTGACCTTCGACTCGTGCATCACGAGTGTCGCCGTCCCCGGATGCACCGACGTCTCCGCGAGCAACGGTGCGTTTTCCATCCTCGACGGGATCACGATCGCTCCCGATAACCGCAGCGTCTACACCACCGGCGAGGCGGCGGTCGCACACCTCCTGCGGGACCCGGCGACCGGTGCGCTGACGCCGGCTGGCTGCATCTCCGGCGGCGCAATCGTGGGCTGCACGGACATCACCGGCCAGACGAACGCAGTGGTCGACCTGCAGGAGGTCACGCTGAGCCCAGGGGGCCAGTCGGCCTACGTTGCGGCCGAGGCCACGGACGCCGTTCTGCACTTCAGCCGCCAGCTCTCGCCGACCTGCAGCGACGGATCGACCGCCGTCGCGCACGACACCGCGACGATGGTCCCGCTCGCGTGCACCGATGCCAACGGCGATGCGCTCACACGCTCGATCGCCACCGCGCCCCTGCATGGGACGCTCGGCGCGATCGACCAGGGCGCGGCCTCCGTTTTGTATACGCCCAGCCTGGGCTTCGCGGGCGCGGACGCCTTCAGCTTCACTGCCAGCGACGGCCGCGATGCCTCGGCGCCGGCGATCGCAGCGCTGACAGTCGGCAGCCGGTTCGCCGCCGGCGACGAAGGACACGACGGCGCCCGTGATCACGAGGCTCTCGGCGAAGGCCAAGCGAACCAAGCGCGGCGGCACAGTGCGCTTCACCTTGTCGGAAAAGGCCAGCGTGACGATCACGATCCAGCGCAAGCGCGGTCGGCGCTTCGCCACCGCCGGCTCGTTCAAGAAGTCCGCCGCAAAGGGCGCCAACCGCAAGGCGTTCGGCGGCAAGCTCGCCAAGCGCAAGCTCAAGCCGGGCCGCTACCGGGTTCGCGCCCGCGCCACCGATGCCGCTGGGAACCGGTCCAAGACGCGCAGCGCGAGCTTCCGCGTCAAGCCCTGAGCCGTCTGCGCGCCGACACCCGTCAAGAGGGTGCATCGCCTCGCCCTCGTGAAGCGCCGGAAAGGAGCGTGGGGTACGTCGTGTCCTGACACATGCCATCGAGCCGGCTCGGGGACGCCCCCTGTTCGCGATTGCATCCGGCCGGACGCACCGCTCCTTGTCTCATATCCAAAGGAGTTCGTCATATGAAGGTACGAATGCTGGTGCTTGCCGGCCTCAGCGCGCTGCTGTGCGCAGGGCTGCTCGGAGCACCCGCGGTGGCCGGGGCGGCCACCACCAAGACATCGGCCGCGCCCAAGAGCGCGATGACCACGCCCATCACGGGCACGGCCTCCAACGGCAAGGCCTTCACCGGCACGTTCGCGGTGAAGCGCTTCATCACGCGCAACCATCAGACGTACGCGCTCGGCACGCTCGCCGGCCGCATCGGCAGCCGCAAGGTGCCGGCGCACAGCGTCCGCATTCCGGTGAGCGTCGCGCAGCCGGCGGGTGCTCAGGCGGCCGCGACCTGTCAGGTCCTTGACCTGGTGCTCGCACCGCTGGATCTGAACCTGCTCGGGCTGAAGGTCCATCTCGACCAGGTCCACCTGAACGTCGCCGGCGAGTCCGGCCCGGGGAACCTGCTCGGCAACCTGCTCTGCAGCGTCACGGGACTGCTGGATTCGAATCCGCTCGGCACGCAGCTGACGCAGATCCTGAACGTGGTCCTGGCGATCCTGAACCAGATCGCCCAGGCTCCGTAGGGCTCGTAGCGGGCTTCTCAGCAAGTCCTTAGGAACCGCACAGGTCTGCTTCAGGCCTGTGCGGTTCGCTGCGTGCATGCCCGCCACCGCCCACATCGACAGCCGCCTCTCCGATCGTGTCGTCACCGAGCCCTACGACACGCTCGCGCGCCTCGATCACCACACCCGCGCGCAGGCGATCCCTGTAGAGGGCGCCCCGCCCGGCCGCTATCTGCAGCTCGAGGGCGCCGACGGTGCCCGGTTGATCGCGCTGGACGACCCGATGGTCTACGTCGGGCGCTCGTTCACCTCCGGTCTGCGGATCGACGACCACAGCGTCTCTCGCCGCCACGCGGTCTTCGTCCGCCGGTTCGGGCGGACGAAGGTGCTCGACGACCGCAGCCTGAACGGCACGTTCGTCAACGGGCGGCGCATCGACGAGGCGGAGCTCAGTGACCGAGACGTCGTGGTGCTGGGCTCGGTGATGCTCGTCTACCGCGACGTTCCCTGAGGCCCTCGGAGGCGAAGCCGGCCGCCGCAGCCACCTGGGCGAGGGTCACCAGCGCGGTGACGCGGGGACCGCTGCGTGCAGCCGCGCCGATGAGCCGGCCGTAGAACGACATCGAGCCGATCCGGCCATCGTGGTGCGCGGCGCGGTAGCGGTAGGCGCCGCGCCCGTAGGTCACCTGCTTGCGGGCGAACCGGGCCAGCCCGAGGTCGGGCGCGTGATCGACGGCGGCATCCGGCACGTACGCGACCGTCATCTGCGCGCGGTGGACGCGTGCCCACCAGTCGCGGTCCTCCGCTCCGACGCCGTCGAAGCGCGCGTCGAAAGGGAGCGAGGCGAGCGCGTCGGCGCGGGCGCCGAAGTTGCTCCCGGGCAGGAAGCCGCGGCCGGCGCCGTGCCACTCCACGAGCTCGTCCGCGATGAGCTGCCATGCGGTGTCGAGCGCGCGCTCCGGCCGCGCGGCGCGAGTCGGGCCCGCGACGACGTCGGCGCCTGCCGCCAGCCGCGCGGAGAGCGACGCTGCCCAGCCCGGCACGGGCTCGCAGTCGTCATCCGTGAAGAGGAGGTACGAACCGCGGGCGTGGGCGGTCCCCGTGTTGCGCGCCGTCGCCATGCCCATGCGCCCCTGGCGCACGAGCCGCGCGCCGCCGGAGCGTGCCGCGGCGGCGACCGCGGCCTCGTCCTCGGACCCGTCGTCGACGACGAGCACCTCAGCCGCGTCCTGATGGCGCAGGCGCTCGATGCATGAGCGCAGCCGGTCCGGGCGGTCGCGCGTGATGACGACGACGGTCGTCGTGCCGGTGTCGGCCATCGGCGGCACTCTAGTGTCGAGACCATGCACGCCGCGCTCATCCTCCACGCGCTCGGCCACGGCGGGACCGAGCGGCAGGTGACGTTCATGACGGCGGGGCTGGTCGAGCGTGGCCACCGCGTCACCGTGGTCGAGATCCGCCGTGGCGACCACTTCCGCGACGACGTGCTCGCTGCCGGCGGCGAGGTCGTTTCGGCCGAGGCACGCAGCCGGGCCGCCGTGCTCGGCGTGCTGAGCAAGCTGCGCGCGCTGGATGCCGACGTCGCCTATGGGCTCAACCCGGAGGCCAACGTCCTGGCGCTGGGGGCCGGAGCGCCCGCGGTGTTCGGGGTGCGCGGCACGCGGCTCGACCGGATCCCGAAGGACGGGCTCGCACGCCTCGCGATGCGCCTCCAGCATCGCCTCGCGCGGCGTGCGCGCCTGATCGTCGCGAACTCCGACGCAGCGGCGGACGAGTTGCGCGCCAGGGGATATCCGTCCGAGCGCGTGCGCGTCGTGCCGAACGGCGTCGAGGCGGAGCGCTTCGCGCGCGAGCCGTCGTCGCGCGCGCGATGGCGCGCTGAGCTCGGCGTCGCGGACGATGAGCAGCTGATCGGCACCGTGGCGCGCATGGATCGCCAGAAGGACCCGCAGACGTTCATCGAAGCCATCGCCCGCGCGGCCCGTCCGCGACGGCGCTTCGTCTGGGTCGGGACGGCCCGGAGCGGTCGGCGGTGGAGGCACTCGCACGCTCGCTCGGCGTCGAGCTGCTGCTCCCGGGCGCGGTGCTCGACGTGCCCGGCTGCTACGCGGCGCTAGACGTCTTCACGCTCCCCTCGGGGTGGGGCGAGGGGTTCAGCGATGCCTTCGCCGAGGCACTCGCCGCCGGACTCCCGTGCGTCGTCACGGACACCGGCGACCATGCGCGCGCCCGGGCGGTGGCGACTGTTGTCCCGCCGGGCGACCCCGCCGCGCTTGCCACGGCGTGGGAGCAGGCGGAGGCAGGGGAGGGGCCGCGCTGGGTGCGCGAGCACCTGGGCGTCGATCAGATGGTCTCGAGCACCGAAGCGCTGCTGCTCGAAGCCGCTCGTGGCAGGTAGCCGTAGCGGACGAGCAGCGGCGCCGTCAGGGCGAGCGCCAGCGCGCGGTCCTGCGCTGCGAGTTGCGTTCGCCAGCGCACGTCCTCGTCCAGTCGCACCGCATCGGCGCTGAACCTGCCGCGGTTGCCGTCGATCGTGTGATGCACCCCGAGCTCGACGACACGCCCGTCCGTGACGTCCTCGTAGCGCACGCGGGCGGCGGCGCCGTAGCGGCGCCCTCGGCGTACGCGTTCCAGGCCGACCAGATCCCCATGAGCGTGCGCGCCGGGAACCCGGGGGAGCCGCGGCGCCGGTGCGACGCGAGCACGCCGCGGCTGTCGCGGACGAGGTGCGTGACGCGGACGTCCGCCGACGGCGATCGTTCCAGCAGCAGCGCGGTCGACGGGGTCTTGCTCGTGTCGACGACGACCTCCGCCCCTGCCGCCGCGGCGACGCGCTGCTGGAGCCGCGCATATGCCGCGCGCAGTGGCGCAGCCTCGCCCTCGAGCCGTCCCGCCGCGAGCGCGGGGAGCCGGCGCGTCGCCGCAAGCCGAGCGTCGACCCGCGCTGCGCCCTCCACGCCCAGGTCGCCGGCAGCGCGCTCGATCGAGACCTCGCGCCAGAAGGGGCATGCGCGCGCCAGCTCGCCGCAGCCGCACCGTGCGTCCGGATTCAGCCACTGGCGCCATGCCATCCGCAGCTCGCCGACCGACACGTACCCGGGCCGGTTGCCGAGGAGGTTCCCCAGCAGCGTGGTTCCGCTGTGCTGGACGCCCAGGACGTAGCGGACGCTCGTCAGGCCGGCAGCCATGCCTCCGGCAGTCGCAGCGGCACGGGCTCGGGCGTGTCGGGCAGAACCCGGCGCGCATGCGCCTCGCACGGCCGGCCGGCGAGGTAGGGAGCGACCTGCGGGAACGCGAGGAACACGCGGACGCTGCAGCCGATCTGGAGGTCGGCGGCGTTCAGCGTGTCGCCGCCGATGAGCCCGGAGGCGAGCATCCCATCGACACGGTCAAGGCGGTCGGGCAGCAGCTGCAGCTCCCGCTGCACAGCCTCGTCGTCTGCCCCCACGCGGTTGGCGAGCGCCCGTGCGATCGGCGTGCCCAGCCTGGCGTTGAGGCGCGGCGCCGGCAACCTGCTCAGGCGGTTGACCCACTCGCCGACCGCGGGCTGGCGCACGGCCGCCCAGCGGAACATGCGCCGCGGCGACATCTGCAGCTCGGCCTCGGCCCAGCGCTCGGCCTCGGTCACCTCGGGCGAGGGATGCAGCACCGGATCGCCCGGAACGAGCTCGTCGAGCACGCGCGTGATCTCGCGCGAGGACTGCAGTCGCCGCCCGTCCTCGAGCTTCAGCCCGGGCACGGTCCCGCGGCTGAAGCCGCTCAGCCGCAGCAGCGCTGGGTGCAATCCGGCCGGCAGGTGGCGCTCCTCGAACGGCACGCCCTTCATGCGCAGCGCGATGCGCACCATCTGCGACGGGTGCGACAGCTCGAAGCAATACAGGCGAGCGGGCATCGCAGCGGCTACCCTTCCACATGGACCGTGCTAGGCGGGGAATTAGCGGTGTCCTGTCGCTCGCAATCCGCTCTAGCGAGGCCGAATCCCCTCTCGAGGGGCCGGTCGTCGGGTCGGCCCGCCGTCAGGCGGCGTCGATGGCCCGGGTCCCGCACGACGTTGGTCCGTGAACCAGGTCAGGTCCGGAAGGAAGCAGCCTTAAGCGGTAATCGATGGGCGTAGCGGGTTTCCCCGAGCCGGAGCTGCCTCTGGTGTCAGCCGCCCCGATCGATCAGCTTCGAAGGAGGGTGCACGGTCCACTTCACAGCCAGCGTCATCATCTGACGCCTGGTTGCGTTCGCACTCCGCCGCGCGGTGTCCGGCGCGATCGTGGTCTTTGCGGTCGCGGCGGTCGCGTACGGCAGCTACCGCGGCCTGCGGCCCGAGCTGTTCCCAGGCGAGCCGTGGATCACGTCGACCTGGGACGACGTCCAACGCGCGCTGCTGCACCTCGATTTCGGGCAGGCATGCGGCTGGCCGGGCTGCCCGTCGATCCGCACGATGTGGACCCGCGGCGCCGCGGCGGACCTGTGGCTGCTGGGCGGTGCGATCCTCATCGGCGTCGCCGCCGGGGTCGGCGGCGGCCTGCTGTGCGTTCGCCGGCCGCGGTCACGCGTGGCGCGGTTCGTCGAGGGCGCGGGCATGCTGGCCGTCTGCACGCCCGTCTACCTCGTCGGGCTGACGCTGATCCTCGTCTTCAACCCGGTCTTCGGCCTCATCCCCGTCGAGGCGCTGTTCGACGCGGACGGCAACGCGTACGCCGCCCCGTGGATGGATCCGTGGGGGTGGTTGCAGACGCTCCTGATCCCGTGGCTGGTCGCCGCCGCGCCCATTGCGGGGTACTGCCTGCGGGCGACCGTCTCGCTCGTCCTGGAGGAGCTCGGGACCGACCATGTCCGCACGGCGCGGGCGAAGGGGCTCCCGACGCGCGTCGTGATGCGTCGCCACGCCGCGCCGCCCACGTATCCCTCGACAGCGGCGCTGATCTGGGGCCTCGCGCCGCTGATCATCACGAACCTGGTGCTCGTCGAGTGGGTGTTCTCGGTGCCCGGCTTCTTCCTCAACACGAAGCGCGCGCTGGGGAAGGCGGACCCGC
>CAWCEB010000005.1:0-3286 GCA_963794105.1 uncultured Actinomycetes bacterium | reverse complement strand
CCTTCAAGCGCTCGGAGAAGGTGCCGAAGTGCTGCTGGGCCAGGATCGTCGTCGGCGCCAGGATCAGCACCTGCTTGCCGTCCCCGGCCGCCTTGAACGCGGCGCGCAGCGCGACCTCGGTCTTGCCGTAGCCGACGTCGCCGCAGATCAGTCGGTCCATCGGGCGCGGCGCCTCCATGTCGGCCTTGACGTGCTCGATCGCCTCGCGCTGGTCGGCGGTCTCCGACCACGGGAACGCCGCCTCGAACTCGCTGAGCCACTCCGAATCCTCGGGGAACGCGTGGCCCTGGCGGCGCTTGCGCTCGGCGTAGAGGTTGATAGCTCGCCGGCGAGCTCCTGCGCGGCGCGGCGCGCGCGAGCCTTCAGCGTCTCCCACGACTTGCCGCCGAGCTTGCTGAGCGCCGGATGCGCGCCGCCCGCGCCGACGTAGCGGCTGATCTTCGTCAGCTGGTCGACCGGCATGAAGACCTTGTCCGTCCCGGCGAACTCGAGCTCCAGGTAGTCGCGGGTGATGCCCGCGACGGTCTTGGTCTCGAAGCCCGCGAAGCGGGCGACGCCGTGGTCCTCGTGCACGACGATGTCCCCGGTGCGCAGGTCGGCGAACGAGCGCAGCGCGCCGCGGCGCGCAGGACCCTCCGGGCGCTCCGCGCGCCGGCGCCGGAACAGGCGATGGTCGGGCAGGATCGCGAGCTTCAGCCCGCCGGCGATGAAGCCGTCGCGCAGGCGCGCCTCCGCGAAGCGGATGTCGGCGTCGCCCTCCTCCCCCAGCCACTTGGCCCGCACGCGCGCGAGGTTGTAGGCGGCGCGCTCGCCCTCGCCGCGGCGCGGCCAGGTGACCACCGTCGTGTAGGCCGACGCGCGAGCTTCTCGAGCTCCGTCTCGGCCTCCTTGAGCGAGCGCGCGCCCGTGTCGGCGGCCTGCGCCCGGAACTCGAACGGCTGGTCGCCGGCGATCGCGCTCAGCCGGATGCGGGCGCGCTTGAGGTCGTCCAGGACCTGCTCGGGCTTGACGTACAGGTGGTGGGCGTCCTCGTCGTGGAAGGCGGCGCAGACGTCCTGCCAGTGGTCGGCGAGCGCCGGCTCGACCTCCTCCTCCGCGGCGATCAGGATCGTGGCCTCCTTCGGCGCCAGATCGAGGAACGCGTGGAAGCGGTCGACCGGCAGCAGTTCCGCGACATCTGGGCGCTCCTCCTCCAGCGCCGCGATCTCCGCCAGCTCCCGGTGCTCGGCGGCGAGCTCGGCAGCCGGCGCGATCTCGATGACGTCGGTCTCGCCGAGGCTGCGCTGCGTGAAGGTCGAGAACCAGCGGATCGTGTCGACCTCGATGTCGAAGAGGTCGATGCGCGCCGCACGGTCCTCGGTCGCCGGGAACACGTCGAGGATCCCGCCGCGGACCGCGAACTGGCCGCGGTCGTCGACCTGGTCGACGCGCTCGTAGCCCGCGGCGACGAGGTCGGCGGCGACCTCGTCGAGGTCGAGCAGGTCGCCCGTGCGGATCGCGAACGCGGACGGGCGCAGCGCAGGGTCAGGGACCTTCTCGCTCAGCGCGACGGCACTGACGACCACGACGGGTGGCTCGCCGTCGCCGTCACCGTCGCCAGCAGCGCGTCCAGCGCCGCAACCCGCAGCCCGACGAGGTGCGCGGGCGGCGCAAGGTGCGACTCGTAGGTGACGCCGCGGCTCGGGTAGAAGCGCACGGGTCGCGGAGCGAGCCAGTGCCGCAGGTCGCCCGCGAGGTCGCGCGCCTGGCGGTCGTCCCCCGCGACGACGAGCGCGGGCGAAGGATCGGTGTCGACCAGCGCCCGCCACCAGGTAGGGCCGCAGCGACTGCGAGACGAACGCGCGACCGCCGTCGGCGGCGAGCCTGCGGCCGTCGTCAGAGTCTTGGAGATGGCTGAGAAGGGGGCGAAGCGGCACCCCACCCGATACTACGCGCCGCTGTTGCCTCGATGTTCAGGCGCACGTAACGGGCGCTGAAGGGCTCGCCGAGGCGCTCCAGGACGGCGCGCGCGAACGCGTCCCGCTCAGGCTCCGGCAACCGCTCCAGGTGCTCGCCGAGGATCGCGGTCTTCAGGAACACCAATGGCTCGTCGGGCGTGACGGGCCGCTCGTAGAGCCAGGCACGAGCCTCGCTGAACCCCGCCGCGCGCAACCGCTGCTCGGTCTCGTCCGGGGCCGGCGAAGTTCCAGGGCATCCACGGATCGCCGCTGACCTCCTCGATCACCGCGCGGATCGCGGCGATGTTGCCGGCGCCGCCGCACTGGGCCACAAGCCGGCCGCCCGGCTTCAGCCCCGCCCGCAGCCGGGCGAAGAGCCGCTCGTGATCGGCGATCCAATGGAAGGTCGCGGCCGAGAAGACGAGGTCGACCTGCTCGGGCACCTCGAGCTCGAGCAGATCGCTCACCCAGACGTGACATTCGGGTCTGACCCGCAATGTCACCCTGCAAGCGGCTACGCGCCAGCTCGGCCATCCGCGGCGAGCCGTCGACGGCATAGACGCGCCCGCGCGGCACGCGGGCGGCGAGCTCGGCGGTCAGCTCGCCCGAGCCGCAGCCCGCGTCGAGGACGACCTCGTCGCCGCGCAGGTCGATCCGCTCGAGGACCTCGTGGCCCAGCGCCATGACACCGCCGGCCACACGCGTGTAGCTCTCTGCATCCCAGTCCAACGGCATGGGGAGGTATGGTCGCACTCGTGCGACGGGCGGTCCCGCTACTCGTCGCCGGCGCGCTCGCCGCAGCCGCCGCTCCACAGGCCCTCGCGATCGATGGGGTGACCATCCACCGCGAGACCGACCCTGCCCTCGTTGGGGCCGCCGTGCATTTCACCGCGAGCCCCGGCGGCGCCCCCGACGGGCTCGTGTACTACGACTGGGGCCTCGAGTGCGGGCCGCTGGGACCGTTCGACTGGACCACGCACACCGCAAGCGGCGGGTTCGATCGCATCTTTGACGCGCCGGGCGAGCACTCCGTCTGCGTGCGGGCCTACGACTACGGAACGTCCTATGCCGACGCGACCACCTTCAACGTCGCGGTCCCGGGCAACCGCAAGCCGGTCGCGGCGCTGACGATCACGCTGGCGATCGCGCCGGTCGGCGGCGAGGTGAGCTTCGACGCGTCGGGAACGAGCGACCCCGACGGCGACGCGCTGCGCTACCGCTTCGACATCGACGGCGAGCCGGGCTTCGAGGTCGACAACGGCAACAACCCGAAGCTCACGCAGACCTACGTGTCGAACGCGGCGTTCGACGCCGCGGTGCAGGTTCGCAACACCAGCAACGAGCAGGAC
>CAWCEB010000004.1:0-42989 GCA_963794105.1 uncultured Actinomycetes bacterium | reverse complement strand
GTCCAACTTCTGGTCGGTGCCGCCGATCTCGACGTCGGCATCGATCGCAACCGAGTCGTATCCCTGCATCAGCGGATACAGCAGCTCGAGCATCGCGATCGGCTCCGCGCGGCGCCAGCGCTTGGCGAAGTCGTCGCGCTCGAGGATCTGCGCGACCGTCGACATGCGCGCGAGCGCGAAGAGCTGCTCCATCGGCATGTCGAGCCACTCGCCGTTGCACCGGACCTCGAGGTCTCCGGATCGCGTCGCAGGACCTGAACGCCTGCTCCTGGTAGGTCTCGGCGTTGCGTCGATCTCCTCGCCGGACGAGCACCGGCCGCGTCGCGAGCGCCCGCTCGGATCGCCGACGCGGGCGGTGTAGTCGCCGATGATCAGCACGACCTTGTGGCCGAGGTCCTGGAACTCGCGCAGCTTGCGCAGCACGACGGTGTGGCCGAGGTGGATGTCGGGCGCGGTCGGGTCGATCCCGAGCTTGACGCGCAGCGGCCGGCCCTCGCGCGCGGCCGCGAGCTTGCGCTCGAGCTCGCCCGCCGGCAGGCAGTCGACGGCGTTGCGCGTCAGGAAGGCGGGGTCGGAGCGGGCGAGTCCATCCGGCCGATGCTAGTTTCCGTGCCGCCGGCCGCGCCTGCCGCCGGCTGCACCGACCCGCCCTTCCACCGCCCCGCGTCGACCCGCCGTGTCATGAGCACGCCGACGTCCGCACCCTCGCCCGTGCCCCCGACGGTCGAGCCGCCGCGGACGCCGCCGCGGATCAAGAAGCTGCGTCTGCTGGTGATCCTCCTGCCGCTCGGCGTGCTCGCGATCGTCTCGACGGTCTTCGGGATGATGATGGCCGTCGCCGCGACCTGCCCAGCCTCGAACCGCGGCCGAGTTCCGCCACGCGC
Organism: uncultured Actinomycetes bacterium; assembly: GCA_963794105.1. Classification (GTDB taxonomy): domain Bacteria; phylum Actinomycetota; class Thermoleophilia; order Solirubrobacterales; family Solirubrobacteraceae; genus AC-49. Next base: position 42,105 of record CAWCEB010000004.1, on the reverse strand, counting down.
GCAACTCGATCCTCTACGACTCGCGCGGCAAGAAGCTCGGCATGCTCACCGCGCAACGAGAACCGGGTCCTCGGTCCCGTACCAGGACATCGCCTGTCGATGCGCACGCGATGATCGCGATCGAGGACAAGCGCTTCTACAACAACTCGGGCGTCGACCTGCGCGGCATCGGCGCGCGCGTTCGTGCAGGACGTCGTCCAGAAGCGGCCGGCGCAGGGCGGCTCGACGATCACCCAGCAGTTCGTCAAGAACGCCTCGCAGGCGCAGGGCAACCGCACGGTCTTCGAGAAGCTGCGCGAGGCGGCGCTCGCCTACCACCTGACAAGCAAGTGGTCCAAGGAGAAGATCCTCACCGAGTACCTGAACTCGATCTACTTCGGCAACGGCGCCTACGGGATCGAGTCGGCGGCCGCACCTACTTCGGCGACCGCGACCACCCGGCTGCGGCGACAGCGTCAACCGCCCGTGCGCCTAGGAGCTGCAGCCCGGCGAGGCCGCGCTGCTGGCCGGCATCATCGCCTCGCCCGAGCGGCTATCGACCCCATCGCCCACCCGGTCGCCGCCAAGCGCCGGCGCAACATCGTGCTCGCGAACATGCTCGAGCAGGGCCGCCTCACGCGCGCGGAGTACGAGAACGCGCTCGCAGCAGCCGCTGCCGGTCGGGCCGAGCTCGACCCGCCGCGCGAGCGCACCGACGCGCCGTACTTCACGACCTGGGTGCGCCAGCAGCTCGTCGATCGCTACGGGCCCGAGAAGGCGTTCGAGGGCGGCCTGAAGATCAAGACGACGCTCGACTTCGACATGCAGAAGGCCGCCGAGACCGCGATCAACACGTACCTCAGCGACCCCGGAGGCCCGACGGCGTCGCTGGTGGCGATCGACAACAAGACCGGCGAGGTCCGCGCGATGGTCGGCGGGCGCGACTACTCCAACAGCAGCCGTTCAACCTCGCGACCCAGGGCCAGCGCCAGCCGGGCTCGTCGTTCAAGCCGTTCATCCTGGCCGAGGCGCTCAAGTCGGGATCCGCCCGTCATCGATCTGTGGCCCTCGCGAAGCAGCGTGACTTCATCGTGCCGGGGACGAAGGGCAAGGAGCACTTCGTCGTCAACAACTTCGAGGGCTCCTACGCCGGCACCCGCTCGCTCGGCCAGGCGCTGACCTTCTCCGACAACTCGGTCTACGCCGCCGCCGGCATCAACTACGGCACGAAGAAGATCGCCCGGCTCGCCCGGCGCATGGGCATCCGCACGCCGGTCTCACACAACCTGGCGATGACGCTCGGCGGGCTCAAGCAGGGTGTCAGCCCGCTCGACATGGCGCATGCGTACGAGACGTTCGCCACCGGAGGGCGCGGCGCATCACGGGCACGCTCGGCGCGAACGAGGACGGCCCGGTCGGGATCGACTAGGTGCGGCGGACCAAGGACGACAAGACGGTCAAGCGACAACAAGACCAAGTCGACCCGCGTCCTGCCCGCAGCTCACCGCCCAGGAGGTCGCGGTGATGCAGACGGTGGTCTCCCAGGGCACCGCGAAGCGTGCCGCCTACGGCGGGTTCGCCGCCGGCAAGACCGGGACGACCGAGAACTACGGCGACGCCTGGTTCATCGGCTTCACCGACAAGCTGACGATCGCCGTGTGGGTCGGATACCCGAACGGCAACACGTCGATGGCGACACGACTTCGGCGGCGCGCCGGTCGAGGGCGGGACCTACCCCGCGCAGATCTGGCACGACTTCGTGGTGGCGGCCAACGCGATTCTCGACCAGCGCGAGGCCGACCGCGTCGCGAGGATCAACGAGAAGCGCGCCAAGAAGGGCCTGCCGCCACTGGGCGTCACGACGTCGACGAGCACGGCGCCCGTCGCGCCCGCGACGCCCTCGAGCCCGTCCACCACGCCGGCGCCGGCGCAGACGACTCCGGCCGCTCCCACCCAGACGCCCGCGCCGCCGCCAGCAGCAACAACAGCAGCAGACCACGCCTTCGACCGGCGGCACCACCGGCGGCGGCACCGCCGCGCCGACGACGCCCTAGGCGGCGCGCAGCGCCTCGCGGGCGCCCGGCGGCCACGGCCGCGAGACGTGACGCGAGCCGGCGGCGCAGAAGCGCCATGGCAGGTCGGGCGCCTTCGTGATGCCGATGCGGGTGGCGGACAGGATCGCCGGCGCCGGACCCATCCGCGGGCCGAGCCGGATCGGGCCGTCGAAGAGATCGGTCGCGTTGAGCTCCAGGCCGACGCCGAGCGCCTGGGTCAGCTTGCCCGGGCCCGAGCAGAGGTCCTCGTCGCGCACGCCCCCACGGCGCTCGCGCATCAGCTCGACGCCGTCGACGGGCTCGAGGGCGCGGATCAGGACCGCGGCGCCCACGCCCTCGCGCTCGCACACCACGTTGAGCAGCGCGTGGATCCCGTAGGAGAAGTACACGTAGGCGGTCCCGGCGCGGCCGAACAGCGTGACGGTGCGCTCGGTGCGGCCGATGTAGGCGTGGCAGGCGGGCTCGGACTCGTGGTAGGCCTCGGTCTCGACGATCACGCCCGCGGTCTCGCCGCGGCGGACCGTGCAGCCGATCAGGTCGCGCGCGACGTCGACCACCGGCGCGGTGAGGTGCGCTCGCGGTTCACGCGATCAACGCGCGCGCTGCCGCCAGCTGCTCGGCCACGCGCGCCGACGACGTGCCGCCCTCGGACACCTTCGACTCCAGCCACGAGCGCTGAGCGAGCACGTCCCGCACCTCGCCGTCGAGATGCGGGCTGGCAGCGTGCAGCTCGTCGTCGGTCAGGTCGCCGAGCCCGCGCCCGGACTCCACGGCGGTGCGCACGAGGCCGGCGACGATCCCGTGGCACTCGCGAAACGGCACGCCGCGGCGCACGAGCAGGTCGGCGATGTCGGTCGCGGCGATCAGGTCATCAGACGCGGCCGCCGCCATGCGATCGCGGTCGAACCGGGCGCCGCCGACCATGCCGGCTCGCCGCGTCGAGGGCGAGATCCACGGTGTCGACGGCGTCGAAGAGGTGCTCCTTGTCCTCCTGCATGTCCTTGTTGTAGGTCAGCGGGAGCGCGTGCATCACGCCGAGCAGCGCGGTCAGGTGCGCGGCCGTGCGCGGCGCCTTTGCCCGCAGCAGCTCCGCCGCGTCCGGGTTCTTCTTCTGCGGCATGATCGACGAGCCCGACGACCACGCGTCCGGCAGCTCGACGAAGCCGAATTCCTGCGAAGACCACAGGACCAGCTCCGAGCCCAGGCGCGACAGGTGCATCGTGCAAACGGCCGCCGCGTTGAGGTAATCCAGGACGAAGTCACGGTTGGAGACCGCGTCGATCGAGTTCGGCGCCACGCCGTCGAACCCGAGCGCCTCGGCGACCATCCCGCGGTCGGTGTCGAAGTTCACCCCGGCCAGCGCGCCCGCCCCCAGCGGGAGGTTCGCGGTCTGATCCGCCGCGAAGCGAAAGCGCGCGCGATCGCGATCGAGCATCCACACGTACGCCAGCAGGTGGTGCGCGAGGTAGACCGGCTGCGCGCGCTGCAGGTGCGTGTAGCCCGGCAACGGCCAGTCGGCGTGGCGATCGGCCGCGTCGATCAGCACGGTCATCAGCGTCTCGACCTTCGCGACGGCGCCGAGCGCCGCCTCGCGCGTGAACAGCGACACATCGGTCGCCACCTGGTCGTTGCGCGACCGCGCCGTGTGGAGCTTGCCGCCGACCGGCCCGGCGATCTCGGTCAGCCGCCGTTCGACGGCCATGTGGATGTCCTCGTCGTCTGGCGCGAACGGGAACGTCCCGTCCGCAAGCTCGCGCTCGACGGCGTCGAGGCCCGCCAGGAGCGCGTCCCGATCATCGTCGGAGATGATCGCCGCGCGCCGCGAGCATCGCCGCGTGGGCGCGCGACTGCGCGATGTCCTGCGGCCAAAGGCGCCGGTCGAACGCCAGCGAGGCGTTCATCCGCTGGAACGCGGGATCCTGGGGCTCGCTGAAGCGGCTCACCCGCCCGAGCCTAGTAGGCGCTGAATCCGCCCGCCATCTGGGCGACCTGCGTGGCCAGCCCGAAGCCCAGCAGGTACAGCGTGATGCCCCACGCGAACCAGGCGCGCGTCGGCTCCCCGTAGAAGCGCCGGTCGCGGTCACGGCGGTCGAGCACCATCACGTAGGCGAAGCACGCCAGCCCGAGGCCCATGAGGAGCCATGGGGAGCACTCCATGACGACATAGCGCAGGTCCACGCGCGCCTCGGAGGCGATGTCGGCCATCACGCTGTGCCACAGCGCGAACGGCAGGGCGAGCGCCACGGCGAAGCCGCCGGCGCCGACGCGGCGCGCGCGACGGCGGGAGAGCTGTTCGCGTCCGAGCGGCCCCGACGCCATGCACGGAATTATGGACCTGTCACAGGACCGTGTTCAAACCCTCGGCGACCTCGGCGACCTGCGCCTGGGTCAGCTCCGGGAAGAACGGCAGCGCGATCGACCGCGCCGCGATGTCCTCGCAGACGGGGAACTCGCCCTCGCGGTGGCCGAATCGCTCGCGGTAGAAGGACATCAGGTGGATCGCCGGCAGGTAGGGCTTGCTCTGGATACCGCGCTCGCGCAGCGCGACGACGACGTCGTCGCGGGCCGGGCCGTCGTGCGGGACCTGGACCACGTAGACGAACCAGCCACGCCGGTCGCCGCCGTGCTCGGCCACGGGCAGCCCGAGCCCCTCGATGCCGGCGAGCGCCTCGCGCGTACCAGCCGGCCACACGCGCCCGGCTTGGCGAGCATGTCGTCGAGCCGCTCGAGCTGGGCGAGCCCCAGCGCGCAGGCGATGTCGCTCAGGCGGTAGTTGAACCCCAGCCGGTCGTGGTCCAGCCAGCCCATGTCCGGCGCGCGGCCCTGGTTGCGCTCGGAGTCGATGCGCTCCTTCATCGCGCCGTCGCCGAGCGTGACCATCCCGCCCTCGCCGGTCGTGAGCTGCTTGTTGGCATAGAAGCCGAAGACCGCCGGGTGACCGCGACCACCCACCGGCGTTCCGTCGGCATGGAAGGCGCCGAGCGCCTCGCACGCGTCCTCGACGATCGGCAGCCCGAACGACTCGAAGGCGGGCAGGTCTGCCGGGAAGCCGAAGATGTGGACAGGCAGCACTGCGGTCGTCCGCCCGGTCACGGCGGCGCGCGCCGCCTCGGGATCGAGGTTCAGGGTGACCGGGTCGATGTCGGCAAAGACCGGCCGCGCGCCCTCGAAGAGGACGCTGTTGGACGAGGCGACGAACGAGAACGGCGACGTCACGACCTCGTCGCCCGCGGACACGCCGACCGCCCGCAGTGCCAGATGGAGCCCGGTCGTCCCGGACGAGACCGCGCACGCATGCGCCACACCGACGCGGGCCGCGAACGCCTGTTCGAACGCGGGCACCTTCGGCCCGAGCGAGAGCTGGCCGGAGCGCAGCACCTCGAGCACGAGCTCCTCCTCGCGCGCACCGATGACGGGCTTCGCGAGCGGGATCACACGCGCGTGCGAGCCGGCTGCTCGGCGTACTCGAGCGAGTCCACGAGCGCCTCCCACGACGCCGCGATGATGTTCTCGTTGACCCCGATCGAGCCCCAGGAATCGTGGCCGTCGGAGGTGTCGAGGAGCACGCGCGTGACGGCGTCCGTGCCCTTGCGTCTCGTCGAGGATGCGGACCTTGAAGTTGACGAGCTCGATGTCCTTGAGGTGCGGGTGGATCTCGCCGATCGCGGCGCGCAGCGCGCGGTCCAGCGCGTGGACCGGGCCGTTGCCCTCGGCGGTGCGCACGTAGCGCTCGCCATTGACCCAGATCTTGATGGTGGCCTCGCGTCTCGACCTTGCCGTCGGCGCGCTTCTCGACGATGCAGCGCCACGACTCCAGGCGGAACAGCGGCTCGTACTCGCCCGCCTCCTTGCGCATCAGCAGCTCGAACGAGCCGTCGGCGGCCTCGAAGTGGTAGCCGCCGTGCTCGAGCTCCTTGACGCGCTCGATCAGCCGCGCCGCGCCGGCGTCGCCGAGCGCGATGCCCGCGCGCGGCAGCCTTCTCCGCAACCGTCCCGCGGCCGCTCGAGCTCGCTGATCGAGCAGGTCGCGCTTGTTGCCGACCATCGCCGGGTCCACGTGCTCGAAGGTCGAGGCATCCTCCCGGACCGCCGGCAACGTGCAGGCCGCCCTTGTGGGCGAACGCGAACTTGCCGACGTAGGGCTGGCGCGGGTCCGGTGCGCGGTTGAGCAGCTCGTCGAGGAAGTGCGCGGTCTCGGTCAGCTTCGCGAGCTGGTCGTAGGAGAGCACCTCGTGACCCATCTTCAGCGCGAGGTTGGCGATGATCGTCGTCAGGTTCGCGTTGCCGGTGCGCTCCCCCAGGCCGTTGGTCGTGCCCTGGACCTGCAGTGCCCCCGCCTCGATGGCGACAAGGGCGTTCGCGACCCCGCAGCCGGCGTCGTTGTGAGGGTGGATGCCGACACGCGCGCGGTCGGCGAACTCCGCGACGCACCGCCCGCGTGGCCTCCTCGATCTGCGCCGGCAGCGACGAGCCGTTCGTGTCGCACAGCACGACGCGTCTCGGCGCCGGCATCGACGGCGGTGCGCAGGCACGTCAGCGCGTAGTCCGGCTCCAACCGCCACCCATCGAAGAAGTGCTCGGCGTCATAGATCACGCGCTTGCCCTCCCCGACCAGGAACGCGATCGACGTCGCCGATCATCGTCGAGGTTCTCCTCGCGCGAGACCTTGCACGACCTTCTCGAGGTGCAGGCTCCAGGTCTTGCCGACGAGCGTGCAGACCGGCGCGAAGCAGTCCGCCAGGACGCGCAGCGCCGGCGTCGTCGGCCGCCGCGACGTCGCGGCGGCGCGTCATCCCGAAGGCGGCGATCTGCGCTGGCTCGAAGCGTCTCGCCCGCCAGCAGGCTCGAAGAGCTCGAGCTCCTTGGGGTTCGACGCCGGGAAGCCGGCCTCGATCAGGTGGATGCCGAGCTCGTCGAGCCTGTGGGCGACGCGCAGCTTCTCGGCGGCGCTGAGCGACATGCCCGCCGCCCTGCATGCCATCGCGCAGGGTCGCGTCGTAGAGCTCGGCCGCATCACGCGCGCTCGGCGCGGCGCCACGGGAACCGGGTCCAGCCACTCGCGGTAGCGCTCGGTCGCGGCCGTGCAGCGCGTCGTCGAACGCCTTCTGCACCGCGCGCGTGATCTCGCCGGGCTTGCCGGCGCCGATCGCGTGGTCGTCGACCTCGCGCACCGGGACGAGCTCGGCGGCCGTGCCGCTCATGAAGATCTCGTCGGCCAGGTAGAGCTCGGCGCGCGCGATGTCGCGCTCGACGACCTCGAAGCCCAGGTCGCGTGCGATCTGGATCGCCGACTTGCGGTTGATGCCGTCGAGGATCGACGCGGTCTGCGGCGGCGTGTAGATGACGCCGTCGCGCACGACGAAGATGTTCTCGCCCGAGCCCTCGCAGACGTGGCCCTTGTCGTCGAGGAGGATCGCCTCCTCGTAGCCGGCCTTGTGCGACTCGATCTTGGCGAGGATCGAGTTCAGGTACTGGCCCGACGCCTTGGCGTGCGGGATCAGCGAGTCGGGGCTGATGCGCCGCCACGAGCGAGACCTTGGCGCGGATGCCGTTGGCCTTGCCCTCCTCGCCGAGGTACGCGCCCCACTCCCAGACGGCGATCGCGACGTCGACCGGCGCGTCGAGCGGGAACAGGCCCATCGTCCCGTAGCCGCGGAAGACGAGCGGGCGGATGTAGCACGAGCGCAGGCCGTTGCTGGCGATCAGCTCGAGCGTCGCCTGGCGGATCTGCTCGCGGTCGAACGGGATCGGCATGTAGTAGAGCTCGGCGCGACTTGAACAGCCGGTCGACGTGGTCCTGCGTGGCGGAAGACCGCCGGGCCGATCTCGGTGTCGTAGCAGCGGACGCCCTCGAAGACGCCGGTGCCGTAGTGCAGGCCGTGCGTGAGTACGTGGACCTTCGCGTCCTCCCATGCGACGAACTCGCCGTTCATCCAGATGAGTTCCGCTGGGCTTCACGTGCCTCGCGTCCTCCTGTGATCAGAGGTGCGAGCACGGCCTCGGTGGCCTCGGCCGTGCTCGCGTCGCCGCCGAGATCCCGGGTACGAAGCCCTGCGTCGAGCGCCCGGTCCACGGCCGATTCTACGGCGCGGCGCCTCGCGTTCACAACCGAACCCGTGGCGCAGCATCATCGCGGCGGACAGGAACATCGCCAGCGGGTTGGCGATCCCCTGGCCCGCGATGTCCGGCGCCGAGCCGTGGACGGGCTCGAACACGCCCGGCGCGCCCGTCCTCGCCGAGCGACGCGCTGGGCAGCATCCCGATCGAGCCGGTGAGCATCGCGGCCTCGTCGCTGAGGATGTCGCCGAACATGTTCTCCGTGAGGATCACGTCGAAATGGCGCGGCGTGGCGACGAGCATCATCGCGGCGTTGTCGACGAGCACGTGCTCGAGCTCGACGTTCGGGAACTCCTCGGCGTGCACGTCGGCATGACGACCTCGCGCCACAGGCGGCTCGTCTCCAGCACGTTGGCCTTGTCGACGCTAGTCGACGCTGCGAGCGCGCGGCGCGCGAACGCGATGCGGGCGATGCGCTCGATCTCCTCGGCGGCTGTAGGCGCAGAGGTCGCTCGCGGTGTCGGCGGTGCGCGTCTTCTCGCCGAAGTAGATGCCGCCGGTGAGCTCGCGCACGACGAGCAGGTCGGTGCCGCTCGATGATCTCGCGGCGCAGCGGGCTCGCGTCGATACAGCGCCGGCAGCGGCGCGGACCGGGCGCAGGTTGGCGTACAGGCCCGAGCCCCTTGCGCAGGCCGAGCAGGCCCTGCTCGGGGCGCGGCGCATCGCGGGTCGGTCGTGTCCCACTTCGGCCCGCCGACGGCGGCGAGCAGCACGGCGTCGGCGCCCCGGCAGGCGGTCGCGGACCTCGTCGGTCAGCGCGTGCCGTGCGCGTCGATCGACGCGCCGCCGAACAGGTGCTCCTCGAACTGCGAAGTCCCCGAGCGGCGTCGAGCAGACCTGGAGCGCGGGCGCGAGGATCTCCGGGCCGATCCCGTCGCCGGGGAGGCGTGACGATGCGGTGGGACACGGCGGCGGACCCTAGCGGCCCGCCGCCGTCGCCGCGAGTTGCCTACGCGCCGCCGATCGCGCGCGAGCAGGCTCGGGTTGAACGGCTTGGTGCCGTTCACGACGGTCGCGCTCGGGCCGCCGTTGCGCGTGCATGTAGTCGAGCTCGCGCGGCAGGTCGCCGACGCCGTTGGAGCCGGCGAGCGGAGCGAGCGCGACGGTGCTCAGCACGCCCGCGGCCTGGCCGGTCGCGGTCAGGAAGCCCGAGCCCGAGTCACCGGGGATGCCGGGCGTGACGCGTGTAGACGTCCGTCGCCACCCGCTCGGCGTCCTTCTGGACGACGACGCCCTGCTTCGGGCTGAGCTTCGTGACGCCGCCGCGCAGCGTCGGAGTTGCCGTACGTGTAGACGGTCGAGCCGGTGTCGCCGAGGCAGCGACGCGAGCCCTGTCGGGCCGCCGAAGCCGGGCACCGATGGGTCGACGTTCGCGGCGTCGGCCGGATCGAGCTTGATCAGCGCGAGGTCGTTGTACGCGCAGGTGTCGGGATCGGTCTCGCCGTTGGCCTGCATCGCGGATCCACGAGTTGTAGACCATGACGCCCGGGCTTGCAGGCGCCGGTCACCTCGACCGGCGTGCCGTCCGGGCAGCGACGCGCGAGTCGCAGCCGTCCGTGTCGGTCGCCGCGCCGGTGCCGGAGCAGTGGGCCGCCTGGCCGATGTACGTGGTCGAGCCGTCGGAGTAGATGAAGTTCGCGGTGCACTGTGCGCCGTCGGTGAACGTCTGGACGCCCGGATGAATTGCGCCCGTCCCCGCCGCGGAGGCCGCGGTCGGAGCGATGGCAATGGCCGCCAGCGCGCAGACGCCGGCGAGGAACTCGTCGAAGTGACATTCCCCTACCTTCGGTTGAGTTAGTGGAGCTTCTGCGGCCGCTCCCGACGGCCACAGGATGTTCCCCTACCCAATCACAACGCAGTTGTCACGGGGCCGGTTCGCTCGCGTTCGCCCTCGTAGGCTTCAATCGCGCCAACTTCCTGCAAGGTGAGCGCGATGTCGTCCAGGCCGTTGAGCAGGCGGTGCTTGACGTCGGCGTCGATGTCGAAGCTCGCGGTCCCGCCCGGCCAGCGGACCTCCTGGTGCGGCGAGGTCCACCTGGCACTCGCCGGCGTCCGCGATCGCGCGGCACTCGGTCTCGCGACAGCTCGACCGGGAGCAGGCCGATCTTGGTGCAGTTCGAGCGGAAGATGTCGGCGAAGCTCGGCGCGACGATCGCGCGAAAGCCGTAGTCCTCCAGCGCCCACGGCGCATGCTCGCGGCTGGAGCCGCAGCCGAAGTTGCGCGCCGGCGACGAGCACCTGGTTGTGCGGCAGGTCCCAGCCGTCCTCCTTGGCCCAGTCGAAGAACAGGAACTCGCCGAAGCCGGTGCGCTCGACCCGCTTGAGGAACTGCTTGGGGATGATCTGGTCGGTGTCGACGTCGTCGCGCATGAGCACCGAGACGGGGCCGGTGATGCGTCTCGATCGGCTTCCATGTCAGTTCCAGCTCGCGGATGTCGACGAAGCGGCCCTCGATGGCGGCGGCGGCGGCCATCTGCGGGCTGACGAGGTGGGTGCGCCCGCCGCGGCCCTGGCGCCCCTCGAAGTTGCGGTTCGAGGTCGAGGCGCAGCGCTCGCCGGGCTGCAGGATGTCCGGGTTCATCCCGAGGCACATCGAGCAGCCGGCGCCGCGCCAGTCGAAGCCGGCGGCGCTGGAAGACCTCGTCGAGCCCTTCGCGCTCGGCCTGCGCCTTCACCTGGACCGAGCCCGGAACGACCATCGCGTAGACGTCGCCTGCGACCCTGCGGCCCTTCGACCACCTCGGCGGCCGCGCGCAGGTCGCCGATCCGCGAGTTCGTGCACGAGCCGATGAAGACGCGGTCGAGCTTGATCTCCTCGATCGGCGTGCCGGCCTGCAGGCCCATGTACTCCAGCGCGCGCTCCTCGCCGTCGGTGCTCGGCTCGGGGACGGCGCCGGCGACACCGACCACCTGCGCCGGATTCGTGCCCCAGCTGACCATCGGGCTGATCGCCGACGCGTCGACGCTCGATCTCCTTGTCGAACGTCGCGTCGTCGTCGGTGCGCAGCTCGCGCCACGCCTCGTCGACACGCGGCGCCGCGCTCCTGGACCCAGGCGAACGTCGTCTCGTCGGGAGCGACCATGCCCGCGCGGCCGCCGCCCTCGATCGTCATGTTGCAGACCGTCATCCGGCCCTCCATCGAGAGCGCCTCGATCGCCGCGCCCGGCGAACTCGACGACGTGGCCGCTCGCGCCCGTCGACGCCCATCTGGCCGATCGTCGCGAGGATCAGGTCCTTGGCGGTCACGAACGGCGCCAGCGCGCCCGTCGTAGCGGATCCGCATCGCCTTCGGCTTGGGCTGGACCAGGCACTGGGTCGCCAGGACGTGCTCGACCTCGCTGGTGCCGATGCCGAACGCGAGCGCCCCGAACGCGCCGTGCGTGGCGGTGTGGCTGTCGCCGCAGACGATCGTCATGCCCGGCTGGGTGACGCCGAGCTCCGGCCCGATCACGTGGACGATCCCCTGATGCTCGGAGCCGAGCGAGTAGATCGGGATGCCGAACTCGCGCGCAGTTGCGCTCGAGCGTCTCGACCTGCACGCGGCTGAGCTCGTCCTTGATCCGCGCGGCGACGGGCGTGCCGTCGGTCGGCACGTTGTGGTCGGCCGTCGCGAGCGTGCGGTCGGGCCGGCGGACCCTGCGGCCGGCGAGCCGCAGCCCGTCGAACGCCTGCGGGCTCGTGACCTCGTGGACGAGGTGCAGGTCGATGTAGATCAGGTTCGGCGCAACCTCGTGCGCCTCCCAGATGCGATCGAACAACGTCTTGGGCATCGTGCGTCAGGACCTCCTGAGGCCTGCGGAGACGACCGCGAGCAGCGCGGCCTCCCCCGGTCCGGGGTTCTCGAAGTGGTGTGGCAGGTCGGCGTCGAAGACGACGCTGTCGCCCTCGTTCAGCTCATGGGTGGCGCCATCGACGTGCAGCACGACGGTGCCGGCCTCGACGAGCGCGATCTCGCGGCTGCCCGGCTCGTGCATGGGCGGGTCGCCCCTGCCGCCGGTCTGCGCCTTCGGCGCGAGGACGTGACGGCTGAGCTCGGCGCGCTGCCCGGGCAGTGGGGGCGTGAGGACCTCGATCGTGTGGCCGCCGCCACCGCCATGCGCGGCGCTCGCCGGCACGCACGATCGAGACGACGCCCTGCTCGTCGAGCCGCAGCAGCTGACTGAGCCGCAGCTCGAGGCCGGCCGCGATGCGGCTGGCCACCTGGAGCGTCGGGCTCGTCTCGCCGCGCTCGACCTGGCTGAGCATCGGCGCACTGACGCCGCTGCGCTCGGCGAGGTCGCGCAGGCTGAGGTCCATCGCCTCGCGCAGCGCGCGGACGCGCGGGCCGATGTGGATCGCGACTTCCATCTGGTCGAGCGTCGCCATACGTGCGTACGTTATCACGTACAGCTGTATTGTCTGTGTCGTGAGCTTCCTCGAACCCGACGTGCTCGTGCTGGGGGGCGGCGGGATCCTGGGCGAGGGCTGGATGAACGGCGTCCTCGCCGGCCTGGAGGACGCCACGGATGTCCGGTTCGCCGACTGCCGCGCGTTCGTCGGCACGTCGGCGGGCTCGATCGTCGCGGCGCGGCTGGTCGCCGGGCGCGAGCTGCGGCGGCCGGGAACGCGGCCGCGCGCGGCGCAGGGCCCCGGCCCCGAGCGCGGGCGCGTGTTCCGCGAGGCCGCGCGCGTCGGCTGGCTGGCCACGGCGCCGCTTGCCCCGCTGGCGCTTGCCGCAGCGGCTCCCGCGGGCGCCGCCGTGCGCTCGCTCGCGCTGGGACGGGTGCCGGCCGGCCGCTACGCGCTGACCGACCTGCACAAGCGCGTGGGCGACTGGCGGGCGCGGTTCGACGGGCGGCTGCGCGTGTGCACGGTCGACCGTTCCAATGGCAAGCGCGTCGTGTTCGGCGAGCCCGGAGCCCCGAAGGCCAGCGTCGCCGACGCCGTGCAGGCGTCGTGCGCGATCCCAGCGGTGTTCAAGCCGGTGCGCATCGACGGGCGCGACTACGTGGACGGTGGCGCCTGGTCGGTGACGAACCTCGACGCCGCGCCGGTGTCCCGCGGGCACGCGCGTGCTGTGCCTCGAGCCGACGGGCGCCCTCGGCCTTCGCAGCGCGGCCTTCCGCGTCGCGACCGAGATCGAGCTGCAGGCGCTCCGCCGCCGGCGAGCACAGGTCCAGCGCGTCATGCCCGACCGCGACTCGGCGGCGCTGATGGGCATGCTCATGGACGGCCGGCCGCTGCCCAAGGTGATCGCCGCGGGCTACGCGCAGGGCCTGGCGCTGGCCGCGGCCTAGAAGCGCTCGACGACCTGCTGGACGACGCCGGCGAGGCGCTCGGCCTCGGCGATCTCGACGAACTCGTCGACGGCGTGGGCGCGCTCGATGCCTGCGGTGCCGCACATCACGGTCGGGATCCCGCGCGCGGTCCACAGGCGCATGTCGGCGCCCCACGGGACGCCGGCGAAGCCGCCGCCGGCGACCTCGCGGACGAGCTGGGCGAACGGATGCGCGGTGTCCGTGCGCGCGGCATGGAAGCGCCCGCCCTCGACCGTCAGGCGGACCTCCGGCCCGACCGCGGCCTGCATCGCGGCCACGGCGTCGTCGAAGCTCTCCCCGACCCGCACCGGGAGCCGGCAGGAGAACTCCAGCCGGTCGGGGACCGTGCTGGCCCACTCGCCGGCCCGCAGCGTCCCGACGACGAGCGGATACGGAAGCTCCTCGGCGCGCATGAGCTCGTCCGCGACATCGGTGTTCAGCGCGCGCTCGTGCTCGGCCAGCGCGGCATGCACGGGCAGGTATGCGTCGATCGCCGAGCGGCCGTGCAGGCGCTCCGCCGCGTGCGCGGCCACGCCGGCGACCACGCCCTTGACGGTGAGCGACCCGCCCTGGGCGCACACCGTCTCGAACCCCGTCGGCTCGGTGATGAGGCACGCCGCGTACTCGCTGTCGCGCTCGAGCTCGGCGAAGCAGCCCTGGCCGCCGTCCTCCTCGGAGGCGACGCAATGCAGCACGACCTCGCGTCCAGGTGGGGCGGCTGCGAGTCCGTGGATGGCGGCGATGACGCCGGCCTTCATGTCGAGGCTGCCGCGGCCGTGGACGCGGCCGTTCTCGACGGCGCCCGAGAAGGGGTCGTGCGCCCATTGCTCGGTGCCGACCTCGACGACGTCCACGTGACCGCAGAGCGCGAGCCGCGGGCCGGCGGGTCCGCGTCCGGCGCGGGTGAGCGTGAGGCCCCAGAGCTCGTCGCGCGGGGCCTCGGCTCCCGGCCAGTCAGGGTGGCAGCGCACCGCCGCGAGGTCGTACTCGCGCAGCTCCGCGCGCAGCCCGAGCGCCTCGCCGCGTTCGGCGAGCAGCTCGAGCACCGGCTTCTCGTTGCCGGTGAGCGACGGGACGCTGACGGCCGCCGCCAGGTCGTCGACGAGCGTCAAGGGTCGGTGCGAGTGCCGGATCCTCGTCGGCGCGCGCGGCCATCTGCGCGCGGCGGAGTGCTGAGCCGAGCGCGCGCACGTAGGCGATGCCCGCGGCCTCGAGGATGTCCGTCGCGACGCCCTGGCCGGACGCCGACTGGCCGTCGAGCTCCACGATCACGCTGACCTCGCCGAGCGCGTCCTGGCCGCCGGTGACCGCGTCGACGCGGAACTCCCTGAGCTGGGCGTCCACGCCGGTCGCGACGTTGATCGCACGGAAGATCGCGTCGACCGGGCCGTCGCCCGTGAACGAGCCCTGCAGCTCCTCGCCATCGGGGTTGCGCACCGCGACCGTCGCGTGCGGCGGGCGGCGCGTCGAGGCCTCGACGTCGAACCACTCCAGCGTGTAGGTGCCGACCGCCTCGCGGAGCTCGTCGGTGACGAGCGCCTCGAGGTCCATCGCGCTGACCTGCTTCTTCTTGTCCGCGATCTCCTTGAAGCGCTTGAACGCCTGGTTGAGCGCCTGGCCGTCCACGGTGAAGCCGAGGTCCTCCAGCGCCTGGCGCAGCGCGTGGCGGCCGGAGTGCTTGCCGAGCACCAGCTCGTTGGAGTCCAGGCCGACGGTGGTCGCATCCATGATCTCGTAGGTCGTGCGCTCCTTCAGGACGCCGTCCTGATGGATGCCGGACTCGTGCGCGAAGGCGTTGCGCCCGACGATCGCCTTGTTGGGCTGCACGCGTAGCCGGTGAGCCTCGACACGAGGCGGCTCGTCTTTGCGATCTCCTTCGTCTCGATCTGGGTGTCGAGGCCGATGTCCGCCCTGCGGGTCTTCAGCAGCATCACGATCTCCTCGAGCGAGGCGTTGCCCGCGCGCTCGCCGATGCCGTTGATCGCGCACTCGACCTGCCGCGCGCCGGCCTGGATGCCGGCGAAGGAGTTGGCGACCGCCAGGCCGAGATCGTCGTGGCAGTGGACGCGGAGCACGACGTTGCGCAGCCGGGTACCAGCGCATACAGATCGGTGAGGAAGGCGGCGTACTCGTTGGGCATGGCGTAGCCGACGGTGTCCGGGATGTTGATGGTCGTCGCGCCTTCGTCGATCGCGATCTGGACGACCTCGGCGGTGAACTCCGTGTCCGCTCTCGTGGCGTCCATCGGCGAGAACTCGACGTCCTCGCAGAGCTGCTTGCCTGGGCGACCGAGGCCCTGGCGAGCCCCTTCACGTCCTCGCGCGTGGACTGCAGCTGGTGCTCGATGTGGATGTCGGACGTCGAGACGAACGTGTGGATCCGAGGTCGTGCCGCGTCCTTGACGGCTTCCCATGCACGATCGACGTCCGCCGGATTCGCGCGGGCGAGCCCGGCGATGATCGGTCCTTCGACCTCGCGCGCGATCGCCTGCACGGCCTCGAAGTCCCCCGGCGAGGCGATCGGGAAGCCGGCCTCGATGATGTCGACGTTCAGTCGCGCGAGCTGGTGGGCGATCTCGAGCTTCTCGGTCGCATTCAGCGAGATGCCCGGCGACTGCTCCCCGTCGCGCAGCGTGGTGTCAAAGATCTGTACGTGGTCCATGTCGTCTCCTAGTTCTGGCTCGATCCCTTCGTTGCACCTCGTTCGCGGCTTCTGGCGGCCGCCACGCGCTGATTCATCCCCCTAGCGGGGGAGGAGAAGGAGAAGGCGAAGGGAGAGCGGGGACGTCATGGCGCGCGGTTCGAGCGTACCAGCACCCGGCTTCGTTGCAAACGCATGCAGTTCCGTTGCGCGTTGCGCGGGACGATCGGGCCATGCGTGACGAACTCCGCCCCCACGACGGTTTTCGTCACGCGCGCGCGGCGGCCATCGCAGCGCGGCAGTGGGGCGCGATCACCCGACGGCAATTACGCGCGGCCGGATTCTCCGACGACGACATCGATGGGATGGTGAGGCGCGGACAGCTGCACCGCCTGCATCGGGGCGTGTACGTCCTCGGTGCCCTCAGCCCAGCGCCAGAACAGTGGTGGGCGGCGGCGCTGCTCGCCGCAGGGCCGCGTGCGGCGCTGATCGAGACAGCGGCGGCCGGCGTATACGAGTTGCTGCCTCCACGCGGAGTGATCGACGTCGGAGCGCCGAAGCAAAGGCGCGGGGACGACACGCTGCGGGTGCGGCGAGGCGGCATCGGCGAGACCACGACGCGGCGCGGCCTACGGGTCACGACCGTCGCCCAGACACTTCTGGACCTGGCAGCGAGAGGATGGCCCATCGACCGCATCACCCAAGAAGCGGCGGCAACCAACCTCATCCGCCTCGATGACCTCAGAGCGTTTGCGGGCAAGCAGGCGCGGGGCGCGGGGCGCAGCGAAGCTCGCCGAGGCGGCGGGCCAGCCGCTCGTGAGGAGCCGCCTCGAGGCGAGGGCACTGCGCGCGCTGGGGGTGCCGGACGTGAACGCGCGAGTCGGTGCGGACGAGGTGGATCTCGTGTGGCCGGACGCAGGCCTCGTCGTCGAGCTCGACCACGACCAGACCCACGGCACCAAATGGGCGCGCGAGCGAGACGCGCGCAAGGATCAGCGGATGAAGGAGCGGGGAATCAGGTCAGCGCTTCACGGCGTGAGCACCACCTTGCCGACGTTGCGGCGCTCGGCGATGATCCGGTGCGCCTCGGGGGCGTTGTCGAATGGCACCGCATCGGAGACCACGGGCTGGACGGTCCCGTCGTCGATGAGCTCGGACAGCGGAGCCGTCCACGGCTCGAGCGTGCCCCGGTCCTTCCACAGGGTCAGCATGTTCAGCCCGATGACCGCCTTGGACGACTGCATCTGCTCGATCAGGTTGAACCCGCGCAGCATCGGCAGCGCCTCCGGCGCGATCTTCAGGTAGTTGCGCTTCTCGCCCTGTGACACCGACGAGGCGCCGAAGGCGACCAGCCGGCCGCCGGCGCGCAGCATCGCGTAGGAGCGCCGGAACTGGCGGCCGCCGATCGCGTCCAGGATCAGATCGAACGGCGGCAGGCCCTTCCACCACCCGTCGGCGCGGTAGTCGACGGCGTGGTCGACGCCGTTGCGCAGGATCGCGTCGTGCTTCGACGGCGACGCCGTTCCCCAGACCTCGGCGCCGAAGCGCTTCGCGATCTGCGTCGCCGCGATCCCGACGCCGCCGGCCGCCGCCTGGATCAGGACCTTCTCCCCCGCCTCCAGCGAGCCGTACCTGACGAGCCCCGCCCACGCCGTCGCGTAGTTCACGGGGATGGCGGCGCCCTGCTCGAAGCTGAGCCAGTCGGCCAGCGGAAGCGCATCGTCTGCGGCGACGGCCACGCTCGACGCGTAGCCCCCGAACTGCGTGCCCGCCATGACGCGCTCGCCCACGCGCGACGCGTCGACGCCCTCCCCCACCGAGGCGATCGTCCCGGCGACCTCGTAGCCCACCACCATCGGCGGCTTGGGCGCGTCGGCGTACAGCCCGATCCGCGCCAGGGTGTCGGCGAAGTTCACCCCGCAGGCGGCCACGTCGATGAGCACCTGGCCCGCCCCGGCGACGGGGTCGGGCCGCTCGATGACATGGAGCACCTCGGGCGCTCCATACCGAGGGATCTCGACCGCCCGCATCAGGCGTTCGCCGGAGCGGCGACGGTCGCCGGCATTGCCGATGCGGCCGCGTCGCGACGGCCGCGGGCGCGCTGCAGCGCGACGTTCAGCGCCATCAGAACCAGCACGACGAACAGGAGAGCGCTCGCGAGCACGTTGACCTCGGGCGGGACACCCTGGCGCGCGGCGCCGTAGATGAACAGCGGGAATGTGATCGTCTGGCCCGCGTTGAACGACGTGATCACGTAGTCGTCGACCGACAGCGCGGCGGCAAGCAGCGCCGCCGCCGCGACGCCCGGGGCGATCACCGGGAGCGTGATCTTGAAGAACGTGGTCCAGACGCCGGCGCCGAGGTCCTGCGCCGCCTCTTCTATGTACTGATCCATGCCCTCCAATCGAGCCTTCACGGTCACCACCACGTACGAGATATTGAACATGATGTGCGCGATCACGATGGTCGCGAAGCCCGTGTTGACGTTCATCGTCAGGAACAGCGCGAGCAGCGCCGCGCCGAGCACGACCTCCGGCGTCGCCAGCGGCAGAAACACGAAGAGGTCAGCGGACCCTCGCCCGCGGAACCCGTAGCGCACGAGCGCAAGGGCCATGAACGTCCCGAGCACCGTCGCGATCACCGTCGAGATCCCGGCGATCAGCAGCGAGTTCTTCAGCGCCGTCGCAAGGTCCGGGTTCGAGAACGGATGCTGCCAGTGGCGCAGCGTGAAGCCGTGCCACGTGAAGTTGAAGCGTCCCCTGTTGTCGTTGAACGAGAACAGGATCACGATGAAGATCGGGATGAAGAGGTACAGCAGCGCGGCCGCCGACCAGATGCCGAGCAGCCAGGTGCGGATGCGGTCGCGCGTCTTCGACTTCACGCCGCCGCCGCCTCGGTGAGCGATCTCGTTCCCAGCAACCACGCGTAGACCGCGATCCCGACCAGGATCACGCCCATCAACATGAACGACAGCGCAGCCGCGGCCGGGTAGTCGAGGATGTTGAGGAACTTCGACTGGATGACGTTGCCGATCATGTACTGGTTCGGCGTGCCCAGGAGCGCGGCGTTGATGAAGTCGCCGACCGCGGGAATGAACGTCAGCAGCGAGCCCGCGAAGACGCCGGGCAGCGCCAGCGGCAGCGTCACCTTGCGAAACGCCGTCGCGCGATTCGCATAGAGGTCCGTCGCTGCCTCGATGAGCCGCGGGTCGATCTTCTCCAGCGACACGTACAGCGGCAACGCCATGAAGGGCAGGAAGTTGTAGGCAATGCCCGCGATCACCGCGGTGCTGGTCGCGAGTACCCGGCCGTTCTCCGATACGAGCCCGACATCCCGCAGGCGGGACACGACCCAGCCGTTGTCCGACAGGATCAGCTGCCACGAGACCGTTCGCACGAGGTAGCTCGTGAAGAACGGCAGGATGATCAGCAGCAGCATGAAGTTGCGCCACCGGCCGGCCTTGAAGGCGATGAAGTACGCCAGCGGGAAGGCGATGATCAGGTCGATGACCGTCGCCGTCCCGGCGTAGACCAGCGATCGTGTGAACTGCGTGTGGTAGTTCGAGATCGCGTCGGTGTAGGTGGAGAAGTTCCAGGTGAACGTGTAGCCGACCTCCGCGTCGCCTGACTGCAGCGACACGTAGGACTGGTTCAGGATCGGGATCAGGAAGAAGACGATCAGCCACAGCAGCCCCGGCCCCAGGAACAGGTAGGGCAGGAGCTGCCGGCGCCGCTTGAGGGTCAGGCGCAGCACCGCGGAGATCTACGCGCCGGTCACCTGGGCCATCCGCTCCTCCATCGCCCGCTCGTCGGCCGGCGAGAGCGTGGGGTAGGGGTGGAACCGCTTGCGGATGTCCGCTGTCGGGAACAGCAGCGGGTTCGACGCCAGCTTCGGATCGGTCTTGCTGATGATCTCCTCGGCGCCCTGGACCGGCGAGATGTAATAGATGTAGGCCGCGAGCTTGGCCGCGACCTGCGGGTCGTAGACGTAGTTCATCATCGTCTCCGCCGCGTACGGATGGGCGACCTTCGCCGGCATCATCATGTTGTCGGTGAAGATCATGTTGCCCTCGTCGGGGTAGACGAACTCGAGGTTCGGGTTGTCGGCCTGCAGCCCGGCGATGTCGCCCGAGTAGGCCATCGCGACCCAGAGGTTCCCCTTGGTGAGGTCGGTCGTGTAGTCGTTGCCCGTGAAGCGGCGGATCTGGCCGGCCTTCTGGGCCTCCTCGATCCTGTCGATCGCCTTGTTGATCTGATCGAGGTTCGCGTGCGTCGAGTCGACGCCCTGCATCAGCATCACCATGCCGGCGGAGTCGTAGGGCTCGGAGAGGAACGACACGCGGCCCTTGAATTTCGGGTCGAAGAAGTCCTTGATCGAGTTGAGCTTGCGGCCCGTCTTGCGCGGGTCGTAGCCGATCCCGATCGCGCCCGATTGCCACGGCAACGTGAAGTTGCGCTTGGCGTCGTAGCCGATGGCCTGGAGCTCGGGGACGAGGTTCTTGGCGTTGGGGACGTTCTTCTTGTCGATCGCCGTCACGAAGCCATCGCGCACCCAGCGCGCCGCCATGTAGTCGGTGAGCACGACGATGTCGCGACCGATCGAGCGCTTGGCCTGCAGCTGCTGGCGAACCTTCCCGAAGAACTCGAAGTTGTCGTTGATGTCCTCGACGTACTTGACGTGGCCGCCGTACTTGCTGTCGAACGACTTGAGGACCTTCTTGTCGATGTAGAGCGGCCAGTTGGAGAACGTCCAGTCGCCGATCGCCACCTTCGGGTGGTTGACGGCGGTCGATGCCTTCTTGCCCGAGCTCTCGCCCTTCACCCCACCGCACGCCGCCAGGAACGCCGAGCCAGGCCCGATCAGCAAGCCGGCGCCGGCCAGGTGGCGGATGAACTGGCGGCGCGAGTGCTCGCTACCGTCGAGCATCCGCTCGACGATGCCGTCGAGGTCGTCATGCGGCATTGGGGGTCTCCTGTCGTTGGACGACGAACGTGTGGACGGGATCCCAGGCCAGCGACACGTCGCGGCCGGGACCGATGGATCCTGCGGCGTCGCCATCCCGGTTGGGGGCGATCACGGTGAGCTCGCGGCCCGTCTTGGTCTCGACGAGGTACTGAATCGACGTGCCGAGGTAGCTGGCGACGGTCACGCGACCGTGGATGACGTTCCGGCTCGCGCTCGAGGCCTCGCCGGCAGAGTCCGACGAGGCGATTTCGATCTTCTCGGGCCGGATCCCGATGCGGATCGGGCCGCCGTTGACGTTCCCGAAGCGATCGCTCGGGACGAACACGCGCTCGCCCTCCTCGGCGTCGAAGGTCGCCATCGTGCCGTCGCGCGAGCCGACGGTGCCGTCGATCAGGTTCGAGAGGCCGAGGAAGTTCGCGACGAACTCCGTGCGCGGGCGCTCGTAGAGCTCCTCGCCCGATCCCATCTGCTCGATGCGGCCCTCGTTCATGACCGCGATCGTGTCGGCCATCGTGAGCGCCTCCTCCTGGTCGTGCGTCACGTGGACGAACGTGATGCCGACGTCCTGCTGGATGTGCTTGAGCTCGATCTGCAGCTGGCGGCGCAGACGCAGGTCGAGCGCGCCCAGCGGCTCGTCGAGGAGCAGGGCGCGAGGGTGGTTCACGAGCGCGCGCGCGAGCGCGACGCGCTGCTGCTGGCCGCCGGACAGCTGCGTCGGCCGGCGATTGCCCAGGCCGGTGAGCTGCACGAGTTCGAGGATCTCGCCGACGCGCTTGCGGACCTCCTCCTTGCCGACCTTCTTGCGCTCGAGCCCGAAGGCCACGTTGCGCTCGACGTTCAGGTGCGGGAAGAGCGCGTAGCTCTGGAACACCGTGTTGACGTCGCGCCGGAACGGCGGGTGCTCGGTGACGTCGACGCCGCCGAGGAACACGCGGCCTGCGGTCGGATCCTCGAAGCCGCCGATCATGCGCAGCGTCGTGGTCTTCCCACACCCGGAGGGGCCGAGCATCGCGAAGAAGCTCCCGCGCGGGATCTCGAGGCTGAGATCGTCGACAGCAAGCGTGTCCGCGAACCGCTTGGTGACGCTCTCGAGGCGGATGTCGCTATCCGGCGTGTCCTGTGGCGTGGGATCGTTGTCCGCCATCGCGTCCATTCTCTGGGCGGCCGAGCGCACCGTGCAAGTGCCACGGCGTGGTCGGTTTGGCCTGTGGATTGTCCATCATGCACAACACAGCGGCGAACTGGGCACGAACCGGCTAACGGAGTACAACTCCTGGCATGCCGCCGCGCCCCACCGGGCTTCGCTCGGCAGACGCGCAGGACGACTTCCTGCGCGCGCGCCGGCGCCGGGCGCTGGCGCGCCTGCGGGCCGCGCGCGGCACGCAAGCCTGGCGACTTCGACCTGATCCTGCCCTTCGACGAGGTCGTCGCGGCGCTCGGCCGCGTCGGCGAGCGCGATCTCGGCGTCCAGGTCATCCCGGTCGATTCGATCGTCGGCACCGTCGACCGCAAGTCGGGCTTCGACCGGTCCTTCCGGCCGACGTCCGTCGCGCGTACGCACGCGCTGGGAGCGGATCGCGGCCGCGATGCGCCGCGGCGAGTCGCTGCCGCCGATCGAGGTCTACCGGATCGGCGACGCGCACTTCGTCCGCGACGGTCACCACCGCGTCTCGGTCGCCCGCGCCCTGGGCATCGAGCAGATCGAGGCGCACGTGATCGAGATCGTCACGCGCGTCGGGGCATCGCGGGAGCTGACGCTCGCCGACCTGCCGCGCAAGAGCCACGAGCGCGTGTTCCGCGAGCGCGTGCCGCTGCCACGGCAGGACTCCGCGCGGATCAAGCTGAGCGACCCGCGCGCCTATGGGCGCCTGGCCGAGGCCGTCGAGGCATGGGCATATCGCGCGTCGCTGGAGCGCGGCGACCTGCTCGACCGCGAGCGGGCCGCGCGCGAATGGTTCGACACCGAGTACGTGCCGCTGGTGGAGACGCTGCGCGACGCCGGGCAGATCGGATCGGGCACCGAGGCCGACGCGTACCTGCGCGTCGGCGCCGAGCGCTACGACAGGGCAGTCGTCGAAGGCTGATCGTCGTCGGGGCCGGCCGCAGTGGCCGTGGTGTCACCGTCGGGAGCAGCGGCCGCCGGCTCGGCCATCGCCAGGTTGCGCCCCGAGCGGGCATCGAAGATGTGGATGGAC
Source organism: uncultured Actinomycetes bacterium (assembly GCA_963794105.1). GTDB lineage: Bacteria > Actinomycetota > Thermoleophilia > Solirubrobacterales > Solirubrobacteraceae > AC-49. The sequence goes on along the minus strand of CAWCEB010000004.1, from coordinate 18,857 downwards.
TCCGGGTGCAGCCCGAGCCGGTGGCGCTCTCCCGCCCGTGCCTTCGTCCCCGGTTCCAGGCGCGCCACGGCGATCCCCTCGCCGGCGGACGGCACGTCAGCCGCGCCGCTGTCCGCGGCCAGCTCGGCGAGCTCCTCGCTCTGCGCCCCGCCTGAGCCGATTCCGAAATGCACGTAGACCTCGGCGCCGAGCGACTCGACGAGCTCGACGGGGACCTCGAACTCCGTGCCTGACGCCCCGGTCTCGAGCTCCGGGTCATAGAACTGCTCGGGGCGTACGCCTGCGATCAGGTCGGCACCCGCGGACCCGGCGCCCTGACGCAGCTTCGGAGGCAGCGGCACCTCGGCGAACGGCAGCTTGAGGCGGTCGCCCTCGACCGTGGCCGGGAAGAAGTTCATCGCGGGCGAGCCGATGAAGCCGGCCACGAACAGGTTGACCGGGTTGTTGTACAGCTCGCTCGGCGTGTCGACCTGCTGCAGCACGCCGGCGCGCATGACCGCGACGCGGTCGCCGAGCGTCATCGCCTCGGTCTGGTCGTGCGTCACGTAGACGGTCGTGGTGCCGAGCCGGTGCTGCAGGCGCGAGACCTCGGCGCGCATCTGCACGCGCAGCTTCGCGTCGAGGTTCGACAGCGGCTCGTCCATCAGGAACGCCGAGGGGTCGCGCACGATCGCGCGGCCCATCGCAACGCGCTGGCGCTGACCGCCCGAGAGGTTCGCCGGCTTGCGGTCGAGGTGCTGCTCGAGGTCGAGCACCTTGGCGGCCTCGTTGACCTTGCTGTCGATCTCCTCCTGCGGCGTCTTCGCCAGCTTGAGCGCGAAGCCCATGTTCTCGCGCACGGTCATGTGCGGGTACAGCGCGTAGTTCTGGAAGACCATCGCGATGTCCCGGTCCTTGGGCGCGCGCTGATTGACGACCTCGTCGCCGATGAGCAGCTCGCCCTCGGTGATGTCCTCGAGCCCCGCGATCATCCGCAGCGCCGTCGACTTCCCGCAGCCCGAGGGGCCGACCAGGATCACGAACTCGCCATCGGCGATCTCGAGGTTGAAGTCCTTGACGGCCTCGAAGCCATCCGGATAGCGCTTCGTGATGTCCTTGAGCTTGATCTCGGCCATAGCGTTGGATTACCCCTTCACCGCGCCGGCGGTCAGACCCGCCACGATGCGCCGCTGGAAGAACAGGACCATGATGATGATCGGGACCGTGACGACCACGGCAGCGGCCGCGATCGACCCCGTGGGCTGCTGGAACTGCGACGCGCCCGGGAACTGCGAGATCGCCGCCGGCACCGTCTGCGCCGCGGAGGTCGACGTGAGCGAGACGGCGAACACGAAGTCGTTCCAGGCGAAGATGAAGACGAGGATCGCCGTGGTGAACACGCCGGGCGCCGCGAGCGGGGCGATGACCTTCGTGAACGCCTGCCACGGCGTCGCGCCGTCGATCTGCGCCGCCTGCTCGAGCTCCCACGGTATTTCTCTGAAGAACGCCGACAGCGTGTAGATCGCCAGCGGAAGCGTGAACGTCATGTACGGGATGATCAGCCCGGGCCACGTGTCGAACAGACCCAGGTTGCGCCACATGTTGTAGAGCGGGCCGACGATCGAGATCGGCGGGAACATCGCGATCGCGAGCGCCATCGTGAGGATCAGGGTCTTCCCCGGGAAATCCAGGCGCGCGATCGCGTATGCGGCCATCGACGCGAGCACCACGGCGATCAGCGTCGCGATCAACGCGATTCCGATCGAGTTGCGCAGCGCGTCGGTGAAGATCGACTGCTTGAAGATCTGGCTGTAGTTCTCGGTCGACCACTCGCTCGGGATCAGGCGGCCGTCGGCGATCGTCTCGGGGGTCTTGAACGACAGCATCGCGATCCAGAAGACCGGGAACAGCGCGAACACGATGACGATGATGTTCGCCGTCCCCCAACCTGCAATCCGTTTCCCGCGCGACGACTCGTTCATGTCTCACCTCGCTGCTGGGCCAGGGACGTGCCGAAGCCCTTGACGAACAGGAACGCGATCAGCGCAACCAACACGAAGATCAGCACCGAGACTGCGGAGCCGAGGCCGAGGTTGAGCCGGTTGAGCAGCTGGTTGTAGCCGAGGATCGAGACCGTCTCGAGCTTCGGGTTCGGGCCGTTGGAGATGATGAAGACCGAATCAAAGATCCGGAACGCGTCGAGCGTGCGGAACAGGAGCGCGACGAGGATCGCCGGCTTCATCAGCGGGATCGTGATGCGCCAGAAGCGCTGCCACGCCGAGGCGCCGTCGACGCGCGCGGCCTCGTGCAGCTCCTCCGGCACCAGCGTCAGGCCGGCGAGCAGCAGCAGCGCCATGAACGGGGTCGTCTTCCAGACCTCGGTCATGATCACCACGACGTAGTTCCAGAACGGGTGCGTCGGGTCCAGCGGATCGAAGTCCATGCCCAGCGCCTTGGGGACGAACCCGCCGACCGCCGACGACCACGCGAACCGCCAGGCGAACGCCGCGACGACCGTGACGATGCCGTACGGGATCAGCGCGGACGTGCGGATCAGCCCACGGCCGAACAGCGCCCGGTGCATGACGAGCGCAAGCCCCATGCCGAGGATGAGCTCGATGACCACCGAGACGACCGTGATCAGCGTGGTGTGCCACACGTCGCTCCACCACAGCGACGAGCTGAGGACGGTCTCGTAGTTGTGGAGCCCGTTCCAGGTCCGATCGTTCGGGAAGCGCAGATCGGCGCGCAGCAGCGAGAGGTAGAACGCGTAGATGATCGGATACGCGGTGACGGCGAGCATCACGAACACGGCCGGCGCGCACAGCCACCAGGCCAGCTTGCGCTCGGCCTTGGCGCGGTCGGTCTCTCGCTTCGGAGCGCGCCCGGTGCGGGCAGGAGTCTCGGCTGCGGTCGTCGCGCTCATAGCAGTGCCTGCGAGTTCAGCGCGTCCTTCAGCGTGCCGCGCAGGGAGTCGACGAAGCCGTTGGTCTGGATCTGAGTCGGCGGCGACACCTCCTTGGCGATCGCGAGCGAGACGTCGGCGTACGCCGGGGTCACCGGCCGCACGGCCGCGCTGAGGAGCTGCCTACGGATCAGCCCCGCGAACGGGTAGGCCTTGATCAGCTCACGGTCGCTGTAGAGGCTTTCGAGCGTCGGCGGCAGGCCGCCCTTGATCGCCGCCTCCTTCTCGTTCTCCTCGTTGCGCATGCAGGCGGCGGCCGCGAAGGCCTCCTGCGGGTGCTTGGTGTACGCACCGACACCCCAGTTGATGCCGCCGATCGGCGCCTTGGCCGGCTTCCCGGCCACGATGCCCGGATAGGGAGCCCAGGCCATGTTCTTGAAGATGTCCGGGGCGCCGTCCTTCGCGCTCGGATACACGAAGGGGTAGTTGATCTCGAAGTACGCCTTGCCTTGCTCGAACGCGAGCCGGTTCTCGTCCTCGTGCTGGCTCGCGAGCGACGGATCCGCGGCGGGTGAGTGCGCGAGCTTGCTCATGGTGTTCGCCGCCACCTGCCCCGCGGACCCGAGCGTCACCTTGCCGCCCGCCACGATCGTCCCGCCGGCGGACTGGACGAGGGAGTTGAACCACACGACGACGCCCTCGTACTGCGCGCCCTGGATCTCGATGAGCGTCTTGAGGTTCGTGGCCTGCGCGATCAGGCCGTTCCAGGTGTCGGCCGGCCTGGTGACCTTGTCCTTGCGATACCACAGCAGCTGCGTGTTGGAGTTCGCGGGCGCCGCATAGAGCTTGCCCTGGTAGGTCGCGGTCGCGAGCGGACCGAGGAGCGTCCCCTGCCTGACCTGTGCCGCGAGCGCGGTCGGCCACTCCTTGATCCAGCCGGCCGCCGCGAACTCCGCGGTCCAGACCACATCCATCCCGGCGATGTCGATCGACGAGTCCTTCGCAGCCAGGCGGCGTACGAGCGACTGGCGCTGCTGGTCGGCCTGGTTGGACAGCGCGTTGAGCGTGACCTTGTAGCGCCCGTTCGATGAATCCGAGCAGCGCTTCGCAGCATCCTTGAACGAGCCCGATGGCTCGTTGAAGACCCAGACGTTGATGTTCGCCGGGCCACCGGAGGAGCCGCCACCACAGGCCGCGAGCCACATTGTCGCGGCGGTCAGGCACCCGGTGACGATGGCTCTCCGCATCCTCCTCCGACTCGCGTCATCCCCATGCACGTGGCATGTGAAACAAACGAGCTACCGAATCGCGACAATAGCGCCGCCCGGAGGGAGCGCAAGCAAGTTCGACGCTCGGGTGGCGAGCACCAACTCCTGCGCCTCTGGGGGCGCCTGGGTCTCGTCGCCGAGGTTGAGCGCGATCAGGTGCGAACCACGCAGGAATGCGACCACACCTGGCGCGGCGTCGAGCAATTCGACACCGCCTGTCAGTTGGCGGCGCAGCGCGATCAGCGTGCGGTACCAGTCCAGCATCGAGCCCTCGCCCTGAGCGTCGGCGGGCCCGTCGGCGGGGATGACGACGTCGAGCCACGGCGCGCCGGTGGTGAAGCCGCCGTGCGCCGTTGAATCCCAGGGCATCGGCGTGCGATGGCGGTCGCGCCCCACGCGGTCGTGGCCGCCGTCGGGGCCGTCGGCCATGCCGAGCTCGTCGCCCTGGTAGACGAACGCCATCCCGGGAAGCGTGAGCAGCAGCAGCGCGGCGGCACGCACGTTGCGCGGGCCGACGCGGTCGGGCAGGCGCGGGAAGTCGTGGTTGGAGAGCACCCACGCCGCCTTGCCGCCCTGCGTCGCGGCGCCGACCGCCGTGCGTACCGTGTCCGCGTCCCAGCGCGCGTGCAGCAGCTCGAAGGAGAAGCACGCGTCGAGATACTGGAAGTACGGCGCCAGGTCGCTCGACAGCAGGTAGACCTCGCCGACCAGCAGCGCGTCGCCCACGGCGTCGCGCAGCTGCGCGAGCGCCAGTCCGACGTCGGGCGCGTTGCGCGAGTGGATCAGCTCGAGCGGCTCGTCGAGATGGGCCTCGGGCAGCGCCGGAGGCCCGTCGGCCGGCGGGTCGTCGCGCAGCTGCGGGTCCTTGAGGATGCGGTCCAGCGCGTCGATGCGAAAGCCGTCGACGCCGCGGTCCAGCCAGAAGCGCAGCGCTTCGCCGAACGCCTTGCCGACCTCGGGGTTGCGCCAGTTCAGGTCCGGCTGCTCGGGATAGAACGAGTGCAGGTACCAGCGGCCCGACATCGGGTCGCTGGACCACGCCGGGCCGCCGAACGTCGAGCGCCAGTTGTTCTGCGGGCCGTCGCGGTCCGACCACACGTACCAGTCGGGGTGCGCGCGGAACCACGGGTGCTCGATCGACGTGTGGCACGGCACCACGTCGAAGAGCACCTTCAGCCCGCGCTCGTGCGCCGCGGCGATCAGCGCGTCGGCGTCCGCGAGCGTGCCGAAGGCGGGATCGACCCCCTCGTAGTCGGCGACGTCGTAGCCGCCATCGGCCAGTGGCGACGGGTAGAACGGCGACATCCAGATCGCGTCGGCGCCGAGGTCCTTGACGTGATCGAGGCGAGCCGTGATGCCGTTGAGATCCCCGACGCCGTCGCCGTCGGAGTCCTGAAACGAGCGCGGATAGATCTGGTAGACGACCAAGTCAGCTGAGCTCGACCGCGCGACCGCCGACGAAGCCGTCCGCGGACGCGAGCCCGTCGACCACGTCCTGGCGCACCGGCTGGTCGGTCGTCACGACCATCACCGCCAGGCCGTCGCCGTCACCGTCACCCGGAGCATGGCCGACCGCCGCCGAGCTGATGTTCACGCCCTGCTCGCCGAACACGGTGCCGACGCGCCCGACCATGCCGGGGACGTCGGAGTAGCGGAAGATCGCGAGGTGGCGCTCCAGCTGCAGGTTGAAGCGCTGGCCCCAGGCCTCGAGCAGGTGCGGGCGGTTGCGATGGCCCAGCACCGTGCCGACCACGCGCTCACCGCGGTCGCCGGAGACGACGGTGACGCGCAGGAGGTCCGTGAAGTCGCGGGCGGTGGTGTTCGAGGTCTCGGCGACCTCGATCCCGCGCTCGTGGGCGATCGACGGCGCATTGACCTCGTTGACGTCCTCCTCGGTATGGCCGCCGAGCACCCCGAGCAGCACGGCGACGCCGATCGGGCGCGTGTCGCGCTCGGCGATCCGGCCGAGGTACTCGACCTCGACGCGGTCGATCGACGAGCCCTCGCTCAGCACCGCCGCGAGGCGGCCGAGCGAGCGCGCGAGCGGCAGGAACGGCCCGAGCACCTCGAGGTCCTCGGCTGCGACGGCGGGCACGTTGACCGCGGTCAGGACCGCGCCGCCGGTGAGGGCGGCGACGACCTGCTCGGCGGCCTGGAAGCCGGCGCGGTCGGTCGCCTCGGCGGTCGATGCACCGAGGTGCGGCGTGACGATCACGTTGCGCCGGCCGAAGAGCGCGTGCTCGGTGATCGGCTCGGAGCGAAAGACATCCAGCGCCGCGCCGCCGACCTTGCCCGAGTCGAGCGCCTGCTCGAGCGCCTCCTCGTCGATCAGCGGACCGCGCGCGACGTTGAGGATCCGCACGCCGTCGCGCATCTTGGAGAACGCCTCGGCGTCGAGCCAGTTCTCCGTCTCGGGGGTCTTGGGCAGGTGCAGCGTGATGAAGTCGGCCTGCGCGTAGAGCTCGTCGCTCGTCTCGGCCTTCTCGACGCCGAGCTCGCGGTAGCGCTCGGCGCCGACGAACGGGTCGAAGGCCACGATCCGCATCCCGAAGCTCATCGCCCGCTGCGCGACCAGCTGGCCGATGCGCCCGAAGCCGAGGATGCCCAGCGTCTTGTCCATCAGCTCGGTGCCCGAGAACTTCGACCGCTCCCACTTGCCGGACGTCAGCGAGCTGTGGGCCTGGGGCACGTTGCGCGCCAGCGCGAGCAGCAGCGCCAGCGTGTGCTCCGCAGCGGTGACGACGTTTGACTGCGGCGCGTTGGCGACGACGATGCCGCGCTTCGTCGCGGCCGGGACATCGACGTTGTCGACGCCGACGCCGGCGCGACCGACGGCCTTGAGGTTCGTCGCCTTCGCGATCAGGTCGGCGGTCAGCTTCGTCGCCGAGCGGATCAGGATGCCGTCGTACTCGCCGATGCGCTGCTCGAGATCGAACCCGTCGCTGTCGAACGCGGTGTCGACGTCGAAGTGCTCGCGCAGGAGGTCGATGCCGGAGGTGCCGATGTCCTCGGCCACGAGGACCTTGGTCACGACTGCTGCTCCACGACGTAGTCGATGCACGTGGTGAGCGCGAGGACGTCGTCGGGCTCGATCGCCGGGAACAGGCCGATGCGCAGCTGGTTGCGGCCGAGCTTGCGGTAGGGCTCGGTGTCGACGATCCCGTTGGCGCGCAGCGTCGCGGCGACCTGCGCGGCGTCCACGTCGTCGTCGAAGTCGACCGTGCCGACGACCAGCGAGCGCTTGGCCTGATCCTTGACGAACGGCTCGGCGAACGAGCTCCCCTCGGCCCAGTCGTAGAGGATCGAGCTGGACTCGGTGGTGCGGCGCACGCACCAGTCGAGGCCGCCGTTGCCGTTCATCCAGTCGAGCTGCTCGGCGAGCAGCCAGAGCGTCGCGACGGCCGGCGTGTTGTACGTCTGGTCCTTGGCGGAGTTGTCGAGCGCGGTCGCCAGCGAGAGGAAGTCGGGGATCCAGCGCGCCGACGCGTCGATCTCGGCGACGCGCTCACGGGCGGCGGGACTCATCAGCGCCAGCCACAGGCCGCCGTCGGCGGCGAACGACTTCTGCGGGGCGAAGTAGTAGACGTCGGCCTCGCTCACGTCGACGGGCAGGCCGCCGGCGCCGGACGTGGCGTCGATCAGCACGAGGCCCTCGCCGACGCGGTGGACCGGGACCATGACGCCGGTCGAGGTCTCGTTGTGCGCCCACGCGACGACGTCGCAGGACGGGTCGGAGATCGGCAGCGGCGCGTCGCCTGGCGGGGCGTCGACGACGATCGGGTCGGCCAGGAACGGCGCGGCGGCCGTGACCTTGGCGAACTTGTTGGAGAACTCGCCGTAGCTCAGGTGCAGCGCCCGCTCCCTGACGAGGCACAGCGCGGCGGCGTCCCAAAAGCACGTCGTGCCGCCGTTGCCCAGGGCGACCTCGTAGTCGTCAGGGACGCTGAACAGCTCGCGCAGGCCTTCGCGTACGCGCGCGACGACCTGCTTGACGGGCTGCTGGCGGTGCGAGGTGCCCATGACCGCGGCCCCGTCGCGCGCCAGCGACGCCAGCGACTCGGGGCGGACCTTGGACGGCCCACAACCGAAGCGCCCGTCGGCGGGCTTCAGGTCCTGCGGGATCTGGACGGTTGCAGCGGTGTCGGGCATGGGGCTTCCTCGTAGGTCGGAGTGCTGCGGAGGTGCCCAGGCGTGCGGCGGCGATTCCCCGCCGCTTCCCGGTGGTGCTCCACCCAGATCGACGCCAGTCGCGGCAGGACGTCAACCGTAGCAAGTGGGTCGCGATGTCCGCGCGTTGGCCGAACGGCATGTGCGCGGCGTGAGCTTGGGCCCCGCGGCTACGAATACTTCGAAGTACGGGGCCCACGCCCCGGCGCGGACGGAACGGCGGCGCCGTCCGACCTGCCGCGCACGATGTGCGGGTGGCCGAGGACGCGACACGTCGGACCTATCTCGCCAACGAGCGGACGTACCTGGCGTGGTGGCGGACCGGAGTGACGTGTCTCGCGGTGGCGTTCGGGGCGGGGCGGATCGTGCCGGAGCTCGGGCACAACGCGCGCTGGCCCTACGCGGTGTTGGGTGCGGGGTTCGCGGTGCTGGGCGTGGCGTTCATGTGGCTCGGCGCGCGGCGCCAGCGCGAGGTGCACGCCGCCGTCGCGCGGGGCGAGTTCGCCGAGCTCGACGCCCGGCTGACCAATGCGCTGACCGCCGCCGGCGTGGTGCTCGGCCTCGGGGTGCTGATCCTCGTGCTCGTGGACTAGAAGTCCGTCTTGATCCAGTCCATGTGGGAGCGCAGCTCCTTGCCGGTCGACTCGACCTGGCTCGAAGCCTGCTCCTCGCGCATGCGCAGGAAGTTCTCCTGGCCGGCGCGGTTCTCGGCGATCCACTCGCGGGCGAAGTCGCCCGACTGGATCTCGCCGAGGATGCGCTTCATCTCCTCGCGGACGCGGTCGTCGATCACGCGCTTGCCGCGCGTGTAGTCGCCGTACTCCGCCGTGTTGGAGATCGAGTAGCGCATGCCGGCGAGGCCCTTCTCGTACATCAGGTCCACGATGAGCTTCAGCTCGTGCAGGCACTCGAAGTACGCCATCTGCGGGTCGTAGCCGGCCTCGACGAGCGTCTCGAAGCCCGCCTGCACCAGCGCCGAAGCACCGCCGCAGAGCACGGCCTGCTCGCCGAAGAGGTCCGTCTCGGTCTCGTCCTTGAACGAGGTCTCGATCACGCCGCCGCGCGTGCAGCCGATGCCCTTGGCGTACGCGAGCGCGAGCGCCTTGGCGTTGCCCGTTGCGTCCTGCTGGATCGCGATCAGGCCCGGTACGCCGGAGCCCTCCGTGTACTGGCGGCGGACCAGATGCCCGGGGCCCTTCGGGGCGACGAGCGCGACGTCGACCTCGGCGGGCGGCTCGACCTCGCCGTAGTGGATCGAGAAGCCGTGGCCGAACAGCAGCAGGTTGCCCGGGGCGATCCCGTCGCGGACCTCGCCCTCCCAGACCTGGCGGTGCAGCTCGTCGGGGACGAGCATCTGCACGAGGTCGCCGCGGCTCGCGGCCTCGGCCACGGGCAGCACCTCGAGGCCGCCGTCGCGCGCCTGCTGGACGGAGTCCGAGCCCTCCCGCAGGCCTACGACGACGTTCACGCCGGAGTCCTTCAGGTTCAGGGCGTGGGCGTGGCCCTGGGAGCCGAAGCCGATGATCGCGACGGTCTTGCCGTCGAGGAGGGTGAGATCTGCGTCGTCGTCGTAATACATGGGGCGCGGGACCCTATCTTCCCGAGCCGCCTGGGTGCCCTCCCGCGCCCGAGGCACGGAGGCGCCGGGAGGATCGACTCATGCAGGTCAGATCAGGTGAAGAACACGCGCGAGGCCAAGCAGATCGTTCGCGCGCAGATCGAGGTGCTGGCGCCGACGACCCGCAGTCGCGACGGCAGTCCGCTGCCGGCGCAATCTCGACGCTTCGCGGTGCAGTGGGCGCTACGCGCTCGCGACGGCGACGAGCGTGCGCCCCGCGAGCTCGACGCCCCCGTCCGGGCGCGTGAACGGCTCCAGGCGCTCGTCCAGGGCGTCGCGGAAGCGCGTGTGGTCGGCCGGCGAGAGGTCGCCCAGCACGGACGAGCCCGCGGGCGAGAGGTCGGCCCACGTCTCGAAGACCGCGTCGCGCGACTGGTAGTGGAAGTGCAGGTCGAGCGCCTCGACAACGACATCGTCGAACCCGGCGGCGTCGAGCAGCTCCTCGATCCGCCCCGGCCGCGCGAAGGCGAACGGGCCGGGCTCGTCCGGTGCCGGCGGCTCGGCGAGGCCGAGCTCGACCAGCGTTCCGGGCGCCAGGACCATGTTCGGGTTGCGCTCAGGTGCGTCCCACGCGGCGAGCGCGACGCGCCCACCGGGCCGCAGCACGCGGCGCGTCTCGCGCAGCGAGGCCTCGGGGTCGAGCATCAGCATGTAGCCCCACCGGCACACGACGCCGTCGACGGTCGCGGTCCGCGCGTCGATCCACTCGCCGTCCATCACCTTGAACTCGACGTTGCCGACGCCGAGCTCCTCCGCGCGGCGGCGCGCGACCTCGATCATCTCCTCGGATGCGTCGGTGCTGATGAGCTTGCCGGTGGGCCCGACGAGCTCGGCCGCCATCAGGCCAGTGTCTCCCGGCCCGGCCGCGAGCTCGAGGATCGTCTGCCCGGGCTGCGGATCAACCTGGTCGATCAGCCACGTGGACACGATCGCGCTCGACGCCTGCAGCGATTCGCGCTGGCGCTCCCAGCCGGCGGCAGCGCCGCCCCAGCGCTCGCGTGAGCGCGCGCGATATTCGTCGGGTTCGAGCTCCACGGCGCCAACGCTACCCGCTGCGCCGCAGCAACTTGCCCGAGGCCGTCCGCGGGAGTGCCGCCACGAACTCGATCGCCTTGGGCACCTTGAAGCCCGCCAGCCGGCCGGCGCAGAACTCGCGCAGGTCCGCCGCGGCGACCGCAGCGCCCGGCCGGACCACGACGCGCGCCGCCACCGACTCGCCCCAGCGCGGATCGGGCCGGCCCTCGACCAGCGCCTCGGCGACGGCCGGGTGTGCCTCGAGCACCGCCTCCACCTCCGTCGGCGCCACGTTCTCGCCGCCCGTGACGATCGTCTCCGAGCGCCGGCCGGTCACGGTGAGGCGACCATCCACGTCGAGCGCGCCGAGGTCGCCGGTCCGCAGGACCGGCCCCGCCTGCGGTGCGACCGTCGGCGAGCGCACGCAGATCTCGCCGTCCTCGATCCACACGCGCGTGCAGAACAGCGGCCCGCCGTGCGTCGTGACCTGCGAGCACGCCTCGGTCAGCCCGTACGTCTGGGCGACAGGCACGCCCGCGGCGGCGGCGCGCTCCATCAGCGCCGGCGGGCACGGGCCGCCGCCGACGAGCGCACAGCGCAGGCGCGGCGGATGGTCGAGTCCCGCATCGAGCAGCCGCGCCAGCGTCGTCGGGACGACCGAGACGATCGTGGCGCCGTCCCTGGATCGACGCCAGCGCGCGGTCGGTGTCCCAGCGCTCGTGCACGTCGGCGGCGGTCGCGTAGATAGCGCTTCGCAGCAGGATCGACAGGCCGCCGACATGGCTCAGCGGCAGCGTGCACAGCCAGCGCGTCGTCCGGCGTCGTTCCCAGCGCGGCGCCTGAGCCCAGCGCGCTCCACAGCCAGTTGCCGAACGTCAGCTCGACCGGCCGCGGCGCCGCGGTCGTGCCCGACGTGTGGACGATGATCGCCGTGGCGCCGAGGTCGTGCGGGCGCGGGCGCGCGGCGGGCGGCGTCACCGAGCGGCGCATCGATCACCTTCGTCGCCCCGGCGCAGCGGCGGCGTCGGGCAGGCGCAGGTCGACCGGGACCGCGACCGCGCCGCGAGCAGGCACGCGTGCAGCGCGATCGCGAACTCCGTCGCCCGGGCGCCAGCGCGATCGCCACGCGCTCCCCGCGGCACCGCCGCGAGCGCCCCCGCGGCGCGGCGCGCGCGCTCGTCGAGCTCGGCGTAGGTGAGCGCGCCGAGCGCGCCGCGCCTGCGGGCGCATGCGCGCCGCGCGCGCCAGCCAGGGCTCGACGTCCATCGCCCGCAAAGTAGCGTTCCGGCCCATGACGGCAGTCGACTGGCAGCCCGCGGGCGACTACGAGGACATCCGCTACGAGCTCAGCGGCGACGGGATCGCGAAGATCACGATCGACCGCCCGGAGGTGCGCAACGCGTTCCGGCCGCAGACCTCGATCGAGCTGATCGCGCGCGTTCGAGGCCGCCCGCGAGGACGCAGTCGGTCGGCGTGATCATCCTCACCGGCGAGGGGCCGCTGGCGTTCTGCTCGGGCGGCGACCAGCGCGTGCGCGGCGACCGCGGCTACGAGGAGCAGCCCGGGCAGCGGCGTCGGGCGCTTCCACGTCACCGACCTGCACGTGCAGATGCGCCGGCTGCCCAAGCCGATCGTCGCGATGGTCGCGGGCTACGCGGTCGGCGGCGGCCACGTGCTGCACGTCTGCTGCGACCTGACGATCGCGGCCGACAACGCGCGCTTCGGGCAGACCGGGCCGCGGGTCGGCTCCTTCGACGGCGGCTTCGGCGCGTCGTCCTGCTCGACCTCGTCGGCCCGAAGAAGGCCAAGGAGATCTGGTTCCTGTGCCGCCAGTACGACGCGCAGCAGGCGCTGGCGATGGGCCTGGTCAACACCGTCGTCCCGCTCGACCGCCTCGAGGAGGAGACCGTCGCGTGGTGCCGCGAGATGCTCGCGCTCTCCCCGTTCGCGCTGCGGCTGCTCGAAGGCGTGCTTCCACGCGCACGAGGACGGCTACGCCGGCATCCAGCAGCTCGCCCACGACGCCAACCTCCTCTTCTACGGCACCGACGAGGCCCGCGAGGGCCGCGAGGCCTACAAGGCAGAAGCGACCGCCCGACTTCTCGAAGTTCCCGCAGGCGGCCATAGACGGTCCGGCATCTGGGTCATGGCCGCGCGGCTGCGGACGCTTCCCGCCGCCGTCGCACCGGTCCTCGTGGCACCGCGCTGGCCGCCACCGAGGGCCGCTTCCGGGTCGGCGCGTTCATCGCCGCGCTGCTCGGCGCGATCTTCATCCAGGTCGGGACGAACCTCTCCAACGACTACTCCGACGCGCGGCGCGGCGCCGACACCGAGGAAGCAATACGTAGTCAAGTCGAGGCACCACGGCATGCTGCTGAACGTGATCGCGGCGCTCCACCTCGAGGAGATCGCCGGCGAGGACGAGTGGGCGCGGGCTGGTGCGAGCCCGGCGACCTGATCCGGCTGGCGCGGGGCCGGTGACGCTGGCTCCGCCGCACCCCTTCGACGCCGACACGGCGATCGAGGAGACCGGCGAGCGGCGCTGGCGCGCGTGGGCACCCGAGCACTGGTTCGTCGCGCGCGGCGCCGAACGGCGGCTTTCTCGCCGCGGTCGCGGCGCGCGCGGCCGAGGCGGCCGCCGGGCGGCCGCTGCGCTCGCTCACGCTGCACTTCCTCGCCGCGCCGGCCGTCGGGCCGCTCGCGGTCGCCGCGACGCTCGAGCGCGAGGGCCGCTCCTACTCCGCCGTCTCGCTGCGGATCGAGCAGGAGGGGCGGACGATGACGCTCGCGCTCGCCACGCTCGGCGCGCTGCCGGAGGACGGCGCGCGCGTGGGACGCCGGCGGCCCGCCCGACGCGCCGCCCGCCGACGCGCTCGAGCCGATCCCCGCCGAGGGCACGAACGTGCCGCAGTTCTTCCGCAACTACGACCTGCGCTTCGCGCTGCAGGGCGGGCCGGAGGGCGCGCCCGGGAGCGGCGGCTGGCTGCGCACGCGTGAGCCGCGCGCGCTCGACGCCCCGCTCGTGGCGGCGATGACCGACGCCTGGGCGCCCGCCGCCTTCGCCGCGCTCGGGCGCTTCGTCGCGGCGCCGACGCTCGACCTCACGATCCACATCCGCCGCCCGCTCCCGCCGGCGGGCATGGCGCCGGGCGACTTCGTGCTCGGCCGCTTCTGGAGCCGGCTGGCCTGGCCGGCGTGTGGGAGGAGGACGGCGAGCTGTGGACGCCCGACGGCGAGCTGATCGCCCAGTCGCGCCAGCTCGCGCTCGTCCGGGAGCTGCCGTCGTGACGCGCGAGGGCTTCCTCGGGCTCGGCTCCAACGTCGGCGACCGGCGCGCGAACCTGCAGGCGGCCGTGAACGCGCTGCCCGCCCACGGCGTCGCGTGCTCGCGTCCTCGGCGACGTACGACACCGAGCCGGTCGGCGAGGTGCTCGACCAGCCCGAGTTCCTCAACGCGTGCATCCGGGTCGCGACCGACCTGGAGCCGGAGGCGCTGCTCGACGCCTGCAAGGCGGTCGAGGCCGGGCTCGGGCGCGCGGCCGGCGGCGTGCGCCACGGGCCGCGGCCGATCGACGTCGACGTGCTGATCCTGGGCGACGAGACCTACCGGTCCGAGCGGCTCACGCTCCCGCACGAGCAGGTCACGAGCCGGCGCTTCGTGCTCGTCCCGCTGCTGGAGCTCGCGCCGACCTCGTCTGCCCGGCGGCGGCGGCGCGGACGCGCTCGAGGCGCTCGGTAAGGCGGGCAGACGTACGCCGCGCCGGCCCGCCGCTCTCTGTTCTAGGGCAGCCGGCCGGGCAGCGCGCCGGCCGGACGGCGCCCGGGTAGGACGGGAACAGCGCGCACGCCAGCTCCGGCGGGCCGCCCCTCGCAGCAGCGGCTGCACGTCCTCGACCGTCAGCAGCAGGCGCAGGCTCGCGGCGATCTGCAGGTCGGCCGCGTTCGGCTCCGCGCCGCCGATCACGCCCTCGCCGATCCAGCCGTCGACGCGCTCGAGGTGCGTCGGCAGCGCGCGCAGGTCGGCGCGCACGTCGAGGTCGCGCGGCGCCGTTCAGGCGCGCGCGCGACGCGCGCGACGAGCGGCGCGCTCGAGCCGCGCGACGGGCCGCGGGACCGGCAGCCTCGCGCCCTCGCGCGTAGCTCGTCGATCGCGCTCGGGCGCGCGCCGCAGCGCGGCCCAGATGACGCGGCGCGCGAGCGGCTGCAGCACCTCCTCGCCCCACCGCTCGGCGCGCTCGACCGCCGCGCGCCGTCGGCGTCGGCGGGCAACAGCGGCGGCTCGGGCGACGCGCTCGTCGAGCTCGCGCATGATCGCGCGCGAGCCGACGACGCTGCTCGCCGTCGTCGAAGCGCACGGCCGGGACCGTCCGGCTGCCGAAGCGCAGCCGCTGCTGGATCCGTGCAGCGCCGGGATCAGCTCGACGCGGCGGTACGGGATGCCGCTTGAGCTCGAGCGCTCGCTCGACGGCGGCGCACGGGATGCGAAGCGGGGATGGCGTAGAGGCACGGCGGTCATGGGCGGTCGCGAGCATAATCACGCCCCGTGCTCCTCGTCGTCGACGTCGGCAACACGCAGACCCACCTCGGCGCGTTCCGGCGGCGACCGAGCTCGTCGCACGACTGGCGCTTCGCGACCGTGCGCGACTCGACCGCGGACGAGCTCGGCGCGCGGCTGCGCAACCTGCTCGCGCTGCGCGACCTCGGCTTCGCGCGACCTCGACGCGTCGATCCTCTCCTCGACGGTGCCGCAGCTGCGGCCGGAGTGGACGGCGATGGCCGAGCGCTACCTCGGCCACGACGATGCCGGTCGTCGGGCCCGGGCTGCGGACCGGCATGCCGATCCGCATGGACAACCCGCGCGAGGTCGGCGCCGACCGGCTGGTCAACGCCGTCGCGGCGTACGAGCGCGTCGGCGGCGCCGTGCGTGATCGTCGACTTCGGCACCGCGATCACCTACGACGTCGTCGCGCGCCGCGGGCGAGTACGTCGGCGGCATCATCGCGCCCGGGCGTCGAGATCTCGATGGAGGCGCTGACGAGCCGCGCCGCGGCGATCCCGCGGATCGACCTGACGCCGCCGCGCACGCTGATCGGCAAGTCGACCGTCGAGGCGATCCGCTCCGGCGTCATCTACGGCTTCGCCGGCGCAGGTCGACGGCATGCTCGCGCCGCCTGCGCGCCGAGCTCGGCGAGGACATCGACGACGATCGCGACCGGCGGCCTGGCGAGCGCGATCGTCCCGTTCTGCGAGCAGATCGACGAGGTCGACGACCTGCTCACGCTCACGGGGCTGCAGATCGATCTGGGAGCGCAACCAGACCGCGGAGACGCCGTCTGAGGCATCGACCGATGCGCTCGCTGCACGATCCCTGGGAGCTCGGCGGGATCACGATCCCGAACCGGGTCGTGCTCGCGCCGCTGGCCGGGATCGGCAACTGGTTCGTGCGGCTCCAGGCCAAGCGCTACGGCGCCGGGCTCGCGGTCTCGGAGATGGTGTCGAGCCACGCGATCCACTACGGCAACCGCAAGACGCTCGACGAGCTGCTGTCGTCCACCCCGACGAGCGCGCCGGCGGCCCGGTCGCGATCCAGCTGTTCGGCCAGGACCCCGACATCATGCGCTCCGCCGCGGCGGTCGCGGCCGAGCGCGGCGCCGACCTGATCGACCTCAACATGGGCTGCCCGGTCCCGAAGGTGATGAAGACCGGCGCGGGCGCCGCGCTGATCGCGCGACCCCGACACGGCGGTCGCGGTCGCGCGCGCCGCGCGCGAGGGCTCCGGCCTCCCGGTCACCGTCAAGCTGCGCGCCGCGCTCAAGCCGGGCGGGATCGAGGGCTTCGAGGTCGCGCACCGGCTGGTCGAGGACGCCGGCGTCGCGGGCTCACGTTCCATCCGCGCTCGGCCGCCGTGCGCCACAAGGGCACGCCGGACTACGACCTCGCGACGCGCGCTCGTCGAGGAGCTGCCGGTCCCGGTGATCGTCTCCGGCGGGATGGACGGCGCCGAGCACGTCCGCGCCGTGTTCGAGTCCACCGGCTGCGCGGCGGTGATGCTGGCGCGCGGCGCGCTCGGCAACCCGTGGCTGTTCGCGCAGGTGCTCGGCACGCGCGCCGGCGAGCCGGCCGCGACGAGATCATCGACGGAATGGCGCTGGGTGGTCGACCGCGCGGCCGAGCACCTGGGCCCCGAGCGCGCGGCGCGCTACCTGCGCAAGTTCCACCCCTGGTACGTCGAGCGGATCGGCGCGGGCCGCGCGCTCCAGGCCGCGCTCCAGCAGGCCGACACGATCGCCGAGCAGCGCGCCGTGATCGACGGCCTGCACCCCTGCTGCGGCCTGACGCCACTGCTACCATGCGCCGCCGTTCGGCCCGCCCTGTAGCGGGCCGCTCGTATTCCAGGACCCGACTCCCCAAGGAAGACGCATGCAGAAGGACGTCATCCTCACCCCCGAGGGACTCGAGAAGCTCAAGCAGGAGATCGAGCACCTCTCCGACACACGCCGGCGCGAGGTCGCCGAGCGCATCAAGGAGGCCCGCGAGTTCGGCGACATCTCCGAGAACTCCGAGTACGACGACGCCAAGAACGAGCAGGCGATGCTCGAGCGCGCATCGCGCAGCTCGAGGACAAGCTGCGCTCGGCCCAGGTGATCGACGCCTCGGAGCTCGAGAACGACCTCGTGCGCGTCGGCTCGCTCGTCTCCGGCAAGGACGAGAAGGGCAAGTCGTTCGAGTACGCGATCGTCGGCTCGACCGAGGCCGATCCCGCGAACAAGCGGCTCTCCAACGAGTCGCCCGTCGGCAAGGCGCTGATCGGCCGCAAGAAGGGCGACACGGTGACCGTGCCCGCGCCCAAGGGCGAGCGCAAGCTCACCATCTCCAAGATCAGCGTCGCCTAGCGCGCCATGGCGCACGAGGAGCGGCTGAGCTCTCTCAGGTCCTGCTCGACCGCCGGCGCAAGCTCGCGGAGCTGCGTGCCGCCGGCATCGAGCCGTTCCCGCACGCCTACCCGGGCGTGCAGCCGATCGCCGACGTGAAGGCGCCGTACGAAGAGCTCGAACCCGGGGAGGAGACCGGCGACCGCGCCCGCATCGCCGGCCGGCTCGCCGCGCGCCGCGGCCAGGGCAAGGCCGCGTTCCTCGACCTCGTCGACCGCTCGGGCCGGATGCAGCTGCACGCGCGCGTCGACGTGCTCGGCGAGGAGCGGATGGCGCGCCTGCTCGAGCCTCGACCTCGGCGACCTGCTCGGCGCCGACGGCACCGTCTTCCGCACCCGCCGCGGCGAGCTCTCGCTCAGGTCGAGGACTTCGCGCTGCTCGCGAAGTCGCTGCGCCCGCCGCCCGAGAAGCACCACGGGCTCGCCGACGCCGAGACCCGCCACCGCCACCGCGAGCTCGACCTGATCGCGAGCGAGGAGTCGCGCGAGCTCTTCATCACGCGCGCGAAGTGATCACCGCGATCCGCCGCTTCCTCGACGACGCGGGCTTCGTCGAGGTCGAGACGCCGATCCTGCAGCCGATCTACGGCGGCGCGGCCGGCGCGGCCGTTCGTCGACCCACCACAACCAGCTCGACCGCGACCTCTACCTGCGGATCGCCACCGAGCTCTACCTCAAGCGGCTGATCGTCGGCGGCCTGGAGCGCGTCTACGAGATCGGCAAGGACTTCCGCAACGAGGGCGTCTCGTTCAAGCACAACCCCGAGTTCACGTGCTCGAGTGCTACGAGGCGTACGCGGACTACGAGGACGTCGCGCGCGCTGCGAGGCGCTCGTCGCCGCCGTGGCCGTCGGCTACGACGGGGAGCTCGACTTCGGCCCCCTGGCAGCGCGAGACGCTGGCCGGCGCGATCGGTGCGCACGGGGATCGACATCCTCGCGAACCGCGACCTCTCGGGGCTGGCGCCGCGATGCGA
>CAWCEB010000003.1:0-5691 GCA_963794105.1 uncultured Actinomycetes bacterium | reverse complement strand
CCGACACGGTCTACGGGCTGGCCTGCGATCCCGACGCCAAGGAGACGGTGCAGCGCCTGCACCTGCTCAAGCGCCGCTCGATGGACAAGCCCAGCGCGGTGATGTTCTTCGACGCCGAGCTGGCGCTCGACACGCTGCGCGGAGCTCGAGGGCCCGGTGCGGACGGCGGCCGCGAAGCTCCTGCCCGGGCGCCGTGACGCTGCTGGTGCCCAACCCCGCCCATCGCTTCCCGCTCGCCTGCGGTGCGGACCCGGACACGCTCGGCCTGCGCGTCCCCAAGCTCGACACCGAATTGACCCGTGTCCGCTGGCCCGTCCTGCAGACCAGCGCGAACTTCGCGGGGCACCCGGACCCGCGCCGGCTCCAGGACGTGCCGGTCGGCTTGCGCGACAGCGCCGAGCTCGTGCTCGACGGCGGCGAGCTCCCCGGCACGCCCTCCACCGTCATCGACCTGCGCGACTATTCGCAAAGACCGGCGAATACGCGATCGTCCGCCAGGGACTGTTTCCCGCCGACGAGGTAGCGTCGCGGCTGCGATGAGCACCGCATTCGTCACCGGCGGCTCAGGCTTCATCGGCGGCCCGCCTCATCCGGCGCCTGGTCGCCGACGGGTGGGAGAGTCCGCGCCCTCGCGCGGTCCGAGGGCTCGGCAGCGCTAAGGTCCGAGCGAACGCACGGGGCCCACAGCCGTTCATGGGCGACATCGGCGACGTCGCCTTCGATGCGCGACGGCGCCGACGGGCAGCGAGTTCGCCTTCCATGCCGCCGCACAGCTGGGGGAGTGGGGCAAGCCCGGCAGGACTTCATCCGCGGCAACGTCGAGGGGACCGCGCAACGCACTTGGGGAGGCAACGCGGGCCGCGGGGACCGGCGCTTCGTCCACGTCGGCACCGAGGCCGCGCTGCTCGCGCGGCGACCCGCTCATCGAGGTCGACGAGCACGCCCCGCTGCGCTTCGACTCCAAGGCCCTGTACTCCGAGACCAAGGCGCTGGCCGAGCAGGCCGTCGCGGCGGCGGGCGACGGCTTCGAGACGGTCGTCGTCCGGCCGGCCTCGTGTGGGGACCGGGGGACACGACGATCCTCCCGGGCATCCGGCAGGCGGTCGAGGCCGGGAAGTTCGCGTGGATCGGCGGCGGCCGCCACCGGACGTCGACCACGCACGTCGACAACGTGGTCGAGGGCCTCGTCCTCGGCGCCACGAAGGGCGCCGCGGGCGCCGCCTACTTCGTCACCGACGGGACGCCCGTCGTCTTCCGCGACTTCGTCACGCGCCTGCTGGCGACACAGGGCGTCGAGGCGCCGGACAGTCGCTGCCCAAGCCCGTCGCGCGGGCGCTCGCACCGGCGAGGAACTGCGTGGCCCGAGCTCCCGCTCCCCGGGGACCCGCCGATGACCCGCCTGGTCTTCTGGCTCGCCTCGAGACGTACGATCGACATCACCCGCGCGCGGCGGAGCTGGGCTACGCCCGATCACACCATCGACGACGGCATGGAGGAGCTGGAAGCACATGCGGATCGCCATCGGCTCCGACCACGCCGGCTTCCACCTCAAGGAGCACGTCAGACAGGTGCTCGACGCCGGCCACGAGGTGGTCGACGTCGGCACCGCGACCGCCGACTCCGTCGACTACCCGCGCTTCGCCGAGGAGGCCGCCCGCCTCGTCGCCGACGGCGAGGCCGATCGCGGCGTCATCGCCTGCGGCAGCGGCGTCGGCGTGGCGATCGTGGCCAACAAGGTCGACGGCGTCCGCGCGGTCAACGCCCACGATGCCTCGGAGGCCGAGATGGCCCGCCGCCACAACGACGCCAACGTGGTCACGCTCTCGGGCGCGCGGCTGGCAGCCGACGCCGCCGACGCCATCGTCAGGCGTTCCTGCGCACCGACTTCGAGGGCGGGCGCCACGCCCGCCGGGTCGGCCAGATCGCCGATCTCGAAGGCGCGGTGAGGCTTCCGTGCTACCGTCGGGGTCCTGTCGCGACTGGCGCCTAGGCAGGAGTACACCTCCGGGGAACGGCGGCCGAATCCACCGCCGCGCGCCTGGGCAGCACACCGTCCACCGAGGATTCCGCGATGACCGACCTGAGCCCCGATTTCTTCAACCGCCCCTGGCGGACGTCGACCCCGAGGTCGCGGAGGTCCTGCGCTCGAGCTGGACCGCCAGCAGCGCACGCTGGAGATGATCGCCAGCGAGAACTTCGTCCCGCAGTCGATCCTGGAGTGCCAGGGCAGCGTGCTCACCAACAAGTACGCCGAGGGCTACCCGGGCAAGCGCTACTACGGCGGCTGCGAGCACGTCGACGTCACCGAGCAGCTCGCGATCGACCGCGCCAAGGCGGTCTTCGGCGCCGAGCACGCCAACGTCCAGCCGCATGCCGGCGCGCAGGCCAACGCGTGCCGTCTACCACGCGCTGCTGCAGCCGGGCGACACGATCATGGGCCTGTCGCTGCCACACGGCGGCCACCTCACGCACGGCATGAAGATCAACGTCTCCGGCCGCCTTACGACATCGCGCCCTACGAGGTCGACCGCGAGACGAGCCGCATCGACATGGACGAGGTCGCGCGCATCGCCCGCGAGCGCAAGCCCAAGCTGCTGCTCGCCGGCTGGTCGGCCTACCCGCGCCACCTGGACTTCGAGCGCTTCCGCGAGATCGCCGACGAGGTCGGCGCGCTCCTGATGGTCGACATGGCGCACTTCGCCGGCCTCGTCGCCGCCGGCCTGCACCCGAACCCGGTGCCGTACGCCGACGTCGTCACGTCGACGGTCCACAAGACGCTCGGCGGCGCGCGCGGCGGCATGATCCTCTGCACGCGAGGAGCACGCCAAGAAGATCAACTCGGCGGTCTTCCCCGGCCAGCAGGGCGGCCCGCTCGAGCACGTCATCGCCGGCAAGGCCGTCGCGTTCAAGATCGCCGCGACCGACGTTCCGCGAGCGTCAGCAGCGCACGATCGAGGGCGCCCAGGCCGTCGCCGACGCGCTGATGAAGCGCCGGGCACGGCGTCAACGTCCTCACCGGCGGCACCGACGTGCACCTCGCGCTCGTCGACCTGCGCGAGTCCGAGCTCGACGGCCAGATGGCCGAGGACCGCCTGCACGACGTCGGCATCACGGTCAACCGCAACGCGGTCCCGTTCGACCCGCGCCCGCCGATGGTCACCAGCGGCCTGCGCGTCGGCACCAGCGCCCTGGCGACCCGCGGCCTCAGGCCGACGACTTCGCCGAGGTCGGCGACATCATCGCGACGGCGCTGACGCCCGACTTCGAGCGCCGAAGGCCGAGCTCGCCGAGCGCGTGTCGCGCGATCGCCGAGCGCTACCCGCTCTACGAGCACCTGGGCGCGGCGCCGCCGTCTAGCGCCCCTCCGACCACAGCGCGAAGCAGACAAGTCCCCACAGCGCGCGCGAGTGGTCGTCGCGGCGTGCGGCGTGCTCGTCCAGGAGGCGG
This sequence comes from uncultured Actinomycetes bacterium, assembly GCA_963794105.1. GTDB lineage: Bacteria > Actinomycetota > Thermoleophilia > Solirubrobacterales > Solirubrobacteraceae > AC-49. The sequence goes on along the minus strand of CAWCEB010000003.1, from coordinate 2,244 downwards.
CGGGCGATCGCCGGGTCGAAGAGTCCCGCAGAGCGCAGGGCGTCGGGCGAAAGGACGTCGCGCGCCAGGGGTAGCAGCGGGCCGCGCAACCAGGCGGCCGCGGGGATCGAGAAGCCGCGTTTGGGCCCTTGGACAACGCTACGCGGCAGCAGCGGGGCGACCGCTTGGCGCAGCAGGCGCTTGGTCTGCAGCGCGCGCACCTTCATCGCCCTGGGCAGGGCGTGGGCAAACGCCGCGACGTGAACGTCGCAGAACGGCACCCGGACCTCGAGCGAATGCGCCATTGACGCGCGATCGCTCTTCGTGAGGAGGTCCTCGGCGAGGTAGATCCCCTCGTCGAGGTCCTGGAGCCGGGCGAGGTCATCCGCGCCGGCGGTCTCGGCCCACCGTGCACGCAGGCGGTCCACGGGGTCTGCTCGGTGGCCCGGACCGAGAAGGTCTGCCCGCGCATCGGCGGAGAGGATCTCCTTGAACCCGAACATGCGCTCCACCGGCCCCAGCGCCGCGGCTCGGGCGAACCGCCGCGCCTTGTAGTCGAGGCTGACGCGCCGCGACGAGCTGGGAAGGCGCTCGATGACCGGGAGCAGCGCCCGGGCCGGACGCCCCAGGCGCGGTGCCAGCAGCGCCGCGACGTACGTCTGGTATCCGCCGAACAACTCGTCGCCGCCCTCGCCCGAGAGCGTCACCTTGACGTGGCGGGCCGCGAGTTCGGAGACGGCGAACGTGGGGAGCATCGAGGAGTCCCCGAAGGGTTCGTCGTAGGCGGCCACGACGCGCGGCAGCAGGTCGGCCGCGTCGGCGGCGCGGAGGACGACCTCGTGGTGATCGGCGCCGATCCGGGACGCGACCTCGCGGGCGCCGGCGAGCTCGTCGAACGTCCGTTCCTCGAATCCGACGGAGAAGGTGCGCAGCGGCTCCTGCACCTGCTCGGCCGCCAGCGCCGCCAGTGCGCCCGAGTCGATGCCCCCGGAGAGAAACACGCCCACGGGCACGTCGGCGACGAGGTGCGCCGCCACGCTGTCGCGCAGGACGCCGCGCAGCTCGTGCGCCAGCACGCCCTCGTCCTCATGCCGCATGGCCGCCGTCGGCACCGGCTTGGGTCGCCCCCACCGGCGGACCTCCGGCGCGCTGCCGGGGCGCCACTCCAGCACGTGGCCCGGCGGCAGCTTGCGCACGCCGCGGTAGACCGACAGCGGCGACGGAATCGAATTCGTCGCGAAGTACGCCTCGAGCGCGTCGGGGTCGAGGTCCTCCTGGAAGCCGGGCTGGCGACGGAGCGCCGACAGCTCGGAGGCAAAGGACAGCACGCCGCCCGACTCCCGCCACAGCAACGGCTTGATCCCGAACGCGTCCCGCGCGAGCAGGAGCCGTCGGCTTCGCGAATCCCACAATGCCAGCGCGAACATCCCGCGCAGCCGATCGAGGAATGCCGGACCGTGCTCCTCGTAGGCGTGCACGAGGACCTCGGTGTCGCAACGGGTCGCGAACCGGTGCCCGTTGGCCTGCAGCTCCTTGCGCAGCTCGTCGTGGTTGAAGATCTCCCCGTTCTGCACGACGACGATCGTCCCGTCCTCGTTGCGGATCGGCTGGTGGCCGTGCTCGAGGTCGATGATCGAGAGCCGCCGCGCCGCCAGTGCGACTGGCCCTTCGACGTCCTGCCCCGCGTCGTCGGGCCCGCGGTGCTCCAGGGCCTGCGCCATCGCCTCCAGGCCGGAAGGGTCCACTTGGCGCCCATCGAGCGCCACCAGGCCACAGATGCCGCACACTGCTACGTCCCCGAACGGCCGCGCAGCGCCGCCGGGACCTCGACCACGAGGCGCTTGAGCAGCCGGACCGCCGTGGCGACGAGCAGCCGCAGGTACAGCCCGACGGAACGGTCGGCGAGATACTCGAGGTCGTGGGCGAGCTTCTCCGCCCACGACATGTCGCGCCGCATGCGGATCTGCGCGAAGCCGGTCAGGCCGGGCCGCACGACGAGCCGTTGCCAGTACTGCGGGATCTCGGCGCACAGCTCCTCGAAGAACACCGGCCGCACCGGGCGCGGGCCCACGATCGACATCTGGCCGCGCAGCACGTTCCAGAGCTGCGGGAGCTCGTCGAGCTGGGACGCGCGCAAGAGCGCGCCGAGCCGGGTCACCTCGTCCAGGGTGCGCCGGTCGAGCTCGGTCGCCTGATAGGGACCCAGCCGGGCCTCTGCGTCGGGACGCAGCGTGCGCAGCTTGTACATGTGGAAGGTCCGGCCTG
>CAWCEB010000002.1:0-16150 GCA_963794105.1 uncultured Actinomycetes bacterium | reverse complement strand
GCACGTGGGTGATGTTCATGCCGTACTTCACCGCGGTCGTCAACTCGGCCATGTACTGACCGAAGCCGCCGTCGCCGGTGACCGCGATGATCGGGCGGGCGGGCGTCGGCCGCCCAGGCGCCGATTGCAGCCGGGATAGCCGAAGCCGATCGAGCCGAGGTAGCCCGACATCAGCACCGGCTGACCTGTTGGACTCGAAGTATCGCCCGAACGAGTACGCGTGGTTGCCGACATCGACCGCTATGACCGCGTCCTCTGGGCGGCGCGGTTCAGCGCGTCGAACACCGCGGCCGACGGACGCCATAGCCGCGGTCATCGGCCGCGCGGCTCGCCTTCTCCGCGCGCCAGATCGCCCAGCGCTCGGCGACCTCTCGCGCTGATCGTCGCGGTCGGCCGGCGCCGCGAGGCGCTCGCCGAGCAGCCCGAGCGTCACGCCGATCTCACCCCAGACCGGCACCTCGACCGGGTGGAACCGCCGAGCTGCAGCGGGTCGTCGTCGACCTGCACGATCGGCTTGCAGGTGGTAGATGCCGGTGTGGTTGGAGAACGACGCGCCGACCACGACCAGCAGGTCCGTCTCGTTCATGAACCAGCTGGCGACCGGCGTCCCGGTGCGGCCGAGCACGCCGCCGGCGAGCGGGTGGTTGTCGGGCATCTGGCCCTTGGCCTTGAACGTCGTGAGCACCGGGGCGCCCAGCCGCTCGGCCAGCGCGATCTCGTCGTCGCCTGTCGAAGCGCGCGCCCTGGCCGACGATGATCACCGGCCGCTTGGCTGGGCGATCACCGTCGCTGCGCGCGCGACGCGCGTCGGCTGGCGGCGCGATCTCGAGCCCGCGCAGCCGGCCCTCCGGCCCGGATGGCCTCGGCATCGGACGGCTCGTCTGCACTTCGTCGGGGAGTACCAGGTGTGCCAGGCCGTGCGCAGGATCGCGTGCTTGCACGGAGCTTGATCAGCTCTGCTGCTCGACTCGCGAGCACCGGCGGGTCCAGCGCGCGACCTCGGCCGAACGCGGCGCCGAGATCGATCTCCTGGAACGCCCCCGGTCCGAGGACCTGCGTCGTCGACCTGGCCGCTCATCGCGATCACTGGCGCGCGGTCGACCTTGGCGTCCTACAGCCCGGTCAGCAGGTTGGTCGAGCCGGGGCCGGCGATCGTCGAGGCAAGCGGCGGGACGGCCGGTCAGCTTGCCGTACGCCGATGCGGCGAATGCCGCTGCGCCCTCGTGGCGGATCCCGATGTACCCGAGCTCTCCGCGCCTCCTCGGCGCGCCGCAGCGCGTCGGCGAAGCCGAGGTTCGAGTGACCGACCATGCCGAACACGTGGCGTCACGCCCCACGCGACCAAGGTCTCGACCATGACGTCGCTGACCGTGCGAGCATGCGGCGTTTCGGGCGGGATGCCGACGTACACGCCGTCGTCGCGCACCTCGACGGGAATGGTCGGCGCATCGGAGAACCCGGCGGCGCGCCGGTGAGCGGGCAGTAGTCGTAGCCGTGCCAGGGGCACCGCAGCAGCCCTTCTCGATCGACCCCTCGCCGAGCGGCCCGCCCTGGTGCGGGCAACGGTTGTCAGCGCGGCGTACTGCCCGTCGTAGTGGGTGAGCGCGAAGCTATGCGGGCCGGCGGAAACGGTCTTGACGCGGCCCTCGGGAAGCTCATCGGGTCCAAGCACGCGGTGCCAGGTCAACGCCGGGTCGGCCATCAACCGCAGCGTCCCACACCGGCACCCGACCGTTACAAGGGCTGTCACGAACCCGCCCGGGCGTGAGACATTGGATCCCATGATCCCGCCAGCCGTCCGCGAGCTCCTCGAGGCCCCCAACTACGTGCACCTCTCGACCCTCAAGCGCGACGGCACGCCGCGCAACTGGGTCGTGTGGGCCGGGCTCCAGGGCGAACACGTCCTCATCTGCACCACCGACCACTCGATGAAAGCCACGCACATGCGCCGTGACGGGCGCGTCGGACTTTCGGTGATCGACCTCGAGAACCCCTACCGGATGGCCTCCCTGCAGGGCCGTGTCGTCGAGGTCCGCAACGACGAGGGCTGTCGCTACATGGACCCGATCTCGATCAAGTACACCGGTGCGCCGTTCCCGAGCCGGGGCTCGGATCGCGTCTGCTTCGTCATCGAGATCGACAAGGCATGGCAGACGACGCTGGGCTTCGTGCACGAGCCGGGCACGGCAGCCGCCACGAGCTAGCCGGACTCGAGCGCCAGCGCCGTGACGATCTTGCGGCTCTGGGGTCCCGGCTGGTCCTGGTTCGAATACGGGCGGTTGAGCAGGTGGCCGCAGTGGACGTGCGTCGTCGAGCCGCCGCCGTCGAGGTTGATCGCGCGCTCGGCGCCCAGGTCGACCATCACCCGCGCCAGCTCGGCCATCGACAGGCCGGCGTCGACGCCGGTTCGCCGCCCGTCGCAGGCGACCGCGATCAGCTCGTCGCCGGTGAGCCCGAGCGCCGCGCGCGGATGGCGCTCGTGCGTGATGTCCGAGTCGAACTGGTCCGAGCCCGGCCGAGAAGCCCTCGTGGTCGGCGTCGCTGTCGAACGCGATCTGCCCGTCCGCGACGAGCAGCGGGCCCGCCTGCAGCAGGTCGCCCTCGGGGCGCTCCGGCGCGCGATCGCGCGCGACGATGTCGACGACGCCGTTCGCGCACACGACACAGCTACGGCGCCCGGCGTACTCCGGGGGCGCCGGCTCGTGACGGCGCTCGCGGCCGTCGACCAGACCTCGCCCAGCGGCGCGGTAGGGATCGCGCACGAAGAAGCCGCCGACGAGCGCCTCCGCAACGCCGGCGGACCGGCACCAGCGTCGAGGCGCTGCGGGCGCGGGAAGCACCACACGCGCAGGCGCGTGCGCCGGATCGGGTGGCGCGTGGCGTACACCGTCGTGGTGTCGCCATCGTCGAGACCTTGGCGCCAGAGCAGGTAGGTGATCGAGGAGGCCATCGCCGAAGTAATAGCCGCCCGGGCCGCGATCGGGACGATCGTCGCCCGTCGGCAGAACTTATGTGCGCTTACGGATTCCTTGAACGTGGCGCAAGCGATCCGCCCGATCCTTGACTTCATGAACTATCTCTCCAGGGCGGGCTCCTTCGGAGCGGGCCTCGCCCTTGGCATCAGCGGCCTCGCCACGGTCGCGGTGCTGCATGCGAACCACAACTCCACTTCGAATTCGAAGCTCGCCCCGGCAAAGTCGGGGTCCGTCCAGACCATCTCGAACACCAACCCGGACACCGCCAAGCGCGTCTACGCGCACGCGAAGGACGCGGTCGCCTACATCAGCGCCACGCAGGCGCAGGGCCAGGCCACGGCTCGGGCTTCGTCGTCTCCGCAGACGGCAAGATCGTGACCAACGAGCACGTCGTCGACGGCGCCCAGCAGGTCACGGTCAAGCTCGGCACGAGCGACACCGAGCTGCCCGCCCAGGTGCTCGCCGCCGACGCCTCCAAGGACCTCGCGCTGCTGCAGGTCGACACCGGCGGCAGGTCGCTGCACCCGCTGACGCTCGGCGACTCGTCGAAGGTCCAGGTCGGCCAGACGATGTTCGCGATCGGCAACCCCTACGGCCTCGACCACACGTTCACCAGCGGGATCGTGTCGGCGCTGGACCGCGAGATCCAGGCGCCCGACGGCACCCCGATCGAGGGTGCGCTCCAGACCGACGCGGCGATCAACCCGGGCAACTCGGGCGGCGCGCTGCTCGACGAGCACGGCAAGGTGATCGGCGTGAACTCGCAGATCGCCAGCGCGGGCGCCGCCAACGGTGGCGAGGCCGGCAACGTCGGCATCGGCTTTGCGATCGCCTCGAACACCGTCGCGGACTTCGTCGCGAACCCCACCTCCACGCAGAGCACGACGCCTGACACGCAGGCCGACCCCTACAGCCAGGCCGACCCCTACAGCCAGGCGGATCCGTACAGCCAGGCGGGTACCAGCGTGCCGGGACGGCGGGCTGGGGCGGGGGGTCCCCCGGTTAGGGGGCGGCGACGAAGTCCTGCAGCATCGCCTTGCCGCCGCTCGCGACGGGCTCGCCATGCGCGAACAGCAGCGTGTCGAAGTCCTCGTCGAGCAGCGGCACGAGGCCTTCGACGATGTCGGCCTTGATGGCCTCGGGGTCGTCGCCGATGTACTGGTCCGGCGGGTGGCCGATGCCGCCGTACTGGATGATCCCGTCGCCGAACGCGAGCACGCCGGAGCCCAGCGCGATGTGCAGCACGGCGTCGTCCGGGCAGATCCGCCGAACGGCAGCACATGGACGCCGGGGACGATCTCGTCGCCGGCGTCATAGCCGTGCAGGTCGAGGTCCTCGCCTTCGAACTCGTGCAGCCCGGAACGGTGGACGAAGACCGGCACGCCCAGGTTGGGCGGCTGCGCCGGTGGTGGCGAACCGTCAGCACGACGCGCTTGACCTCGTGGCCGATCCAGTCCGGGCCTGCGCCCTCGGGGAGCATCGGATCCAGCGCGGTGGCCGAATCGGTGAGCAGGTAGGAGCTCACGTCCATGCCGATGTGCGGATGCTTGGCCTGCCAGTGCAGGATGCCGGGGATCACTTCGTCCATGCCCGCAAGGCTACGGACGCGCGCCGGAGCGCGTGACCGCGACAGCCGCCAGCGCGAGCGCCCGTTCGAGCGCGGAGTCCGGCGGCCCGGGCCAGGCGCTGAGGAATCCCGCGGCGAAGGCGTCACCGGCGCCCGTGCGTGTCGCGCGCGTCGGCGGGCTCGGCGGGAAGTTCGATCGCCGCTCGCCGTCGGTCCATGCTGCGCCGCCGGCGCCGCGCTTGATCACCAGCTCGCCCGCTACGTGACCGTCGCCGAGGACGGCGGCCTCGGCGGCGTTGGCGAACAGCAGGTCCACCCGTCCCGCGTGCGTCATGAAGTCCGGCGCCTGCGCGAGCGGCACGGCAGAAGCGGCGTCGAGCGCGATCGGCATCCCCGCCTCATGCGCACGCGCGAGCGCGGCCTGCGCGGCAGGGCGGCTGCGCTCGCGCAGCAGCGTGTAGCCGGAGACGTACAGCACGTTGCCGGCCGCGAAGAGATCCTCAGGCAGGTCGCCGCTCTGCAAGCCCGTCGTTCGCACCGGCATCGGGCAGCATCGTGCGCTCGGCGTCCGGGCCGACCAGGACGACGCAGATTCCGGTGCGCTCGCCGGCCGCGCGGGCCACGCGCAGGTCGACGCGGTCGAGGCCTGCCAGCGCGACGTCCGCGAGCTGATCGTCCCCCACGCGCCCACAAGCGCGACGCCGGCGCCGGCTTCGGCGAGCCACGCCGCGACGTTCCCACCGCCGCCGCCGCCGCGCAGCTGTGTCCTCGCAGGGGTGTCGCTGCCGCGCGCCAGCGGCGCGTCGTGCGCCGCGACGACGTCGACGTGCACATCGCCGATGACGACGACCGTCACGCCGCGGCTGCCGCCACTGCGATCTCGCCCGCAAGCGCCGCGTTGTGCGTGACGAGCGCGATGTTCGCCCGCAGGCTGTCGCCGCCCGTCTCGCGGTTGAGGCGATCCAGCAGGAACGGCGTGATCGCCTTGCCGTGCACGCCCTCCTGGGGCCGCGGCCGCCAGCGCCTCGTCGAGCACGCCGTCGTGGACAGCCGGGTCGAGTTGCTCGTCGACGGGCAGCGGATTGGTCCACGAGCCACGCCGCCCGGAGCGCCGAGCTCGGTGCGTGCGCGCATGATCGCCGCGACCTCCGCCGGCGGGACTCGACGCGCCACGGCACGTCGTGGCCCGCGTCGGTGAGGTAGAAGCCCGCGAGCCGGTTCGTCCGGTAGCCGAGGACCGTCACGCCGAGCGTCTCGAGGCGCTCGAGCGTCGCGCCCGCGTCGAGGATCGACTTCACGCCCGCGCACACGACGCAGATCGCGGTCTGCGCGAGCGCCACCCAGATCGGCGGACTCGTCGAAGCTCGCCGCCCGCGTCTCGGTGCACGCCGCCGATTCCGCCGGTGGCGAAGACGCCGATCCCGGCGCGCTGGGCGACATGCGCCGTCGCGGCCACCGTCGTCGCTCCGTCGCCGCGGCGCGCGCAGACGACCGGCCAGATCGCGAACCGAGCACTTCGCGCACCTCCTCCCCGGTGCCGACGCGCCTCGAGCCCCTCGTCGTCCAGGCCCGACATGGACCTCGCCGCCCAGCACCGCGATGGTGGCGGGCACCGCGCCGGCAGTCGCGCACCGCCGCCTCGATCTCACGCGCGACCGCGCAGGTTGTCGGGCTGCGGAAGGCCGTGGGCGATGATCGTGCTCTCGAGCGCGACGACCGCCCCGCCGGCGGCGATCGCCTCCCGAACCTCGTCTGACATGCGCACCGCGGGGAGGCTAACGCGCGCCATCAACGACGCCGTGTCGTAGATTGACTACTATTCCTCGTCGTAGTCATGAAGCGAACGCGTTACACCGATGACGAGCGGGTTCCGGGGAGCCTTCGAAGGAGAGACGATCTCGCGCCGGAGATTCATGACGCTGTGGCCCACGGCGCCGGCGCCGTCGCCACGGCGGCGATCGTGATTCCCGCGCTGGGATTCGCCATCGGGCCGATCTTCAGCCGGCTGCCGGTGATGCGGCAGCCGGTGGGCCGCGCCGACGACTTCCCCGCCGACACCTTCGTCACCGCGGCGATCCGCCTGACACCGGACGCCATCGGGGAGGCCAACAAGAGCACGGTCTTCGTGCGCCGGCGCGACCCGCAGATCGACACCGAGCCGATCGACCGGTTCAGCCACTTCATCGCCATCAGCTCGCGCTGCGTGCACGTCGGCTGCCCGGTCGGCTACAAGGACGCGGCCAGGTCGTTCGTCTGCCCCTGCCACGGCGGTGTCTATGACTTTCGCGGGCAGCGGATCGGCGGGCCCCCGCCACGACCGCTGGATCGCTTCCTCACCCGCGTCCGTCACGGCATGGTCGAGATCGGGCCGCGCTTCAGCTTGAACAGCAAGCTCGAGCGCTTCGAGCCGCGCGACCCCGGCGAGCCGCTCGACGGCATCGGCCCGATCCTCGACCCGCCCTGTCCGTCCGCATGAAGCTGCCAAAGCCTGTGACCGACGATGGGATGCCGCATGTCCGTCCCGCCGCCGCTGGCTGAGCCCGAGACTGATGCGATGGACGTGATGTGGCGTCGGTGGCGCGCGACCGTCCGCGAGCTCATGGATCTGCCGTCAACATCCGCTCGCACAAGCGCGCGCGGAGACCACGGACATGACGCATCCTGGTGCGGCTCGAGGCCAAGGGCTGCTCCAGCGCGAGCGCAACGGGAAGACCGACACTGGACCTGCCGCGCCGGACCGGGAAGACCTGACCCGGAACAGCGCGCGCAGGCCGAGGGTCCAGCAACTTGTCGGGGCCCGACTCACGGCGACCACGCGTCTCGCGAATTCGCACGCGCGATGCAGACCCTCGACCCCGCGCGCGGCGCGCCGCGCCGCCTTGCCGTCGGCGACTAGCGCCTCGAGCGCCGCGGGCCGCGCGAGGCGGGCGTACCGGCTGGGCATCGGCCTGGCCGCGACCGGACTGATCCTCACCGCCGGCGCGGTGGCCGCAGCGCTGTCAGACGTGTCCGTGAGCTCGAGGCCGTCGCACGTCGTCTCGACCGCCGGCATCCAGGTCGCGCTCCCGTCCGCGAACCCCGCGGCGGTCATCCTCCTCGTCCTCGCCACGCTCGGGATCGCCGTGATGCTCGCCGTGGTGCGAGGCCTGTTCGTCATGGTTCGAGCGCATCGCCGGTTGCGGCAGCGACTCCCGGTCGTCGGCCCTCTGCGCGAGAACGCCGATGTCGCCGTGATCGCGCACGACGGCGTCCAGGCGTTCTGCGCCGGCCGCGCCCCCGGATCTACATCTCCGCCGGCGCTGTGCGTGAGCTTGGCGATGCCGAGCTCAACGCCGTCCTCGCTCATGAGCGCATGCACTGCGCGCGCCGCGACCCGTTGCGGATCGTGACCGCCAGGCTGCTCGGCGAGGCGCTGTTCTTCGCTCCGGCCGTGCGGTCGCTCGCGCGCCGCTATGGCACGCTCGCGGAGATCGCCGCGGACGACCACGCGCTGGCCGCCGTCGGCGGCGACGCATCGGTAGTCGCGTCCGCCATGCTCGCGTTCGATGCGGGCGTGGCGCCCGAGCGCGCCGACCACATCCTCGGACGCCCGGGCGACTGGACCCTGCCCGTCGCACTCATCGCCATGACGGTCGCCGGCGTCGCCGCGCTCGCCCTGCTCGTCTGGCAGCTGGGCCGCCACGCCGTGCTCCAGACGACGCTCGGTCTGCCGGTGCTGTCGGCAGCTCCGTGCGTGATCGTCCTCGCGCTCGTGCCCGTGACGGCGGTCGCGCTCGGCATGTGGGCCTCGCGCAGGTTCTGAAAATCTCACCGGCCCGGGAAGGACCGGGCAGCTCGTGGCGTCTAGAGAGATATGTCCCTACCTACTACACGCCATAGGAGATAGGAATGTCCCTGTTGCAACGCGTGAGCGCGCGACTGATCGCGCCGCTCGCCATCCTCGCCGCCATCGCCGTGGGAGCCGCCGCACTCGCGCTTGCCGACAGCCGGCTCGCCGAACGCCACGGCGGCCCGTGCCGTCGACGGTGCAGCTGCGCCACGGCTCGCTCGGGCGCTACCTCGTCGACGCACGCGGCCGCGCGCTGTACCTGTTCGAGAAGGATCGCGGCGGTCGCAGCGCCTGCTACGGCAGCTGTGCTTCGTCTGGCCGCCCCTCGTCGCCACGGCCATGTCACGCGCGGTGCCGGTGTGAGCGCTGCGCGGCTCGGCCCTGTGCAGCGCCGCGACGGCGGCCGTCAGGTCACCTACGGCGGGCACCCGCTCTACTTCTACGCGGGCGATTCGCGGCCGGGCACCGGGGCGGGGCTACGAGTTCGGTGCGAGCGGACGTGCTCGCAGCCAGCGGCCGGAACATCGTCCGGGACTACTGCGATGAAGCCACTCGCCGTCGCCGCGCTCGCCGCGGGCCTCGTCGCGGCCTCACCCACCGCCGCCCAGCAGCCCGCGGACGCCTAGGCGGCCTCCAGCTCCGCTGGCGTCTGGTCGCGTTTGGTGATGCTCAGGAACGTCACGAGCCCGAGGATGCAGCCCAGGAAGATGTAGCTCGTCCCGGTCGTCCCGAGCCCCAGACCGCCGTACTCGTGGCTCTTCTGCGACATCTCGTCGCCGATCGAAGCGCCCAGTGGCCGCGTGAGGGTATACGCCAGCCAGAACGACAGCACCGCGTTCATCCTCAACGCGTAGTGCGCGACGATGATCAGCGAGATCGCGCCGCCGCACATGGCGATCGACTCGCCGTAGCCCACGTTGAACCTCTCGGCCACCAGATCGCCGGCGGCGGTGCCGAGCGCGAACGTGAACAGGATCGCCAGCCAGTAGAAGCCCTCGCGCCTCGACGTGAAGATCGTGTGGATCGACAACGTGCGCTCCACCGCGTACCAGACGGCGAACACGATCGCGAGGATGACGCCGAAGATCGACGTGCTCGTCGTCAGCGGCACGCCGTGCAGGTCGGTCATGTTGTCGGTGATGAGCGTGCCGAAGACGCTGATCACGACCACGACCGCCCAATACGACGAGCGGCACATAGCGGCGCAGGCCGAACTGGACCACCAACAGCACCGCGAGCAGTGCCCCGCCCACGTACGTCGTCTTCACCAGTCCGAAGCCGAGGTTGTCGTTGAGGTAGTCCGCCGCCGTCTCCCCGACCGTCGTGCACATGATCTTGATGACCCAGAAGAAGAGGGTGACCTCCGGGACCTTGTTGAGCATCTTGCGCCCGAAGGCCGGTCGCTCGGCCGCGTCATGGCGTGGCATGGCCCGCGGCACCTGACGGCTACCTGACTGCCGTGACGGCCGCACGCGCGGGCAGCTCGAGGACGAAGCAGCCGCCCGGACCGGCGACCGGCGACGACGTCGCCGCCGCACGAGCGCGCCAGCCGGCGCGCGAGCGGCAGCCCGAGCCCCGCGCCGCCGGCGCCTCGCCGTCGCCGCGCACCCCGGGCTCGAACGCGCGCTCGCCGAGCGCGGGGTCCAGCCCCGGTCCGTCGTCGCGCACCGCGAGCGCGCACCCGTCCGTTCGCGGCGGACAACTCGAGCGTGACCGCGTTCGCGCGCGTGGCGGCGCGCGTTGTCGACGAGCGGCGCCAGCGCGCGGCGCACCACTTCGGGCTCACCCTCGGCGGAGCGCAGACGTCCCGCGGCGCCCGGACCTCGACGCCGTCGACCTCCGCGCGAGCGCGGCGAGGTCGACGGACCCGACGGCGGGTCGAGCTCGCGGCGCGCCATCGCCAGCAGCGTGTCGATCGCCCGGTCCAGACGCGCCGCCTGCGTCGACGACGCGCGCAGCGCCTCGTCGCGCTCGGCGTCGGCGTCCGCGCCGCGTCGCCGCGAGCGCCAGCTCGGCCCGGCCGCGCAGGCCGGCCAGCGGCGTCCGCAGCTCGTGGGCGACCTCGCTGGCGAAGCGCTGCTCGTGGCGGCGCGAGGCGGCGATCCGCGCCAGCAGCCCGTCCAGCGTCGCGGCCAGGCCGGTCAGCTCGTCGCGCGCCGGGCCGAGCTCGAAGCGGCGGTCCAGGTCGTGCGCGCCCCAGTCCTCGGCGCTCGTCGGTCATCTGCGCCACCGGCTCGCAGCGCGCCGTCGAGCGCGCCGCGGATCGCCAGGCCGCCGGCCAGCAGCACGAGCCCCGCGAAGACGAGCGAGCCGATGCAGCACCTGCTCTGGAGGCGCTCCAACGGCTGCCGTCGAGTAGCCGACGACGACCGCGCCGACCGGCTCGTCCGAGCCGGCGCGCGTGACCGGCGCCACGCGCAGGCGCATGTCGCCCGGGCCGTCGGCCTCGCGCGGTCACCCCGCGCGCGCCCGAGCGCCACGGCCGCGCGGTCCAGCGCGGCGGGCGCGCCCGGCGGCCGCTCGACCACGCGCGCCGCCGTCGAGCACCCACGCGTGGCGGTCGAGCACGCCGTCGTTGGCGCGTCTCGCGGACGCGCACGCCCGCCGCGTGACCCGCAGCGCAGCGATCTGGGCCTCGGCGCGCGCGCGCAGCAGGCTCGACGCCTCGGCGTGCACGCGCTGCCGCAGCAGCACGTTGCCGGCGACCAGCAGCGCGCCCAGGCCGACGGCGAGCGTCGCGAGCGAGTCGAGCAGCAGCCGGCTGCGGAAGCTCACCGCAGCCGTAGCCCACGCCGCGCGCCGTCTCGATCGCCGCGGGCGCGCCGGCATCGCGCAGCTTGCGCCGGATCCGCGCGACGTAGGCGTCGAGCGTGTTGTCGTGGACGATCGCGCCGTCCGGCCAGCCGGCGGCCACGAGCGCGGCGCGGCGCACGACCTCGCCCGGGCTGCGCGGCCAGCGCGGCGAGCAGCCGGAACTCGGTCGGCGTCAGCGCGCACGCTCGCTCGCCCTGCACGACCGCGTGCGCGGCCGGATCCAGGACGAGCGCCGCTCGGTCGGCGCCGGCGCGGGCCCGGCGCGGCGCGGCAGCAGCGCGTGCACGCGCACGAGCAGCTCGGCGAGCGCGAACGGCTTGGTGAGGTAGTCGTCGCCGCCGGCGTGAAAGCCGCTGAGCCGGTCGGGCAGCGCGTCGCGCGCCGTGAGGAACAGCACCGGGCGTCGCACCCCGCGGGCGCGCAGGGCCTGGCAGACGTCGCGCCCGTCGGCGTCCGGCAGCCCGATGTCGAGCACGAGCACGTCGGGCGGCTCGTCGCCGAACGCGCGCACGGCCTCCGTGCCCGACGCGGTGGCGCGCACCGTCAACCCCTCGCGCTCGAGCGCGCTGCGCACGACCCCGCGCAGCTCGTCGTCGTCCTCGCAGACGCCCGCTGTGGCTCCCGGCCGCATTGGCTAATCGTCGCTGACCGTCGTCACGGGCAGGCCGAGGTGGATGACCCGGTGCGCGAGATCGACGTGCAGCCATCGCTCAATGGTGTGCGGCGCCACCGACACGATGATCTCGTCGAACGGCTCGTCCATGCAGCATCTCCTCGATCGCCGCCATCGCGATCGTGGCGGATCGAGATCCGGCCGCGCACGGCGTCGTCGGCCGCGTCCTGGATGTCGACCAGCGCGTGGAACGAGCACCCGCTCGGCCGCGTCGACCTTGTCGCGCCGCTCGGGGCGAAAACAGGTGCCAGTCCGCGGGCGCTGAATTGGGCACCAGCACCAGGAACTGCGCCGGGCCACGATTCACGCGCCTCGCCGGATCGCCGCGCATCAGCGCCGGTGTGGCGGCGGCTCCCGGCCCGGTCACGACCAGGACGCGGGCGGGCTTCGTCAGGTCCATCCGGCCCGACGAAGTCTCCGCGCGCGACCCCTGAAGGGAACCTGAACGAACTCGCGAGCAATCCCCCGACCGGTGCTCAGGCGGTCTGCAGGTTCGTCACCTCGGCGACGCGCTCCTCGGGTTGCCCGGTGAAGCCGCCTTCGACCGGCATGCTTGGCAGCAGGACTTCGTTCACCAAGCGGTCCGCGGACTCCTTCGAATCCCACACCGCGGCGATCAGGATCCCGCCTTCGGTCGGTCCGGCCGCGTGGTAGATCTGCCCATCGGGCAGGCCGCCTTCAGGGTGGGCCACCGCCACGCTCGCTCGGTACTGCTCCTCCGTTGCCCCAGGCCAGAAATGCGACATCAGGTACGCCATGGCTGTCCTTCGCTCGGATGCGCCGAACGTACCCGACCGCGAGAGGCCGGAGCAAGCCGCCGAGGCCCGCCTGTGGCGGGCCTCAGCCTCTCTGCTTGATCGGTCAGTCGGTTCCCCACGGGTTGTCGATCACGAAGCGCCAGGTGCCGTCGGTCGGCCACCCGCTGCCCGCCTGCGGCGTGAAGCCGCTGTGAAGTTGGCGCCAGGTGCGGAAAAGGCGGATGTCAGGCGGCCTGGGATCCGAGACGCTCGAGCAACTCGCGCCACAGCGCCTGGTAGGCGAGCGCCGCTCGGCCGCGCGGGGCGAACTCGGCGACCGGGGCCCGGAGCGGGCCCATGCGCTCGACGTCGCTGGCCGCCGGGATCGCCGTGTGCAGCACACCCGGATGCGCCGCCAGATCCTGCATCACCTCGCGGTGCAGGCGCTTGCGCCCGTCGACCATCGAGAAGAAGCCGAGCACCAGCGGCCTTGCGGCCTGCTCGGCGACGAACTGGGAGAGCTGCGCGAAGGTGCGCGACGACAGCGTCGCCGGGATGATCGGAACCAGCAGCGCGTCCGCCGCTTCGATGACGCTCTCGGAGACCAGCGAGATGCTCGGCGGGCAGTCGAGCACGACGTAGTCGTACTCGCCGGCGAGCGGAGCAAGGACTCGGGCCAGGCGCCGCGTCGGCCGCTTGGTGGCATCGAGCGCCAGATCCATGTGGCGGTAGGAGAAATCCGCGGGCAGCAGGTCCAGCCCGTCGTAGTCGGTGCCCTTGATCATCGCCGCCGGGTCGCTCTTGCCGCGAACGAGCTTGCTCCCGCCGCCCTTGATCCGCGCCTTGACGCGCAGCAGGTAGGTCGTGGCGCCCTGCGGGTCCAGATCCCAGATCAGGCAGCGGGCGCCCTCGCGGGCCGCGAGATACGCGAGGTTGACCGCGGCCGACGTCTTCCCGACGCCGCCCTTGCCGTTGTACGTAGCGAGCACCCTCGTCACGCGAATGTCTCCATGACGCGCCGGCGCTGTGGGCGTGCAGCGAAGTCGGCAAAGCGCGCGGCGGACTCCGATCGGGCAGCACTCTGCTCGCGCTCGAGGCGACCGAGCAGCTGTCCCATCGCGACCAGGGCGGCGGGCCCATCCTCCCGCGCGGCGACCGCGTCGCGAAACGAGTGCAGCAGTTCCGCCTGGACCTCGTAGTCCTGGAAGCGCCCGAGCGTGTCCTGCAGCGACTTGAGCCCGCGCACCAGTGGGCGAACGACGTCGACGGCGAACAGCGAGGAGAAGAACTCGAGCAGGTAGCGCAGCTCCTTGCCCGTCTTGCGCAGCTCATGCAGGGCCGCCGGCGAGCTCGAGTCGTCGATCGCACTCCCGGTCTTCACCATGCGCGCGTACACCGCGCGGATCCGCTCCGCCGCCACGTCCCTGATGGGACGCGCGGCGTCGGGCCGGTACTCGGTGGGAGCCGCGACGAGCTCCTCCAGGAACGCGCCCCAGTCGGCGAGCAGCGTGGTCATCCGATCGGATCGCAGCGCCCGGACCATGCGGCGGCGTTCGCGGCGGCGGCGCTCGAGCAGCAGCTCGCGCAGAGGGTCGAGCCCGGGAGGCGAGTCGGCAAGCTCGAGCACGTACACGTCGAGATCGCGGCTGGGGCCGGTGACCTGCTGCAGCCAGCGAAACTCTGCTCGGAACCGGGCGAGCGGCTCCGGCGCGAACACGCCCCGCAACTGGCGCTGGGCCGATCTGGAGCGCCGCACGGCCACGCGGAGGTCGTGCAGGAACTCGGTGTCGACGCCGGCGATCGCGCCGGGGAGATTATGCTCGACGATCCTGAGCAGGCTGCGCAGCAGCACGGTGGCCGCCGCGTCGGCCCGCTGGCAAGGCGGGGAACTGGAGGTCGACCTTCGACGTCAGCCCTCCGGGCAGGCCCCCGGCGCGCCTCACCGCCTCGTCGGGAATCGGCGCCGAGGCGACCTCGAGCCCGAGCTTGCGTTCGAGCGCGTCGCGGACGGCCATGAGGGCCTTGTCGTAGCCGCGCACCCCGGCCAGGCGCACGCGCGGGGGCAGCGACGACGGCTTCTCCACGAAGAGGCGCACCACGATCTTGGCGTCGGCGTTCAACACGCGTGCGGGCAGCACATGGCTGCGAACTCGGGCGATCTCGCTCAGCGCGCGAACGCTGACGATCGGCACCAGCGCTTCCCGCAGGCGACCTTCCGGCAGGTCGGAGGCGAGCAGCGATCGCGGGCGCCGTGACAGCTCAACCGTCGCGAGCTCGCGCTGCTCGCTGATCAGCGCCAGCCGCCGGTCCGTGTGGATGAGCGTCAGGCCGCGGGCGTGCAGGCGCCCGTCGAAGGTGTCATAGAACGTGCGCTGCGACGACCAGCCAGGCGCGGCCGAAAGCTCGAAGCGTGTCGGCAGCGCGGCGCCGATCGCCTCCAGGTCGACGCCATCGCGCAGCATGTACTCGATGCCGGCGGCGGACATGGCGGCGCCCAGTGTGGCACGCGCGTGGCGATCGCCGGCACGCGGTTCAGGCCGCGCTACCTGACGCCGTCGATGACGCTGTGAGCTCCTGCGACGCTCGTTCGTGCCGGCCAGGTTGCGACTCACCACCCCTCGAACTGACTCGACGCCGCCGTCGTGGCCGCGTCCCTGGCCGGGCCCATCCGGTAAGGCCAGGGTCCAGGCCCACAGGGACTTCGTGGAGAGCCGACGGGGAGACTCGAACTCCCGCACCCCTTCACTACGAGCAACTCAAGGCCGTTGCGTCGAGCGACTTGAGATGACTGGACTTCACCGAAGTGCCCGCAAAGCCACGGCTTTGCGGTCTCAACATGACACGAGGGTATCCCGCTGAACCCCGCTTCCGGGACCCCATGCGGGGACCTCCCTGGTGCCATACGCCGGCAAACGTGTGCTTTGCATGGAGGACCTGTCCTTGCCCGTCCTTTGGTGCCCCATCAGGGCACTTAGGCGGGACGGAACGCGCTCCGTCCTGCCCTGCACCCCTATACGGGGTGCGAAGCAGGACGGGCAGCGCCCTTCGTCCAGAGCGCAGGTGCTCCGCATGGATTGCGCACCAGTTGCGCGTCGCGGTGATCCGACCAACCTCGACTCTGCAGCCGCGCTGGAAACAATCAGGCCGTGCCGCCCGCCTCGCGGCACGGCCACTTTCTTTGGGGAGACCGCGCAGCACCGGGCGCTCGCGGTGGATGCCCAAAAGCTGCGCTTCGCTCCGGGGCTTGACGGTTCACTCAGTTCGGCGCGCAGGGATCGTGCTCGTACACCTGGTCCGACGCAGGCGGGCCGAAGACGAACCCGTAGAGCGGCCCTCCGGCCGGAGTCGTCACCTTGAAGCCAGGCACCTGGACGCAGATGCTCGGGATCCCGTTGCCGCCCGGCCCGGGCGGGGCGTTTGCGCCTGCCGGCGCGATACCCGCGACCGTCACGACACCTGCGGCGACCAGACCTGCGAGCGCATTACGGCGTGTAGACATCTGAGGCCCTCCGTCGGTTGAGCTGGATGCCCGCATGGTCCACGGGTCCGCTATCG
>CAWCEB010000001.1:0-9862 GCA_963794105.1 uncultured Actinomycetes bacterium | reverse complement strand
CAGCTGGAGATCCTCGTCGCCGAGCGGCTCGGGCGTCTGCGGCAGCACGATCGGCGGCAGCCGCGCGCGGCCGGCGCAGCTCGTGCAGGAGGACCGCGGTGAGCGGCCCGCGGGTCCGGGCGAAGCGGGGCACGAGTCTCGGGCTACCCGTCAGCAGCCCTCCAGGAACCGGTCCGTCAGCCATCGCGTGGCGCCGCGCGGGTCACCTGGCGCGGCGGCACGCACGCGGTCGGCGCCGTTGGCCTGAACCATCGCGCGGGCGAGACGCGAACGGCTCGGCGGCGCCGAGTGACACGGCGAACGGCTCGATCTCGTCCAACAGGGCGCTCAGCCGCTCGCGCACGGGGATCGGCCCGCCGGTCACGAGGTCGGCGAACGTGCCCTCGAGCCCGTGGCGCGCCGCCACCCAGCGGTTCTCCTCGATCCGCCACGACGGAAGCGCCATCCCGCGGATGCTCGACGAGCCGCGCCACCAGCGCGTGGGCGACAGCGGCGATCGCCGCGGCCTCCGCGACCGTCGCCTGCGTGTCGGGGACCCGCAGCTCGAGCGTGCCGAAGGCCGGGTGCGGGCGCAGCTCGAACCACCAGTGCGACGGCGCCGGCATGCGCCCCGACCGCGCGCCCCAGCGCAGGTCCTCGGGCCCATTCCTCCCACGACCCGATCGCCGGCGGCATCCCCTGACGCGGAAGCATGTCGGCCGACGATCGGCCGGAACGAGGCGAACCCCGTGTCGCGGCCGTCGTGGAACGGCGCGTTCGCGGCGAGCGCCGCGAGTTCGGGCAGGTGCGCGCGCAGCGCGTTGTAGACCGCGAGCGTGCGGTCCGCGCCGCCCACCGCGACGTGGACCTGGAACGCGAACACGAGCTGGCGCCGCGCGACCGCTCCGTACTCGCGCTCGATCTGCTCGTAGCGCTCGCCGGGGTTCATCTCGCCCTCGGCCTCGGCGAACGGATGCAGCCCGGCGCCCGCGAGCAGCGCGATCCCTTCGGCCGCGGCCGCCGCCTCGCGGCGGGCAGCGGCCAGCTGCGTCGCCAGCTCCGGAACGCTGCGCGCCGGCGGCAGCGCGATCTCGAGCTGCGGCCGCCGGGAGCTCGAGCTTGAAGCGCTCGTCGCCTTCGAGCTGTTCGAGGACCCGGCGCGACCGGCGCGAGGTCGAGCGTCGCCGGATCGAGCAGCATGAGCTCCTCCTCGATGCCCGACCGTCAGCGGCTCGGCCGCGTCGAACGTGGCGCGAAGGGTACGAAGGTCGTCTGCGGGCGTTTGCGTGGCCATGGGCGGGGAATCCCGGGGCTCCGGATGAGGATCTTCACCCCTCCTGGCGTATTTCAACCACGCAGTGACACGTGGATGCTGGTCGACGCGGTGCGCGGCGTGACGCTGGACCCCCGCGCGAAGGTCCTGGATCTGTGCTCGGGCGCCGGAGCCGTCGCGATCGCGGCGGCCGCCCGCGGTGTGCGCTCGGTCACGAGCGTCGACATCCACCGGCGCTCGGCGTGGACCACGCGGATGAACGCCCGCTGCAACGGCGTCCGTGTCCGCGCGCTGCATGGAGACCTCTTCGACCCGGTCGCGGGCGAGCGCTTCGACCTGGTCACGGCGAACCCGCCCTTCGTTTGGAACGCTGGGCACGACCGGCGCGAAGTGATCGATCGGCTGATCGACCGGCTGCCCGAGCATCTGACCGACGACGGGCGCGTGCTGATCGTGCAGTCCTCGGTGACCGGGACGAGGGAAACGCTCGAGGGCCTGCGCTCCGCGGGCCTCGAGCCGACGATCGTCCAGCGCCGGCGCGGACCGCTCGGCCCGGTCCTCCGCGGGCGCGTCGACTACCTCATCGACGAAGGCCTGCTGCGTGGACCGCGGCTCGGAGGAGGAGCTCCTGGTCATCCGTGGTCGGTCGCCTCGCGCGCGTGCCGGCCTGGGCCGTCACGCCGGCCTTCAGGCGTACTCGTAGAAGCCGCGGCCGGTCTTGCGGCCGTGATGGCCGGACACGACCATCCGCTTGAGCAGCGGCGGCGGCGCGTACTCCGGGCGCTTGAACTCCTCGTAGAGCGAGTCGCAGACCGCGTAGAGGACGTCGAGGCCGATGAAGTCGCACAGCGTCAGCGGCCCCATCGGGTGCCCTGCGCCGAGCTTCATGCCGTCGTCGATGTCCTCGCGGCTGGCGAAGCCGTCCTCGTACATGCGCACCGCGGCCATCAGGTACGGCACGAGCAGCATGTTCACGATGAAGCCCGAGCGGTCCTTGGTGTGGATCGGGTGCTTGCCGATCTGCTCGGCGAAGGCGTCGGCGCGCTCGACGACGCGCGCGTCCGTGTCCAGCGCCGATGACGATCTCGACGAGCTTCATGACCGGGACCGGCGAGAAGAAGTGCAGGCCCAGGACGCGCTGGGGCTCGCGCGTCCAGGAGGCGATCTGGGCGATCGGGATCGACGACGTGTTCGAGGCGAGGATCGCGTCGGGCACAGCGCGTCGAGGCGCTGGAAGACCTCGGCCCTTGACCTGGATGTCCTCGACGACCGCCTCGATCACGAGGTCGCACCCGGCGAGGTCGTCGAACGACGTCGTCCACGCCACGCGGTCGACAGCTGCGCGGCGTCGGCATCGGTGAGCTTGGCGCCCTTCACCGCGCGCGCGACGGACTGCTCGATGCGCCCCTTCGAGCGGTCCAGCGGCGCCTGTTCGGGCTCGTAGCAGCGTGACGTCGACGCCGGCGCGCGCCGCCGCCTCCCCGATGCCCGAGCCCATGAAGCCCGCGCCGACGACGCCCATACGCGCGGACGCTCAAGAGCCGGATGCCTCGCGCTCGCGCTCGCGCAGCTCGATGCGGCGGATCTTGCCCGTGAGCGTCTTCGGAAGGTCCGTGACGAACTCGATCCGGCGCGGGTACGCGTAGGCGCTCAGCCGGTCGCGCACGAACCCCTTGATCTCGTCGGCAAGGCCGTCGGAGCCCGTGTGGCCATCGGCGACGACGATGAACGCCTTCACGACGTTGCCGCGGCGCTCGTCGGGCGACGCGACCGCGGCCGCCTCCTGAACCGCCGGGTGCTCCAGGCACGCGGACTCCACCTCGAACGGCCCGATCCGGTAGCCCGCGGCGATGATCACGTCGTCCGCCCGCCCGGCGTACCAGACGTAGCCGTCCTCGTCCTGCGTGGCGGCGTCCTTGGTGTGGAACCACTCGCCGCCGAAGGTCTCCTCGGTGGCCTCGGAGTTGTTCCAGTAGCCGAGCGGCCAATGCGGGTTCGAGCGCGCGCGCAGGCAGATCTCGCCGCGCTCGCCCTGCGCCACCGGCTGCTCGTCCTCGTCGAGGATCTGCACGTCCCAGCCGGGCATCGCCCTGTCCCATCGAGCCCTCGCGTACGTCCATGAACGGGAAGTTCGCGCACAGCGGATAGGACTCGGTGAGGCCGTAGAAGTCGAGCACCGTCAGGCCGTACTGCTCGCGGAACCAGCGGATCGCCTCCGGGTTCAGCGGCTCGCCCGCGCTGCAGACGCGGCGGAACTGCTGCGGGTAGCGGGTCCCGGCATCGCCGATGGTCATCATCGAGCGCATCGCCGTCGGCGTCGTGAAGACGTTCGTCACCTCGTGGCGGCTGAGGAAGTCCAGCTGCTTGTGCGGGTCGAAGCCGCCCTCGCGCTGGTACACGCACTGCGTCGCGCCGAGGCGCCACGGGCCCAGCAGCGGCGCGATGCCCGCGGCCCACGCCCACTCGCCCATGCCGTGGAAGCGCTCGTCCTCCTGCACCTCGTGGCAGTAGGTGAACTCCTCGTGGGCGAGCAGGTAGCGGTGGGCGTGGATGATGCCCTTCGCCAGCCCGGTCGTGCCGGAGGTGTAGTAGAGCTGGGCAGGGTCGTCGGCGGCGGTGTCGGTCGAGATCGGGTCGGTCGGCACGCCGTCGAGCAGGCCGTCGTCGAGCACGAGCACGTTCGGATGGTCGAACCGCGGCGCGTTGGCCTTGTCGGTCACGAGCACGGTGGGGGTCGAATCGCTCAGGCGATGGCGGATCCCCTCGTCGCCGTAGAGGACCGACATCGACAGCAGCAGTGCGCCGAGCTTCCAGGTGCCGAAGAACACGGCCGCGGTCTCGGGCGTCGGCGGCAGCACGACCGCGACGCGGTCGCCGCGCTGCACGCCGTTGTCGCGCAGCACGTGCGCCGCCTGGTTGGCGAGGTCCTGCAGCTCGCCCCATTGCACCTCGCGTACGGCGCCGTCGAAGTGCTCGTGCACCATCGCGAGCTTGTCGCGAGGATGCTTGTCGCAGACGTCCGCTGCGATGTTGTACCGCTCCGGCACGCGCCACTCGTGGGCGGCGCAGGCTTCTTCGTACGTCATCGCTTCGCAAGCTACCGCTCAGGGAAGGAACCGTCACATCGTCGACGTCCTGCATATGACCGATCCGGGGTGCCCGTGGGCGTGGTCGGCCTCGCCGGCGCTTGCTGAGTTGCGCTGGCGCTTCGGCGACGGCCTGCGCTGGCGCCACGTCATGATCGGCCTCACCGAGCGCGCGGAGCAGTACGAGCAGCGCGGGTACACGCCGCTGCAATCGGCGCTCGGGCATCGCAGGTTCCACGCGTACGGCATGCCGTTCGCGTCGCACGTGAAGACCCGCGTCTCCGCGACGGCGCCCGCCTGCCGCGTCGTCGTAGCCGCGCGCCTGCGCGACCCCGCGATCGAGTGGCGCACGCTGCGCGCGCTGCAGATCGCGCACTTCACGACGCCCTCGCGACTCGAGGACCGCGACGACCTGCGCGCGGCGCTGGCTCGCCTCGGGCTGCCCGCGGACGATCTCGTGGCGGCGATCGACAGCGCCGAGGTGGTGGCGGCCTACGAGGCCGACCGCGCGCTCGCGCGGACCGCGGAGGGGACGCCACCCGAGCCGCAGAACCGGACGGCCGAACACCGACGGCGCCGTGCGCTTCACGGCGCCGTCGCTGATCTTCGAGCGCGACGGACAGCGGATGGTCGCCGGCGGCTTCGTGCCGATCGAGGCCTACGACGTGCTGCTCGCGCACCTCGCGCCCGAGTTGCCGCGCCGCAGCGCGCCGCTGAACGTCGCGGAGATGCTCGCCGCCCTGCCAGAGGGCGTCTTCACCGCCGAGGCCGCCGCCGTGCTGCGCGCACACCACCTCGACCGGCCGGACCTGCCGGGCGCGGAGGCGCGCCTGATCGAGGCCGTCGCGGCCGGCGATGCGCGGCGCGTCGACGTCGGCGACTCCGCGCTCTGGCTGGCCGCCTAGCGTCGGTTCTCCGCCGCGATCTGGCGGCTTGCTCCCGTGGTCGGCGCCTGCTCGGACGCGCAGCATGCCGGTCATGACACGACGTCTCCCCAGCCCCTCACTCGCCGTCTCGATCACGGCGCTGGTCGTCGCCATGGGCGGCACCGGATATGCCGCCACGAAGCTGAGCGGCTCCAACATCAAGGCCGGCACGATCACCGGCAAGCAGGTCAAGAGCCGCAGCCTCCCTGCCGGAAAGCTGTCGGCGAAGGCGCTCGCGCAGCTGCGCGGTGCGACCGGACCGGCCGGCGTCGCGGGCCCCGCCGGCCCGGCCGGCCCCGCCGGGCCCGAGGGCCCGCACGGCCCCGGGTTCGACGCGATCTACACCGTGAAGAGCGACCCCGTCGACCTACCGATCGGCCAGAAGATCGCGGCCGCCGAGCAGTGCCCTGCCGGCACCATCGTGACCGGCGGCGGCGTCTCGACCACGTACCCCGGCACCCAGGTCAGCGTCGGCGCCTCCTACCCCGACGGCATCGACACCTGGCGCGCGGCCGTCAGCAACAACTCCGGCCTGGCGACGACGTTCACGGTCTACGCCGTCTGCGTCCACCCATACAAGGAGGGTGCGCCCCTCCCGCTCGCCATGGCAAGGCCGTGAGCTAGGAACGACAGCTAGTCCTCGCCCTCCGCCTGGCGCTCCTTGATCTTCGTCTCGAGCTGCGCCATCACGTCCGGGTCGCGCAGCGTCGTGACATCGCCGAGCTCGCGGCCCTCGGCGATGTCGCGCAGCAGGCGCCGCATGATCTTCCCCGAGCGCGTCTTGGGCAGGTCGTCGGCCCAGATGATCCGCTTGGGCCGCGCGAGCTTGCCGATCCGCTCGGCGACGTGCTCGCGGATCTCGTCGACGAGCTCGTCGCTGCGCTCGTAGCTGCCCTCGAGCGTCACGAACGCCGCGATCGCCTGGCCGGTGTCCTCGTCGGCCTGGCCGATCACCGCCGACTCGGCGACCTTCGGGTGCGACGACGATCGCCGACTCGACCTCGGCGGTCGACATCCGGTGGCCGGAGACGTTGAGGACGTCGTCGACGCGCCCGATGACCAGAAGTAGCCGTCCTCGTCGCGCTTGGCGGCATCGCCGACGAGATAGGTCGTCCGTCCCACTTCGAGAAGTACGTCTCGATGAAGCGCTCGTCGTCCTTGAACAGCGTGCGCAGCATCGCCGGCCACGGCGCGCCGGACGGCGAGCAGGCCCTGCGTCCCGGCGCCGACCTCGTTGCCGTCCTCGTCGAGCGACGCAGACGTCGATGCCGGGCAGCGGCGTGCCGCCGACGCCGGGCTTCGTCTTCTGGGCGCCCGGCAGCGTCGTGACCATGATCGCGCCGGTCTCCGTCTGCCACCAGGTGTCGACGATCGGGCAGCGCTCGCCGCCGATGACGACCTCGGTACCAGAGCCACGCCTTCGGGTTGATCGGCTCGCCGACGGTGCCCAGCAGCCGCAGCTTGGACAGGTCGAGACTTGTCGACGTGCTCGACGCCCCACTTCATGCACGCGCGGATCGCCGTCGGCGCGGTGTAGAAGACCGTCACGCCGTAGCGCTCGCACAGCTCCCACCAGATGCCCTTGTGCGGGTAGTCCGGCGCGCCCTCGTACATGACGCTCGTGGCGCCGTTGCACAGCGGCCCGTAGACGATGTACGAGTGGCCGGTGACCCAGCCGACGTCGGCTGAGCACCAGTAGACGTCCTGCTCGGGCTTGAGGTCGAAGACGTGCTCGTGCGTCCACGCGACCTGCGTGAGGTAGCCGCCGGTCGTGTGCAGGATGCCCTTCGGCTTGGCGGTCGAGCCGCTCGTATAGAGCACGTAGAGCGGGTGCTCGGCGTCAAGCGGCTCGGCTGGGCACTCGGCGCCGGCGGCCTCCACGACCTCGTGGAACCACGCGTCCTTGGCGGCCATCGGCGCGTCCGCCTTCGTGTGCTGGACGACGATGCACGGCAGGTCGGGCATGCACTCGTCGACCGCCTGCTTGATCGGCGCCGTCTTGCCCTTGCGCCGCGCGCCGTCGACGGTGATCAGCAGCTTGGCGTCGCTGAACTCCATGCGCTCCTTGACCGACTCGGCGCTGAAGCCGCCGAAGACGACGTTGTGCACCGCGCCGATGCGCGCGCACGCGAGCATCGCGACGGCGACCTCGGGGATCATCGGGAGGTAGATCCCGACGACGTCGCCCTTCTGCACGCCCTTGTCCTTCAGCGCGTTGGCGAAGCGCTGGACGTCGCGGTGAAGATCGGCGTAGGAGATGTCGCGGGTCTCACCCTCCTCGCCGTGCCAGTGGAACGCCACGCGGTCGCCGTTGCCGGCTTCCACGTGGCGATCCAGGCAGTTGTGGGAGACGTTCAGCTTCCCGCCCGTGAACCACTTGTAGAAGGGCGGGTCGGAGTCGTCGAGCACGACGTCCCAGGGCTCGAACCAGTCGAGCGCCTTGGCCTGCTCGGCCCAGTACGCGACCGGGTCGTCAGGCTGGCGCGTGCTGCTTGACCAGCGCCTCGGAGGCGAACTCGTCGGGCGCGTCGAACGACTCGACGTCCAGCAGCTGCTCCAGCTGCTGCTCGAGGCTCTGCTGATCCGTCGCCATCCGTCTTCCCCTCTCTCGATCTACTTCCGGGCCAGCGGCCGCACGGGCAAGACCGTGCGCGCGAACGTGGAGTTCGTGACCGCGGCGAATGAGGCATACCATGCCGCCACCGCCGTCGCGATGCCGACGTACCCGCCGAGCTTCACGACATTCGTGTGAGCGCCGGCGTTGCCGATGCCCAGCAGCAGGAACGTCGCCGCCAGCAGGAGGAACACGAGCGCTATCGCGGCCGTCGTTCGCAGCGACGCCACGAACATGTAGGTCGTGAAGATGCCCCAGGCGATGAGGTACAGCCCGACCGCGTGGCCGACGTCGGCCTTCGGGACCTTGTCCTCATAGAACTGCACGAACGCCCAGAAGCTGAGCCAGAACGCCCCGTAGCGCGTGAACGCGACGGCACCGAACGTGTTGCCGGTGCGGAACTCCCACATGCCGGCCAGCACCTGCGCCAGGCCGCCGTAGGCGAACGCGAGGCCGAACACGACCGGCTCGCCGCCCTTGCCGACGAAGTCGGCGTTGAACATCGACAGGACGAACGTCGTCAGCGCGAACGCGGCCAGACCGAGCGGGCCCGGGTCGGCGATCGGCGAGGGGACGAACGTGACGCGTTCGGCAGCGGCCCGCCCAATGGTCGGATCACGGTCGAATCGCGCTTCGGATGAGACTTGGCCAGCCTCCATCCCGCACCCCTTTCGTCAGGTGGTTGTCGGGATGGTGCTACCCGCTCGTCTGACGACGGCGCTTGCGTTTGCGCTTCTTCGAGCTCGCGTGAGCGGCGCCCGGTCCGGATTCGGACACGGTTTCGGGTTCTTCGTCGCGGGTTGGCACATCGCCGCGCGCCGCCGCGCGCCGCTCCGCGATCTCGGCCGACGTCGGCCACGGCACGGCCACGCCGGTCTCCCACGCAGGCGGCATGCCCTGCGGCCAGCGGCGTGCGAACAGCACCGCCAGCGCGAGCAGCCAGAACACGATGATCGGGTTCTGCGGCAGCAGGACGAGCGCGCCGCCACAGATGATGCCCAGCACGCCCATGAACCGGCTGAGGAGGCCGACGCGCATCGCGTTGATCGAAAGCAGGACGAGCCCGAACGCAAGACACAGCGTCCCGGGCAGCTGCAGGATCTGCACGCCGCGCAGCAGGCCGGCCTTCGTGACGTCGTCGACGGCCTTGCGGCTGTGGTCGCTGCTCGTGACGAAGTCGCCTGCCTTCGTCGTGAGCGCGACCTGGAAGACGATCGCCGCGACGCCCAGCAGCGCCGGGCCGATCAGCGCCAGGATCAGCGCGGCGCGCGGTAGCTCGGGGCGGCGGGCCTTCGTGGCGCGGAAGAGGTACCCGAGCGTCGGCAGCAGCGCGAAGTACCCGATCGCCAGGATGATCCCGCCGAGGATCAGCTTGCCGGCGTGGTCGTGGAGGTACTGCAGCTGCGAGGTGCGCAGGCTGGGGCGCGTGTCGGCGCCGGGCGTCGCCGCGTTCTGCAGCGCGTTGACGACCGGGACGTGCGGCTGGTCGCTGAGCGCGGTCGAGGACACGATGCCGCCGACGAGCGTGGCGATCGCTGCGACCGCGGCGGCGCTCCCGCGCGCGGGCCCTGCTCGGCCTCCCAGGCCAGCGTCTCTTCGACCGGCGGCGTGTCGGGCGGCTGCTCGCTCATCGCGGGACGTCCCCGCCAGGCCCGACGGCGCGCTGCTCGGCGTGCTCGAAGGACGCGCGCGTGGCGGGCGCCTCGAGCTCGTCGCGCTCGACCAGGCGCGAGAGGCGGTCGCCGGCGGCGAGCACCAGGTCCAGCGCGGGCGCGGCGATGCGCAGCACGGCCTCGATGCGCCCGCGCCAGGCGAGCTGCGTTGGGTCGGCGGCATGGCGGCGAATCCTACGGCTACGCTGCGTCGCGTGAACGCCTGCCCAGCCTGCGGCGGGCCGATCTCGCCGTGGCTGCGGGCGGGCGGATCTGAGCCTTCCGACCGCGCGACCTACGACCTGTGGCGCTGCACGCGCTGCGGGAGCGCC